>CAZPZJ010000001.1:0-16562 GCA_964591055.1 uncultured Leptospiraceae bacterium
CGGTTGTCGGTCCTGAACGCCGCGTACGTCACGGAAGAGAGCACCGCCACCACCACGAAGGCGACGATGCCGGTCGCGGTATTCCCCGAGTACGCGTATCCCGCCCCGGGGACAATACCCGCCCACAGCGCGCGCGAGGGACTCGATATCGAGGAAAGCCTTTCGCGGCCGTAGTTGAGGATGTTCTCGAAGCGCTGCCTCTCCATTCCATCGGGCAATGGGGCGTCTTTGCCCTCCAGCATCAGCGCGGCGCGTCCGGGATCGTTTGAGGCGATGGCGGAAAGAAAGCGCCGCTTCCAGAGGAACGACTCGAACGGGTGCGGGCAGGGATCGGCGTGCGACGACAGCAGGGAAGCGGCAAGTTTCGCGTCGGCAAGCGCACACGCGGCGTCGAAGCTGAAGACAAGCCCGGCGCAGGCCGCAACTCCCGCCTCCGTCGCCCTCTTCTCCTCCGCGAGCTCGCGATACTGCTTCCCGCGGAAAAGGCAGTAAAGATCGGTCACCCGGATGGCGCTTGCCGGAATTGTACCCGGGTAGAGCGACCCGATGCGCCTGAGCTCCGTGCGGGCGCGGTAGTACTCTCCCCGGTCAATCAAAAACGAAGCGAATCCGAGAAGGTTTTCAACACGGTACTCGTCAGGAACATTACCGGCGCGCAGCATCGGGGGGGAGGCAAGGATGAAGAGAAGAAGAGGAAGCAGCAGTGCCGCCAATCGCGCCGCCCGCGCGGGGCGGCGGAAGGGGGCTTCATGCATGGGCCCGCTCAGGCCTGTTTTGGCCGTATTCTGTTCCATTCATAAATAAGGGGTGACGCCACACCGAAAGTCGAGAACACGCCAAGTGCAAAACCGAACAGCAGAAGAAGGGCGAAATCATTGATGACGTCCTCCCCGATCATGTACAGGCAGAACACTGCCAGCAGCGTGGTGAACACCGTGAGAATGGTGCGGTTAAGCGTCTGTGAAATTGACCGGTTGACGATGTCCTTGATAGACTGCTTGGCCATCACGTCCAGGTTTTCGCGGATGCGGTCGTAGACGATGATGGTGTCGTTGATGGAGTAGCCGAAAATCGTCAGGATGCCCGCCACGATGGGTATATTAATCTCCACGCCCATCATGCCCAGGAACAGGAACGACAACACAACATCGTGCAGGAGCGCAATCATCGCGGTGACTGAAAAGCGGTATTCAAAACGGAAGGCGAGGTACAGCGCCATGATGACGACGCACCAGAGAATCAGGTATACCGCCGATTTCTTGAGATAATCGCCGATCGCAGGGCCGACCTCCTCGGTGCTGGATATCGTCACGCCGGGGAAATTCTGCGTCAGCGCGCCCTGCACCCTCTGCGCGCTTCCCTGCCCGCTCACGCTGGTGCCAGGGGCGCTCCTGTCGGCCGCGGTGAGCCTGGTCGAGATGACGTACTGGTTCTGCGCCGTCTCACCGAACTGCTGCACCTCGGCGTTGATCCCTGCCGTACGCATGGCGTCGCGAATCGACGAAACCGCGACGGGGCTGTTGAATCCCGCTATGACCTTGACGCCGCCGACAAAATCGATCCCCCAGTTGAAACCGCCCCGCATCACGGTGCCGGCGATAAACAGTGCGAACAACGCCAACGTTATCGCATATGAGATGAAACGGTATTCCATGAATTTTATGGTTTTTTCCATGTCAACTCTCCACTTAAATGCTGAGCTTCTGCTGGTTTTTCTTCATGGCGATGAGCTCAAATATGAACTTGTTGATATACAGCGCCACGAACATGCTGGAAAGGACCCCGATGGAAAGGGTGACTGCGAATCCCTTGATTGGACCGGTCCCGAACTGCGAGAGGATGAACGCCGCGATGAGCGTGGTCACGTTGGAGTCCACAATGGCCCAGAACGCCTTGTCAAAGCCGGACGAGACGGCCATTCGCACCGACTTGCCGCTCCGCAGCTCCTCCTTTATTCTTTCAAAGATGATCACCATGGCGTCAACCGCCATACCGATGGTCAGCACAAAACCGGCGATGCCCGGCAGCGTCAGCGTAAAGCTCAACCATGACAGGATGGATACCATAAATATCATGTTCAGGGCAAGCCCGACCGCTGCGATAAGGCCCGACATCTTGTAGTACATGATCATGAACACCATGACCGCCGCCATCGCCACCAGCACCGCTTTGACGCCGGAGTTGATGGAATCGATGCCCAGCGACGGGCCTACGCTGCGCTCCTCTATGCGCTCAAGGTCGACCGGCAGCGCACCCTCGTTGATGATGCCGACCAGGGTGTCCATCTCCTCCTGTGAAAAATCACCCTGGATGATGGCCCTGCCGGTGGTGATCTGCACGTTCATCAGCGGCGCGCTTCGCACCTTGTTGTCGATGACGATCGCGAGGCGCTTGCCGTGGTTTTTCTTGGAGGTGGCTTCGGCGAACTTGGCCGCGCCTTCCGTGGTGGTGTTGAAATGGACCGCGAAACGCCCGTAGTCATCGAATCCCTTCACCGCCTTCTGTATGTCATCCCCGGCCAGCGACGTCTTTTTATCGAGGGCGATCGGATGGCTCGGCACTATTCTCTTGGAATTAGGCTGGCGGTCATAGAAGAAAAGAAGCTCCTGGTCTTCGGGAAGCCCGATGTCGCGGGCGACCTCCCCGAGGAGTGCGAACTGCTCCTGCGATTCGAGAGGGAGCCCTTTTTCGCGGAAGTCCGGCCGCGACTTGAACCAGTCCTCCGCCTTCTGTGAGTAGGCCTCGTTCACGATGCGGTACTCAACGCGGCCCGTGGTGCCGATGAGGCGCTTCACGCCTTCCGGGTCGCGCACGCCGGGAAGCTGAATCTCTATCGCGCCCGACTCCCTGCGGCGAAGCTGGGGCTCGGACACGCCGAACTGGTCAACACGGCCGCGGAGCAGTTCGAGCGCCTGTTGTGTCGAACCGACCTTTTCATCCTCCGTGAGCTGGCGGTTGAAACGGCGTTCAAGCGCCGTGAAGTTGGGCATGAGCACGAGCTGCATGCCTCCCTGCAGATCGAGGCCGAGGTTGATCCTCTTGGCCGAGAGCGGCTTCTTCTCCGCCCAGTGCTGCACGAATTTCGCATCCCTGACCCCTTCAAACGCACGGACCTCGTTCATCACCGCGTCGTTGAGGCCGTATCCCCGAATGAGAATCGTATCGCCGGCCGGCTCCACCTGGTATGAATCCGCGGGAAAACGGCTGTGCACGCGGGCGGACTGCTCGGGAGTGGCGTCGCTCTTCATTTGAACGGTCATTTCCCTCTCGCCGACGGTCGGCAAAATCAGCGTGACGCAAAAAGCGACAAGCAGAAGAATAAAAACGGATTTATACACTATTGCTCGATTCATTGGAATCCCCTTCCATGATTGCAACTATTCGTCACAGTATTTCGCGTTTTTTTGTCAACCGGCGGTTATGGAAAGCGCTTGAGAACGCCGCCGCTTCTCGATCTGGACCGGAGCCGGTACATCAGGAAAATCAGCACTATAACAAACACCAGCGCGCCCTTGGCGATGTAGTTCGACGCCTCCGGGCTGAACCCGAAAATACCCCGGGTTCCCGCCCCGCTTTCATCGTTGACGGGCTGCTGGGGTGCGCTGTCTGCCGCCACAAAGCTCTCGGCAATGGGCTTTGCAACTATTTTCCCGGGTATCCGGTTGTAGCGGTATTCGCTTTCGGATATCTCGAGAAGGCCCCCCTGAAACACCTGCGGGGCGGGAGCCTGCGCGGCGGCCTCGGGCTTGTGCGCAGCAGCTTTCCTGGATTCGGGCGCAATGGCCTGCTGGGGTGACGGCGGTGCGCCCTCCTGCGACGCAGCGTCATGCCCGGCGTCAGCGGTCTGGGAATAAAGCCCCGACGCCCCCACTATAAGCGCACACGCGACCCACAGAACCGAGAAGAGATAGATGCTTGAGCGTTTCATCGTTTAATCAGGACACCTTTGATTGTATGGAAGATTTCGCGAATTCGACTTTGGTGTTGTCCGCAATTTTCAGCACGACAATGTTTTCCTCCGGCCGGACACTGACCACCACGCCGTACATGCCTCCGGCGGTGATGACCTTGTCCCCTTTCTGAATGGCCTCGAGCATCTTCTTGCGCTCTTTTTCCTTTTTCTGCGAAGGGCGTATAAGGAGGAAATAAAAAATTACGACCATGAGAATGATCGGAATGAAGCTGGACCACATGGATGCGCCGGGATTCTGCGCCGCGGGCGCCGCGTTCTGCGCCTGTGCGTATGCGCTCGATATCAGACAGATCACAAAAGACCTCCAGTATTATAGTGTTCCGACACTCGCCTTGACCTCAAATGAGCCGGGGGAATGGATTCGACAGGCGTTCAACCCACCACACTCTGCTACAGGAAACGATTATGTCAACCCATAAACATCCTTCACGGGGAAATAATTACCGGCGTTCCCACCTCGATGTAGCGCTCGAGGTCAATGATATCGTCATTGTACATTCTTACGCACCCGCTCGTGGCCAGGTGGCCTATCGAGCCGGAGTCGTTGTTTCCGTGGATTGCGATCCCGTGCCCGATGGGCAAAGGAGCGCCGTTTTTCATCGGAATCCGCCCCTCGCGAACGGCTTCCCCGTAACGCTTTCTGTCCCCGTCAGAGGGATACCCCAACAGGTAGAAGCGCGGGCCGTAGGCATTGTCGCCAAGGTCCTCATCCGGACTGCCGTAGCGGGAATGCCCGTCACGGGCCCTGAAGTACACGCGGTTCATCATTGCAAGCTTCCTGTAGGAATCGGTGTTCCGGTCCGCGTCCATGCTGAGCATCTCGACAACCGGGTACACGCCTTCGGGGGTTCGGTTGTCGCCGGCATAGAGCTTGCGCGCCCTGTCGGGATTGAGTCCGTACGCTATCAGGTATCTGCGCACAAGCCTGAGGCTCCGGTCGTACACATACAGTGCGAATTCGCCCTTGCTCACAAAGAGCGCATATCTGGCCTTTGATCCGGAAAGAGCCTCACGCACCGCGTCCCTGCGCGCATCCGCGCACGCCGCGAGCATTGCCGCGCAGAGTGCGCACACCATCGCTTTTTTCAAGGCCACCTCCCCGGAAACGGATTATCTTGACAGGGGAACGCTGCGCCTGCGCGTGCTCTGTATCTCCCTGAGCACGTCCTCGGTCATGTCAAACTCCCTGCGCGAGTAGACCAGCCCCTCGCCCATGTTCAGCACAAAATCGATCCGGCGCCGTCCCGCCACCCGCTCGACCGCGCGCTGTATTTCGGCGTAGTACCTGCCCTTTACGGTTTTTTCCCTGTCCGCAAGCTGTTCGAGCTCTCCCCGCGCGGCGCCCATGGCGGCAACGAGCTGCTCCCTCCTGCGGATATCAGTCTCGGCCGACAGCTTTTTGTCCGAGGTGTCGATGGTTTCCCGGAGCGCGCGCTTCCTCGCCGCCATCTCGCGCGCCTCGTCATCCCCTTTCGCCAGGTAATCTACCACGAGCGAAAGGTGCAGGTATCCTATGTGTGCGGGCGCAGCGGGCGAGCGGTTTGCGCTGGCGCATCCGGCGCACGCGATCACCGCGAAAAGCGCGGCCGCAGCACGGAATCGCGCACCGGAGGTCCGGCGCAACGGCTCATGCATGTTTACAGGTTTTGCCATTATCACGCTCCGCACACGCCTGAAAACCGGCCACCTGCCCTGCCGGGCAATCAGAATCTCATGTCACCGATCGCGAACTGGAAGTTGAAATCGCTTATCGGCTTGAAGTATCCTTCGTCCTCGCCCACCCAGATGATCTTTCGCCCGAACCAGAAGCGCAGCGGCATCATGGGTATCTGAATTTTGAATCCGAACCCGTACGAATAGCGGAAGTAGGGCATGAGATTCCCGTCCCTGAAGTCCCTGATGTCCCTGACAAGCCCGTCGCGCCTGTCCTGGCTGATCTCGTCCTGGTAATCGTCGATCAGCTGCGGCTCCCAGAAGCTGTCGGTCCACACCGACGCCGCGTCGAAGAAAAACGCCAGCCACAGTATCTGCGGATGTATGGGGATGCGGAACTCAAGCCCGTAGAGTATCCTGTGGAAAAGGCCGATGCGCCACGAGTCGGGAAAGTCGGAATCGTAGTAGTCCCATCCGCGAAGCGTTTCAGCGCCGCCGATCCGAAGCCTGTCCTCGGGCTCAATCCAGGGATTGTCCTCGGAGGACTGCATTCCCTCAATCTTCCGGCGCTGCATCGGGGGCCCTATGAAATCCGCGTTGGCCCGGAGCTCGATCACGCAGGGATGCGTCCTCAGGAACGGCAGGTGAAACGGCGTCAGGTAGCCGTAGAAATCGGGCGAGTACTTGATGAAGTGATCATCGCCGCGCAGCCAGTAGCCGCCGGTAAAGCCGACTGACATCCTTGCGAACGAGCCCTTGGTCGGGTTCTGGGGATTGTCCCTGGAATTGCGGAAGGCGTACAGCGTAACGGTGCGCTTCTCCTGGATGCCCCTCGACTCCTGGATGAAAATATCGTCGGACGCGTTCCCCGTCGGGTTCAGGTAGCTCCTGAAGGCGTGGCCCCAGCGGAAACCTGCGCCGTAATAGTCGAAAAACCGGTAAAAGAGGCCCATCGAATAGCCGATGGTCTGGCGCTGGTACCTCGCCGTGGCGTCGGTATTGGCGAACATCGACGACGTGTAAAGCGTGTTGACCTGGTAATAGATCTCCGAGTCGAAGCCGAGCGGCATTCCGTTGTCCCACAGGGTATCGGCAATCCACGAGTCCTGGAATCCCAGGGTCACCGCGCTGCGGTACGGGCCGTACTCCACGCGCGTGCTGACACGCTGGCCGTTGCCCAGGAGGTTGTTTTCGGCCACGTCCGCGAAGATGGAAAATCCCGTCGTGGTGCCGTAGCCGCCGCCGAGCGAGATGGTGCCCGAGGGCTGCTCCTCCACTTCCACGATGAGGTTCACGTAGCCGTCCCTGCTGCCGGGGCGGACGTCGATGTTGACCTCCTTGAAGTATCCCAGGCTGTGCACGCGCTCTCTCGACCGCTGGACTTTAAAGGAGTCGAAGAGCTCGTTTTCCCTGACGAGGATCTCGCGCCTGATCACGCGCTCCTTGGTCTTTTTATTGCCTTTGACGATGATATTCTCAATTCTTACCTTGTCGCCCTCGTGAATGGTGAAGTCGATTTTGACGAACTTCCGCATCTCCTTGCGGCCCTCCACCATGACCTCGCGCTCCTCGATTGTCTTTTTGGGAATGACACGCGCGAATATGTAGCCCTTTTCGGCGTACCGGGCGGCCATCATCTGCATGTCGCGCTGAAACGAGGTGTTGTTGAATATTGCGCCCCTTTCCTGCTGCTCGAAATTCTGCTCGAATACTTTCGTCTCGAAGATCTTGTTTCCGGTAACCGAGTACCGGTCGAAGTAATAGCGCTCTCCTTCCGTGACCTTGATCGTGATAAAAATCGCTCGATTTTCATGCTTTGTGGGGTTCGCCCACTCGTACTCAACACTGTCCTCGACAATCTGCGCGTCCAGGTATCCTTTTTCCTTGTAGTAGGCCTCAATTTTCATTTTATCCTGGGCGTACACGTCCTTCTTGAACTCGCCGCCCCCGCCGAAAATTCCCGTTTCCTCGGTCTCCATCACGCCGCGGAGTTTCCTTTCGGGGATGATTTTAGACCCCATGATCGCGATTTTCGCGACGCGTATCTCCTCTCCCTCGTCGATGCGGAATGAAACCTTGACCGAGTTTTCATCGCGGTCGGTCTTGCTGATGCGGTACCCGATCACGGCATTGAAAAATCCCTGCTCCTCGTACTTCTTCCTGATCGCCTGAACCCCGCGCTCCATTCGGTCCCTGCGGTACACATCGTTCTCCTTGAATGGAAGCAGGTTGGTAAGCTCGGTTTCATTGACCTCTTCAGCGCCAAGGATCTCGATGTCCCTGATGATCGGGCGCTCGGTGCAGATGAACTTCAACGCCACGCCGTCGCGGTACTCCTCGACTTCCACCACAATGTTCTCAAGCTGGCCCTCCCTGAACACGGCCTTGATGTCCTTGCGCACCTCGGTCTCCTTGAGGGGAAAGCCTTCCTCGGTGTACATGGCGTCCATCAAATCCCGGCTGTCATTGTTCTTGAGCCCGTTGAACTCGATTTTCCTGACCGTCTTGCCCTCGTACCGGGACGTCTGCGTGTAAGCGCCCCTGTACCCGCTGAAGGCAATGAACATGATCGCCATCATGCCCAGCATTAACCAGATTTTTTTCATACCGCCGCTTTTTTACCTGTTCGATTTGATGGTTGCGAGCGTAAACTTGGGTATCCCCGCCCTGTTCAGGTGGTCCATAATTTTCACGACCGTCTCGTAGTCGGCCTTCCGGTCACCGCGGATGATGACGGTACCGGTTTTCAGGGCTTCTTTCCTGTTTTCTATTTCAACGGCAAGCGATTGGAATTCCAGCTTTTTATCGTTTAGGAATATTTCATTTTTATCTGTTACAGAAATAACCGTATCAACCTCGCGGTACTGCCCGCTCTGCACCGCCTGGGGAAGATTCACAACGATTGAAGACATCCTGCCCTGGCTGGCATTGTATGAAATCATAAAAAAAATCAGCAGCGAAAACGCCAGGTCGATGAGCGGCGTCATATCAATGATCGAGCGGTACTGAAACCTGCTTTTAAATTTCCATTCCATGTCTTACCGATTGTACGCGCCCGGAGGCTGTGTGACGGGACAGACCGCCTTCTTCCTGCTGTTCACTGTTTCGCTTCGAGCTTCATGATGCTGTTGGACACATACTCCAGCTCGCGCATGAAAAACTCAAGCCTCGCGACCATGTAATTGTAAAATACCCAGGACGGTATCGCGACAAGAAGCCCCAGCACGGTCGTGATGAGCGCTTCCGCGACCCCGTACGACAGAAGCGCCGAAGCGTCCGGCCCCCCCCTGAAAATCGCGACAAAGGCCTTTAAAAGCCCCGTCACCGTGCCGAAGAGCCCCAGCATGGGAGAGATGGTCGCGACGGTTGCGATGACGCCGATGTATTTCTCTATCGCCACAACCGCATTCCGCGTCGAAGAGAGCATCACGCCTTCGCGGTCTGCGTTCGCGAAGATTGGATCGATGACGCCGGCAATCACCCCGACCAGCGGCCCGGGGAACCCGCCGCAGAACGACTTTGCGCCGTCAGGGTCATTCGCTTTCACATAGTTTGAGACGTTTTCGATGATAAAACGGTAGTCCAGGTCAATCCGCCTGAAATACGCCGACCGCTCGATGATGACCGCCACCGAAATGATCGAACATATGACGATCGGGACTACAGTCAGCAGCATGGGGATTGAGGAGAAAAAACCAACCAGAATTTCGCCCGTCATCGGACACACTCCTTGTCGTTTCGGCACTTTTTGTTCAGCATGGCGGGCGTCGGGCCTGCGCATGTCTCCGGCGCGGCCGCGGCTGTATCGCCGCTCACGGTCAAAACAGAATCCTGATGCCCCCGAGCACGCTCAGGCCCTGCTCGGGGTAACCATCCCGCAGATAATACCCGCGATTATAAAGGTTATCAATCTTTATATATGCGTAAAAGCTTTCAAGCATTTTTCTCTGGAGGGAAAACTCGCCGATCACCGCCGCCCCTATGGGACTGTCGTTTTCAGGATCGGTGTGCATCTGGCTGTTCAGCCTGTTCCCCCACACCGCTTTCCACACATCGCCTCCGAGCCTGAAGGTGCTGCCGAGCACGTGCACGGGCCTGTAGGTGATGTACTCATCAGCGTCAAACCGCGAATACTCATACGAGAGCACCCACTCGAACATGCGGTCAAAGAGCAGGATGTTCCAGTCAAGGCGGGAGTGGTACAGCGTCGCTTCTGTCGACCGGGCGCTCAGCAGGTTGCCATGAGTTACCGTGTAATAATTGTAGTAATCGCCGTGCCTCTCCACGGAAAACACCGACTTGAGCGACATCACGCTGTTGAGGCGGAACTCAAAGCGAACATCCCCCCTGTGAACGCGGCTCGGGGGAAGGTCGTACGTCGGCATGATGTACTTCTGCGTCAGGTAAAAGATCTCCGGCCTGAACGGAACCATGTCGTACCGGTACGCGAGCACAATGGTCGCGAACTGGAAATCCTTCAGCAGAAGGCTCACAATGGGCGACACCAGGGCGTCGTCATCGCGGTTCACGTCGAGGTTGAGCCCCACCGAAACGCCGATGTTGCGGGTCAGATAGAAGTCGTCGATGATCTCGGAATTGACAAAGCGGTCATCCCCGACCCGCTCATCGGAATAGAAGTAATTGCAGAAGAAGCTGTTGAACCGTATCCTGTTGGCGTGCGACCATATGTACTCCCCGCCCACCTCCGCGTTCGCCTGGTACAGCCTGCTGTCTCCGTCATCGTCATCGTCGTCCCCGCTCTGCCTGAGGCGGTGCACATACTGCCCTCCGCCCGCCGTGACGAAGGCCTCGAAGGAATGCGAGAGCTTGATCACGTTTTTCAGGGAAAGGGAGACCTTCTCCTTCTCCTCCCTCGAATACACCGGATTGTCGAACATCCCTCTCGAATCGCTGTCGACGCCGGTTTCGACAGACGCCTTCCACCGGTCGGTAACCTGGAGGCTCCCGGTGAAGCCGAGCTTGTTTTCATAGTAGCTGGAGTTTTCGTAAACACGGTCGTTTCGGCCGAAATCGTTGGAGCGTTTGAAATACGAGGTGAGCAGGTACACGAAATTCTCCTGTTCCTGCGAAAGGCTTATTGTCGAGAGCATGCTGTTATACCGGCCGTAAATGACCTTCATGTCGACGTTGATGCTCCTGGACTCCGCGGCGGCGCTTTCGGCCGGCCGCTTCTGCGGCCGTTCAGTCGCATTTCCGGGAACAGGAGCGGCTTCTTCCGCAAGCGCCGCTGACGAGGCAAGGAAAAAGACGGCAAGGATGTGCGCACAGAATCTCATGATACACACACCTTTTCAGAATGAGGGCAATTTTTTCAATTCATTAATCGAATCCGGGGAGAATGACCGGCGTCAACGGACGCGAAGGGCTTTCAGTCATTCCGGCGTATCTCCCTGGAACACTTGCGGCACCGTATCGCCTCCTGCGGCACGCCGCAATCCACAAATACATTCGTGGAATACCCGCAGCTGCAACGGTAGGCGAACGAGCGAACCTGGTAGGTTTTCATTGCTGACTCCTTGAGTGCAATCCGCCCCGGGGCGATTATCATTCCGTAAAGCCCCTTCCGGCGTTAAGATTGCATGTCTGGTAACAGTATCGGCAGAATGACGCGCGCGAATTAGGCGCCGGCGCGCCGGGCCGCGCACCGATTAAAAAAGCCCCCCGGTTACCCCGGCGGGGCTTTTGCATTGTCCGCATTACCTGTCCGGCGCCTATGCTTTCAGGGCCGCCGCCTTATCAGTCTTTTCCCAGGTGAAACCCTTTTCATCCCGACCGAAATGCCCGTAGGCCGCGGTCTTGAAGAACACCGGGTTCAGCAGATCGAGCGTCTGGATGATGCCCGTCGGCTTGAGATTGAACACGCTTTTAACGCGTTTCGCGATCTCATCCTCTGAAACAGTGCCTGTCCCGAAGGTGTCCACCATCACGGACACGGGATCGGCCACCCCGATCGCATAGGCAATCTGCACCTCGCATCGGTGCGCGAGCCCCGCAGCCACCACGTTTTTCGCGATATAGCGCCCCATATAGGCCGCGGAGCGGTCCACCTTGGACGGGTCCTTGCCCGAAAACGCGCCGCCGCCGTGCCTGCCCATGCCGCCGTAGGTGTCGACGATGATCTTCCGGCCGGTAAGGCCCGTATCGCCATGCGGCCCGCCGATCACGAAGCGGCCGGTGGGATTGATGTATATCTTGGTGTTGGCGTCGATCAGGTTGCCGGGAATGACCTTTTTGATGACCGCGTCGACCATGGCGCTGCGAATTTCATCGTACTCCACGTCGGGCGTGTGCTGGGTGGATATGACGATCGCGTCGATCCTCTTCGGCTTGCCGTCCAGATATTCCACTGTCACCTGCGACTTGGAATCGGGCCGGACAAACTTGAGTTCGCCCTTCTTCCTCACCTCCGCGAGATACTGCACCAGCCTGTGGGCGTAAAAAATCGGCATGGGCATCAGCGAGTCGGTTTCCGCGACTGCGTAGCCGAACATCATGCCCTGGTCGCCCGCTCCCTGCTCCTTGAACAGGCCCTCTCCCTCGGTCACGCCCTGTGAGATATCGGACGACTGCGCGTGCACGTAGGTTGACACTTCACAGGTCGAGGCGTCGAACCCGATCTCGGGATCGGTATAGCCTATTCCGGCCACCACCGAGCGGGCGATTTTCTCGTAATCAACCTTCTGCGAGGACGTTATCTCCCCCGAGAGAACTATCCGGTTGGTCGTTACCAGCGTTTCAAGCGCGACACGGGATTTTCTGTCGCCCTTCAGGTGCTCATCGAGCACGGCATCCGAAATCTGGTCGGCGACCTTGTCCGGGTGCCCCTCCGAGACCGACTCGGAGGTGAAAAGATAATCTTTTAAAGCCATTATGCGCTCCTTGTAGTGTTCAAAAGGGATTCATCTGTACTGGTCAGGACAAGGCGCCATCCGGCGGTCAGTCCCTCCAGTGAATGCATTCGGCGGGGCAGCTGTCTATCACTTCCTGGATTTTATCCTCGCTTGCCCCCTTTGAATTATGAACAACGCTCACTCCGTCCGCATTCATCTCGAACACTTCCGGCAGCGTATCTACGCACAGCTCGCAGCCTGTGCACTCATCGGCGTCAACATACACTTCTTTTGCCATACTCTCTCTCCTATTAATGTGGATTATCTGTACATGGAAGCATCCGGACGGCTAACGCCGCTCCGAAGCCGGTTCGCCCGCCCTGTCTTTCATGACATTCTTCTCAGTCACGGGCACGCCCTTTTCGGGAACGGCCGTGCTTTCCGCAGGCGTTGCGCCCTGCTGCTGCCCCTGCTGCCCCTGCTGCCCCGTCTGCGCGGCGGGGGGAGCCACCCGGGAGGGCTGCTGCTGGATTTTCGCGGCATCGGGATCGAACTCCCTCGATCTGTATGCCTCAATAACGGAAAGACCAAGCGACCCGAACATGAAAAGACCGACCATGACCGCGGTTGTTTTGGTGATCACATCGGCAGTTGACGAACCGAACGTTGTCTGGCTTGAACCGCCCAGTATCCCCATACCCGCGCTCTTATCCGACTGCAGGAGAATAATCACGATCAGCAGAAGACACAGTATAAAGAAAAACACGGTCAGTACACTCGCGAGAATACCCATAACCCCATCCATTTCATTGCGTTAAGCGGTGTTGTCCCTTCAGGAAACGACAATTATTTACTGTACTCTAATAATGTCAAGGAAAGATTTGCTTTTCAGGCTCGCCCCGCCGACAAGCACGCCGTCGATGTCCTCCACCGCCCAGAGCCCTGCGATGTTGTCGGGCTTGACCGAGCCCCCGTAGAGCACGCTCGCCGAACCGGCAATTTCCGCCCCGTAGAGGCCCGCGAGCACCGAGCGCACAAACGCGTGCGCGGCGCCTGCGATTTCGGGAGTCGCCACCCTGCCAGTGCCTATGGCCCAGACCGGCTCGTAGGCGATCACCACCCTGCCGATGCGGGAGGCGTCGACGCCATCGAGCGCCATCCGCAGCTGCCGCTCCAGCACCTCTTCGGTGCGGCCCGCCTCGCGCTCGTCGAGAAGCTCGCCCACGCAGAGCATCGGATCGATCCCGTGCTCCAGCGCCGCGAGCACTTTCCTCCGGATCAGCGCGTCGTCCTCCCCGAACACATGGCGACGCTCGGAGTGGCCTATGAGCGCGTAGCGCGCACCGGCGTCCCTTACCATGACCGGGGACAGCTCTCCCGTGAACGCGCCCTCCTTCTCGAAATACATGTTCTGCACGCCCACGTCAATCCTGCCCGCGGCGAGGCGAACGGCCTCCCTGACGTGCAGGGCCGGGGGAAACACCGCCACCTCGCGGCCCTTCACGCCACCCAGCCCGCCGACGATTTCACCGACAAGCGAGGCCGCCTCGGAGGCGGTGGTGTACATCTTCCAGTTGCCCGCGAATATCTTTCTTCTCTTCATCTCTCCCTCCGCTCTTCATCCCGCGCAGCGGGTCACTTCATGATATAGCGGACGAGATCGATGACTCGCAGCGAGTATCCCCACTCGTTGTCATACCAGCTCATGACCTTGACGAGATTCCCGTCGACCACCTTGGTGAGCGCGGCGTCGACGATGGAGGAATGATCGTTTCCGAGGAAGTCCACCGACACCAGCGGCTCCTCCATGTACTGCAGAATCCCCTTGAGCCTGCCGCCCGCCGCCGCTTCGAGGGCCGCGTTGACGTCCTTGTCGCTCACCTGCTTTTTCACCGTGCAGGTGAAATCGACTATGGAGACGTTGGGAGTGGGAACGCGGATGGCGCCGCCGTCGAGCTTGCCCTTGAGCTCGGGAATGACGAGCGTCACCGCCTTTGCCGCGCCGGTGGTGGTGGGTATCATTGAAAGCGCCGCGGCGCGCGCCCTCCGGAGGTCCTTGTGCGGAAGGTCCAGGATGCGCTGGTCGTTGGTGTACGAGTGAATGGTCGTCATGAGCCCCTTTTCAATGCCGAACGAGTCATTGAGCACCTTGACCACCGGGGCGAGGCAGTTCGTGGTGCATGACGCGTTGGAAAGCACATGGTGCTTCGCGGGATCGTACTTGTCCTCGTTGACGCCGAGCACAACGGTCAGGTCTTCGCCCTTGGCCGGGGCGGAAATGATGACTTTTTTTGCGCCTGCTTCGATGTGCGCCAGCGCCTTGTCCTTTTCCGTGAACTTTCCCGTCGACTCGACGACCACATCGACGCCTTCAGCC
Source organism: uncultured Leptospiraceae bacterium (assembly GCA_964591055.1). Classification (GTDB taxonomy): domain Bacteria; phylum Spirochaetota; class UBA4802; order UBA4802; family JAGODF01; genus CAZPZJ01. Next base: position 14,855 of record CAZPZJ010000001.1, read on the forward strand.
TTCCAGGGGAGCGACTTCGGGTCCTTTTCACTGTGGACGGCGATTTTTTTGCCGTTGACTATGATCGAGCTTCCATCGTGGGACACGTTTCCCGCGAAAGGCCCGAATACCGAATCGTACTTCAGCAGGTGCGCCAGCGTCGCGGAGTCGGTCAGGTCGTTGATGCCGACAACCTCGACGTCCGCATACCTTCCTCCGGAGGCGATCGCCCGCATGACATTGCGGCCGATTCTGCCGAAACCGTTGATGCCAATCCTGATAGCCATAGTGAACACTCCTTGATTTTTTATAATCCAACCTTCTCGCGTGAACCGCGCTTCCAATGATCCTTTTTTTCTGCATGAAAACACGGGAATGATTATAATGCCGGAAAAAATGATTCCTGTCAATTATTATATTGTGAAATCCGCCCTGTAAATATACTAATTTAGCTATTAAACGGCGCGGGAGCGCACACCGGGCCCCGGGAACGGCATATCGGTGATGAAAATTTCGCTTTACGGGCGTATTTTCCCGGGGCATACTGCTACCTGAATTCCGGAAATTCCCGGGGACCGAACATGAGAAGCCCATCAATTCTGATAACCGAAGACGAAACCATCACCGCGATGGACATCAAGGAAAAGCTCGAGTCCTACGGGTACGCAGTCGCAGGGATCGCCTCTTCGGGCAGGGACGCGCTCAATCTTGCCCGGATTGAAAAACCCGACCTGATTCTTATGGACATCGTTATCCAGGGAGACATGGACGGCATCCTGACCGCCAGGCTCGCCAGGGAGCGGTTCGACATCCCCGTCATTTTCCTCACCGCCCACGCCGACAGGACCACCCTCGAGAAGGCCCGGCAGGCCGTGCCCTACGGCTACATCGTCAAGCCCTTCAAGGACGAGGAGCTGTTTTCCGTGGTGGAAATGGCGCTGCACAAGCACGACATGGAAAACAAGCTTCGCGAGAGCGAGCGCAAGTACCGCGAACTGGTGGAGCTCGCGAACAGCATCATCATACGCATGGACCCGGAAGGCAACATCACCTTCTTCAACGAGTACGCCCAGCGCTTTTTCGGCTACTCCTGCGAGGAAGCCCAGGGGAGGAACGTGGTGGGGCTCATTGTGCCCGAGTACGACTCCTGGGGCAACGATCTTCATGACCTGATCCGCGACATCGGCGCCGACCCGGAGCGCTACTCGACCAACGAAAACGAGAACATGAAAAAAGGAGGGGAGCGCGTCTGGATATCCTGGAACAACCGCGCCGTGTTCGACGCCGACGGCGCCCTCGCGGAAATTCTCTGCATCGGCATGGACATGACCAGGCGCAAGGTGCTGGAGGAGCACCTGCGCCACTCCGAGGAAAAGTTCTCCAAGACATTCATGTCGAGCCCCGACCCTGTGCTCATCACCACCATCGACCGCGGCATCATACTGGACGTCAACGAGGCGATGATCGAAAAAACCGGCTTTTCGCGCAACGAGCTCATCGGCAGCACCACCAGGCAGATAAACATCTGGCCCGACTATTCCATCAGGGAGCGAATCCGCGAGTCCATAGAACAGACCGGGGCCGTGCGCAATGTCGAGATCGAGTTCCGGCTTCGCAACGGCGTCATGCACGCGCTCTACTCGGCCGTGAGAATCGAGATCGAGGGACAGCCCTGCATCCTCTCCATCGCCAGGGACGTGACGGAGCTGCGCAAGGCCGACGCCGAGCG
>CAZPZJ010000001.1:16662-33748 GCA_964591055.1 uncultured Leptospiraceae bacterium
ACGATCAGGGACATCACGCAGCTGAAGAACACCGAGACCGCGCTCAAGGAGAGCGAACAGAAATTCCGGCTGCTCTTCGAACAGTCGGAAGACCCGCAGCTCATCATCGAGAACAACGTCTTCATCGACTGCAACTCCTCCGCCCTCAGCCTCTACGGCCTTGAGCGCAAGGGGGACCTGATCGGCAAACACCCCTCCGATGTCGCCCCGGAGCACCAGCCCGACGGCGGCGTTTCCCACATCATGGAGCGCAACCACCTCACCCAGGCGCTCAGGCGCGGAAGCATCAGCTACGAGTGGAACATATACGACGCCCACAGAAGAGAGATACCGATTGAAATCACCCTCACCGCGATCTCAATGCACGGAAAAAAGCTGTTCCACGCCGCCTGCCGGGACATCACCGTCCGCAAGCGCTACGAGCGCGAGCTTCGCGAGTCCGAGGAGAAATACCGTACGATTTTCGAGACGTCGGGAACCGCCATGATCATCTTCGACGACAGCATGACCATCCGCCTGCTCAACAGGAGAATGGAGCAGCTGACCGGCATCAAGCGAAGGGAAATCGAGGGCAGGCGGAAGTGGACCGACTTCATCGCCGATACCGACATCGACATGCTGAAGAAGTACCATAAGCTGAGCGTACGCAGTCGCGGGAGCGGCCCCAGCCAGGTGGAGTTCTCATACGTCACCGGGAGCGGAGAGATACGGGAATGCTACGGCAACTTCGCCAGGATTCCCGGCACCGATCTTCGCGTGGGCTCCATAATCGATGTGACCGACTACCGCAGGCTCACCAGGCAGATACTGCAGATCAGTTCGGACGAACAGCAGCGCATCGGGCGCGACCTCCATGACGGCCTGGGGCAGCACCTGACTGGTATCGCGTTCCTCAGCAAGGTGCTGGAAAAAAAGCTCAGGGAAAAGAACCTCCCCGAGCGCGCCGACGCAACGAAGATCACCGAGCTCATCAACTCGGCCATCGACACCACCCGCAGCCTCTCCAAGGGGCTCACGCCGGTTTCGCTGGAACAGCAGGGGCTGGACGACGCGCTCGAAGACCTTGCGATGCAGACGTCGGACCTTTTCGGCATCAGCTGCGCTTTCTCCTGCCGCCACCCCATCAATCTTACCGACAAAACCGCCGCCCTGCACGTGTATTACATAGTGCGCGAGGCTGTCAACAACGCGGTCAAGCACAGCGGTGCGAAATCCATAGAAATATCCTTTACTTCAAACGGGGATATGATTACCTTTTCAGTCCAGGACGATGGAAGATGGCTCGACCGCGCCGACTCCCCGAGGAGGGGGGACCAGCACCGGGGGCTCGGCCTGAGCCTTATGCAGTACCGCGCCGACATGATTGGCGCGAGCTTTGAGCTGAGGAAGAGCGATCGCGGCGGGACGGTGATAAGCTGTTCGTTCAGAAACAGGAAGTAGACGCCCGCGGCGGCGCAATTAAACGAAGGAAGACAGGCGCAATGGCCAGAACATCCCAGGACCAGGAAAAAACTAAAATCGTCATCATTGACGACCATCCCATCGTCCGGCACGGGATCGCGCAGCTCATCAACCTGCAGCCGGACCTCATTGTCTGCGGCGAGGCCAAGAACTCGGCGGAAGGATGGGAGGTGATACGGCAGACGCAGCCGGCGCTGGTCATCGTCGACCTTTCGCTCGAGGAGGACAGCGGGCTCGACCTCATCCGCGCGCTCTCGTCGCGCTGCCCGGAGCTCCGGCTGCTGGTGCTCTCCATGCACGATGAAAACCTCTATGCCGAACGGGCGATACGGGCGGGCTCGCTGGGCTACGTGATGAAGCAGGAGGCAACGGAAATCCTCATCAAGGCGATATACCAGTCATTGAAGGGCGAGATATTCGTCAGCGACCGCATCAAGGCGCGGCTGCTCCAGCGGCTTTTAAGGGGCGACACCGCGAAAAACGGCGAGGAGCGCGACTACTCCCTGGTGGAGAGTCTGACCAACCGGGAGCTGGAGATTTTCCGGCTGATCGGCAAGGGATACAGCACCAAGCGAATCGCCACGAAGCTGAACCTCAGCGTGAAAACCATAGAGACCCACCGGCAGAACATCAAGCAGAAGCTCGACCTCCAGGACTCGGCGGAGCTGGTCCAGCAGGCCGTGCAGTGGATACAGAGCTTCAGCATGAAATGATCCTGCGGCCCCCCCTGCCGACCAAGAGACATAACCGGTAAGGGATTCCCTTAGTCCATTTCAGGGTATTCCACGAGACTAAAAACATGCCTGTCCCTTATTGACCACTTTCTTTCTGTTATGTATATATGTTTCCATAGAAAGCTTCAGGACCCACCCCCTGAAGAAAATACCTCTGTGAGGATGGTAAGGAATGGTTCAAGGGAAAAACAATAAATTCCGGAGCCTTAAAACGGTTCTTTCCTCAATTGTTGTCGTGCTGGTCATCGTGCTCGCCATCGTCCTTGTGGTTGTCTCCTACAATTCCGCGTACAACGCGGTGGAAAGCTCCTACATCAACCAGATAAAAAATTTCAACCAGGACATCAACCAGCAGCTCACGAAATTCTATCAGGAGCAGGAAAAGACCGCCCAGTTTCTCGCCGCCACCGACGCGGTCACGAGGGCCGGCGCAACGCGAAACTTCAACGAGGCGATCTCCATGATGCGATCGTTCGCCGAAAAGCAGGGCATGTACCAGTACCTCTTCATCGCCACCGGCGACAGCGGTTGCCAGATACTCGCGGCCACCAACACCAAGGCGGTAGGGGTCAAGCTCTCCGACAATCCCGCCTACCGCGACACGATTGCGAAAGCCCTGGAGGGCAAGACCACGATCGCCCCCGTCCAGAAGTCGATGGTCACCAACACCCCGATCGTCGCGATTGTCACCCCGATTAAAAACGGCGCGCAGACGACCGCATTCCTGGGGCTCATGGTGGACCTGGGGACCTTTTCGCAGTCCATCGTCGAGGGGGTAAAGATCGGCGCCACCGGCTATCCTTTCGTCACCGATGGCGCCGGCATGGTGTTCGCCCATCCCAACAAGAATATGATCCTGACATACGACATCACTAAACAGGACTGGGGGCGGCAGGTGATGGCCGCACGGGATGGGGAGATGATCAGCTATGAGTTTGAAGGCAAGGACAAAATCCTGCTCTTCCTCCGCAACGCCCAGTACAACTTCATCTCCATGGCGACCATGTTCGTTTCCGACATCAACGAGAGCGCGCGCGCCATGGCGCTCATCATGATCATCTTCGCGATCATCGGCGTCGCCGTCGCCGGCGCAATCATTTACATGGTGATCGCGCGCAGGCTCAACCCGCTGATGCTTTCCCGCGACGTCCTCGCGGCGATGGCGTCCGGGGACCTCACGAAGAGGTATGACGGCAGGCTCAGCAGCGACGAGATCGGTGAAATTGCCGGCGCGCTCAACGGCTCGCTCGACCAGTTTGAGAAGCTCGTCTCAGACCTGATCGTGAGCTCGGAAAACCTTTCCCAGGCCGTCAGCGAAATCGCGAGCGGCAATGAAAACCTGTCTCAGCGCACCTCGGAGCAGGCCTCATCGCTTGAGGAGATCGCGTCCACCATGGAGGAGGCGACGTCCACCATCGCCCAGAACGCCGAGAACGCGGTTGAGGCAAACACGGTATCCGAGCAGACCAGCGCGCTCGCCGAGAACGGAGGGAGGCTCATCCAGGACTCCGTCCGCGCGATCAACGAGATCAACGACTCCAGCAGGAAGATCAGCGAAATCATCACCGTCATAAACGAAATATCCTTTCAAACCAACCTGCTCGCGCTCAACGCGGCGGTTGAAGCGGCCCGAGCGGGAGACCAGGGGCGCGGATTCGCGGTCGTGGCCGGCGAAGTGCGCAACCTGGCGCAGAGAGCCGCCGGGGCGTCAAAGGACATCGGTCAGTTGATCAACACATCGCTTGAAAAAGTGACCACGGGCACCCGGCTCGTCACCGAGAGCGGGCAGTCTCTCGAGAAAATCATCGATTCCATCCGCAAGGTGAGCCAGCTGATTTCCGAGATAGCCGCCGCAAGCCAGGAACAGAAGCAGGGAGTTGACCAGATCGCCATCGCGATCTCAGAGCTGGACAACATGACCCAGCAGAACTCGGCGCTGGTGGAGGAGACTGCCTCCGCGAGCGAGGAGATGGCCAACCAGGCGCAGGAGCTTCTGGCCCTAGTCAGGCAATTTAAAATCCGCGACAGCGTGGGGGAGACCAGCCAGAGGGAGCGCCACAAGGAAATACACGTGACCGGAAAAACGGCGAAGGGAGCGCTGAAAAAGGCGGCCAAACCCGCTGCGCCACGGAAGGCCGCGGCGAAAACCGGCGAAACCGGCAACGGCGCCGAAGCGCTGAAAGACGACGGGTTCGTAGAATTCTGACATCACACTACGGAGAGTAAGGAGAAAAGAGAATGGCCATACAGATATTCAGAAGCCTGAAAGTAGTGCTCGCCTCGATCGTGGTAGGCATCGTCACCCTGCTCACCATCGCGCTCGTGGCGATCTCATACAACGCGTCCTACAACGCTGTTGAAAAATCCTACATCAACCAGCTTGAAAACTTCAACAGGGATATCGCCCAGCAGCTTGCGGTGTTTTACGGCAAACAGGAAAAGACCGCCGCGTTCCTCTCCTCCACCGACGCAGTAATAACCGGCGCCGCCAGTAAAAATTACGGCGCCGCGATAAGGATGCTCAAGGATTACGCCGACAGGCAGGGGATGTACCAGTACATGTTTATCTCCACCGCAGGCAGCGACCCGGTCGTAAGCGCGGCGACACTCGACAAGGCCGTGGGAACCAGGTGGGCCAAGGAAGAGTACCGCAAAAACATCCAACACGCCCTGGAAGGCAGGACCGCGATCAGCCCACCGGTAAAATCCATGGTCACCAACCTCCCGATCCTGCTGGTTACCGCCCCCATTAAGGCGGGCAACGAGATAGTCGGCATCCTTGGAATGGTGGTCGATGTGGGCAACTTCTCACAGTCCATCGTCGAGGGAGTCAAGATCGGCGCCACCGGCTACCCGTTTGTCACCGACATCAACGGCCTTGTTTTTTCACATCCCAACAAGGCCCAGATATTCAAGCTTGACCTCAAGAACGAGGACTGGGGACGCACGATGATGAGCGCACAGGATGGAACCGTAATACGCTATGAGTTTGAGGGGATGGGAAAAATCCTGTGCTTTCTGCGCAACGCCCAGTACGGCTTCATCTCCATGGCGACCATATTCGTGTCCGACATCAATGCGAGCGCGCGCGCCATGGCGATCATCATGATACTCTTCGGGCTGCTCGGCATCGCCTTTACCGCCGTCGGCATTTACCTCATCATCGCGAAAAGGCTCAAGCCCCTCGAAGAGTGCCGCAACGTGATCAACGACATGGCGCAGGGCGATTTGAGAGGGCGCTACCGCGGGACCGTCACCAACGACGAGATTGGAGATATGGCGAAGGCCGTCAACAACTCGCTCGATCAGTTCGAGAAGCTCACCTCGGAGCTGATGGTGAGCTCCCAGAACCTCGCCCAGGCGGTGCAGCAGATCGCGAGCGGCAACGAAAACCTGTCTCAGCGCACTTCCGAGCAGGCATCGTCGCTTGAAGAGATCGCCTCCACCCTTGAGGAGGCGACCTCCACCATCAACCAGAACGCGGCCAACGCCACCGAGGCCAACAGGATGTCGGGAGACACCTCGCGCCTGGCCGAACAGGGGGGCCGCGTGGTGGTTGAGTCGGTGAACTCCATCAATGAAATCAACGAGTCCAGCCGCAGGATTGAAGAGATCATCTCGGTGATCAATGAAATCGCGTTCCAGACCAACCTGCTCGCGCTGAACGCCGCCGTCGAGGCCGCGCGCGCCGGCGAGATGGGCCGCGGTTTCGCAGTGGTGGCCGGCGAGGTGCGCAACCTGGCCCAGCGCGCGGGAAGCGCCGCGAAAGAGATCAGCGAGCTCATCAAGTCCTCGGTCGAGAAGATTGAAAACGGGACCCAGCTGGTCAACCAGAGCGGCGAGGCGCTCAGGGAAATCATCGAATCGGTCAACCGCGTGGGGACGCTGATATCGGAAATCAACGCCGCCAGCCTGGAGCAGAAACAGGGGATGGAGCAGATCAACATCGCGGTCGCCGAACTTGACAACATGACGCAGCAGAACGCGGCGCTGGTGGAGGAAACCGCGTCGGCAAGCGAGGAAATGGCAAACCAGGCGCAGGAAATGCTCGCGATGGTCGAGAAGTTCAAGATCAGCGAGTCGAGCGGGGATACCGCGTACAGCAACAGGCACCGGGAAATCCACCTTCGCGCGGCGGAAGGGGCGGCGTCCGCAAAAGCCTCCGGAGGCGCGCCGGCGAGGCCACGCATCGAGGGCCCGTCCGAGTCGAAAAAAGGAGAGAAGGCTGACCCGGAGAAGAAGCTTGCGGACGACGGGTTCGTTGAGTTTTGACACGTAATTGAGCGCAACAAACATTACGCAGGGGAAGGTGCGTCATGAGTCAGGTCGGAATCAAGGAAATTTTTCTGGAAGAAGCGCGGGAGATACTGGAGAAGCTTGAGTCCCAGGTGGTCAACCTCGAGGACAACTACACGAGCGATCTGATGAACGATATTTTCAGGTACGTTCACACGCTCAAGGGAAGCTCGGGCATCGCCGGCTTCGACGAGGTCTACGAGTACAACCACAAGCTGGAAAATTTAATGGACCTCCTGCGCTCAGGCAAGATGAAGCCCGACAGGGACATCATCGACGTGATCCTCCAGAGCCTCGACTGGATGAAGATCGTGCTCTTCGACGCCGCAAGCGACATCGATGACGTCGGCGAGTACAAGAAGAACCTGCTCGCGAGGATCGGGGCATACACCTCGGACAGCCCTGCGGAAAAAGCCGCAAAGGCGGACGAACAGGCGATCACACCGGACGGCATTTACCACTATTACCAGATACTCGCTCGCTTTTCCGAAAATATTTTCGAGAAGGGCATCGATCCCCTGCTGATCATGGAGGAGCTCTTCGCGAGCGGCACCGTCATCTACAAGCATATCGACCGCCGCCGCCTGCCTGAATTCGACGAGATGGATCCCGAAAAATGCTACATGGGCTGGAAGGTCGTGCTGCAGTCGGAAAAGCAGCTCAGGGACATCCAGGACATCTTCATGTTCGTTGTCGAGGGAAACCAGATCGAGATCGCCGACATCACCGCGGACTACCGTGAAATCGAAGGCGAAAAATACACCTCGGAGAAAAAACTCGGGGAAATCCTTCTCAAGAAAGGCATCATCACCGAGGACGAGCTCAACGACGTCATCAAGCTGCAGGAAAAGGAAAACAGGAAGATCGGCGACCTCGTGGTGGAAAAGGGTTACGCAACACCCAGCGAGGTGAGCACCGCGCTCGTTGACCAGGAGCGCATCAAAAAACGGGTCGACACCAGCACGGTCAGGGTCGATACGGTCCGCCTTGACAACCTGATGAACCTGCTCGGTGAGATCGTCATAGGCCAGTCATCGATCGCCAGGATCGTTGACGACCTGAGCGAAGACCTCCAGTTCCGCATGAAAAACGCCCTGCACGCGCTCGACCGCACCACCAGGGAATTCCAGGAACAGATCATGTCCATCCGCATGATCCCGATCGGCCCGACGTTCGAGCAGTTCCAGCGATTTGTGCGCGACGCAGCGCACGCCGTGGGCAAGGAAATCCGCTTTGACATGGACGGCAAGGAGACCGAGCTCGACAAAACCGTGATCGAGAAGATAGGCGACCCGCTGAAGCACATGATCCGCAACGCGATCGACCACGGCATCGAGACCCCCGACGAGAGGATCGCGGCCGGGAAGCCCACAAGCGGAAGGATCACGCTCAAGGCGTACCACCAGGAGGGCAATGTCTTCATCGAGATTCAGGACGACGGCAGGGGGCTCAACAGGAAGAAGATACTGGAAAAGGCCATCAAAAAAGAGCTCATCGCGCCCGACGAGGAGGTCCACGACAGCAAGCTTCTTTCAATGATCTTCCTCCCCGGCTTTTCCACCGCCACAGTGGTCGGCGACCTCTCCGGCCGCGGCGTGGGCATGGACGTGGTGAAGACCAACATCGAGTCCCTTCGCGGGACGGTTGAGATTGAGACCGTCGAAGGGAAAGGCACCATTTTCAGGATCAAGCTCCCCCTCACCCTCGCGATCATCGACGGCATGCTCGTCAGGATCGGGACTAACCGCTACATCGTGCCCCTTCTGTCCATCATGGAGACCATACAGGCGACGGATGGCAGCGTGAAGACGGTTGAAGGCAGGGGGGAAGTGGTGCTCGTCAGGGAGGACTACATCACCCTTGTACGCATGTACCAGCATTTCAACATTTCGGCCGACCACACCGATCCCACGCAGGCGCTACTTGTAATCGTTGAGTCGGGAGGCGAGAAGGTCGCGATCATGGTGGACGACCTGCTGGGACAACACCAGACCGTGATCAAGAGCCTGGACAAGGGCATCACCGAATCAAGGTCGATATCGGGCGCGGCGATTCTCGGTGACGGCAGTATTGCGCTCATCATCGACATACACGGCCTGATCGGGGAAATCAAGGGCTGACGGGAAGATCCGGAACGATGAACATGACACTGACCCCACATACATTCCCGGAAACAATAGCTGAAGAACGGGACAGGCTTTTTGAGCTCAAGGAAAACATCACCGTCATGTTCGGGGAAATGGGCAACTACATGCTCGAAACATCGGTGAAGATTAAAAACTTCCGCAGCCTCATCACCCCGTATATCAATTACTTTTATCCCGAAGACGGGGAGAAGGCCGAGGAATCGTTCGCAAAAGACGTGGTGGTTCCGAGCCGCGACGAGATGAGCAGCGCAATCGACGAGGCGGTCGCAATCATGCGCGGCGACCACGGCACCAACGACCGCATTACGGGTGCGATCCGCCAGAGCCTCGACATCAAGAAGAGCATCGACGAAATTCTCTCTCTGATCGACGCGATAGACATCTACTCGGTCAACACCATGCTCATTTCGAGCAAGGCCGGAACGGAAGGCGAAACGCTCACCCAGATATCGATGGAAATGGCGCAGCTTTCCGAAAAAGCGGGAAGGTCTTCGGAAAATTTCATGGCGCTTCTGGAAAAACTCCAGCGGTACTATGACGATTTCACCAGCGCCCGTGAAAAAATCGATATTGTAAACGAGAATTACCTGACCCAGATGAAGCTGAAAAGCAGCCTGATCTTCAGGGAAATCCTCGGCGACCTCGACCGCATGTCCGGCAATATCCATGAAATCATGCACTACTCCGAGGAGGTTGAAGCGTCAATCCGGAATGTGATGGAGTGGCTCCAGACCGAGGATTTGGTGAGGCAGGACCTTGAGAAGGTGATATTCTCGCTCCAGGAGCTGGGCGATCCCAACGGCGCGGTGTTCGGAACGCTCACCGATCCCGCGCTCGCCGGGAGGATTTCAGAGTTCTTCATGATCATCAGCCTGCACAAGATGAAGACCATCGGGGAGCACATCGACCGGCTCATCAACGGCAACAATGACTGCAATGTCCACATCAAGGACATCCTCAACAGGTTCCTCGACCGTTTTTACGGCTCGGAAGGTGACGCGAAAATCTACTACGAGGGCGACAAACTCGACGACGTGTATAAAAAGCTCGAAGATATGAAAAGCGAGTTCATAGGATACATCGAAAAGATAATCGAGGGTAAAAACCAGCTCTTCACACTGTCCAACAGCATCTTCGGCGTTCTCGAGCAGTTTTCTGTGTACTTCAACGACCTGGTTCACATAGCGAAGCGCTTTGAAATAATCAACATGCTGACCAAGATCGAGCTCGCGCGCCATACGGCGCTGAAGCGGACCCTCGCCGGCGCGCTGACGGGAGTCAAGGATCTCCCCACCAGGATGAAAAAGATCATCGAGAAAACGTTCGCCATCAACTCCCAGGTCAAGGACAACATGAACGCCGCAATCGCTGAGTACCACGAGAGCTACAAGATACAGGAAAACACGCTGAACGCGTGCATCTCGGCCATGAAAAAGATATCAGTGAAGCTCAACGAGTCCAAGAAGTATTACCGGGACATCTCCGAGGAGGTAGGAAGCACGTGCACCGACATGCTGGCCTTCGTGGAGGAGGAATCGGCGGAGCTTCAATCAATCGTCGACATGAAAAGCTACATTCACAGGATCAGCGGGCTCGTTGCGCAGGAGATGGGCGCCATTGAAAATGAAAACCACACCGCCTATACCGAGGAGGCGCGGGTCATCAAGGACATCCTCGACGGTGAATCAACTGTTTCCGATTACCGGATTAAGATGCTGAGCTCTCTTGTTTCAGAGTATCAGCACGAATTACCGGAGGAACGGGTATATATTTTTTAAGGAGGCCGATATGGCGCATCTTGATCTGCAGGAGGACATAGGAATCAAGAACATAAAGGAGTTTTACCGCGGCCTGGTGGATATGCTGCGCACCGAAAGCGAACTCACGCTGGATTTTTCCAATGTCCAGCACATTGACCTTTCGCTCGCGCAGGTTCTTCTGGCGGCCAGAAAATTCGCACGCAGGGAGAACAAGGTCATCAAGCTTAAAAGCATTTCACCCGAGCTGCGTCAGCAGCTGGTAATCACAGGGCTGGCAAAGTAAAAAACAGAGGAAGGTATAACGATGAAACACATTCTGGTGATTGACGATTCAGCGACAATAAGGATGAGCGTAGAATACGCCCTCAAGGAGATGGGCTACCCTATCACCCAGGCGGAAAACGGGAAGGACGCCCTTGGCAAGGTGAAGACACTGAAAGGCTCAGGAAACGACATCGCGGCCTGCGTCGTCGACGTCAACATGCCCGAGATGGATGGAATCACCTTCGTCAGGGAATTCCGCAAGGACGACAAGTTTACCCCGGTGATCATGCTCACTACCGAATCCGAAGAGGCGAAGATCAAGGAAGGAAAGGATGCGGGAGCGTCGGGCTGGCTCGTCAAGCCGTTTCAGCCTGATCAGCTGGTCACGGTGGTCAAAAAATTAGTACGATAAAGGAGCAAAAACATGCAAAACATCAAAGACGAACTCAAGAGAAGGCAGGCCGAGGCGGAAATCGAGGAGATGGAACAGTACGTCACCTTCACCATCGGCGAAGAGGTGTACGGCGTCGAGGTGCTGAAGGTCCAGGAAATCATAGGCATGACGCAGATCACCCACGTCCCCAACAGCATGTCGTTCATGAAAGGCGTGATTAATCTGCGCGGCTCCGTGGTTCCCGTGGTGGACATGAGGCTCAAGCTGCAGATGCAGGAGCAGGATTACACCAAGTTCACCGTCATCCTGATAATTGAAGTCAAGGGATCGCTTGTCGGGATGATAGTCGATTCGGTTTCCGACGTCGTCGGGCTCCCGCTTTCGAGCATTCAGGATACGCCGCACTTCAGCGTCAATATCGCCACCGACTACATCCGGGGAATAGCGAAAAAGGGCGAACAGCTCATCATCATCCTGGACGTCGACAAGATACTCAGCGCGGAAGAGCTTGAGAGGATGGACCGCTCGGCTGAAGAGAACATGGCGGTTAAAAATTGATATTGTCTTCTAACGGTTATTGCGATGATCAAAAGCAGTTCGAGCGACTTTGGAAAGCCGCTCTATATACTCTACCCGGGCGAGTACTTCGCCACCAGGGAAGACTCGATACTTGGCACCGTGAGCGGCTCGTGCATGGTAATGTGTCTCTATGATCCGGCCAGGAGGATCGGCGGAATGGGGCATTTTGTCATCCCGGGAGCGATGGGCACCGAGGGAATATACCGCGACGCGATCGGCAGCCACGGCATCACGAGCATGGAATACCTGATGGGTGAGATCGTCAAGCTCGGCGGGGACCGCAGGTCTTTGAACGCCAAGGTATTCGGCGTCGCAAACGTGCCGGGGGTCAATTCCTGGACCGGCGGGGTTAAAAACAGCATACTCACGTTTATCGACGAATACTTCAAAACGGAAAATATCCCGATTGTCAGCGAGGACATCGGAGGAGAGCAAAGAAGGAAAATATATTTTCATCCGATGAGCGGGAAAGTCTACAGGAAGCTCCTCGCCAACAATTCTGAATCCTCGGAATTCATAAAGATGGAACAGGAATACATACGGCAGGTGTTCCGCGACAAGGAAAAATATGGAAGGGTCATACTTTTCGAGTGACGCGGGGAGGACGCCATGGGTCAATCACAGATAGTCGTAGCCGAACTGCATGACAGCGACTTTGACAGGTTCAGGGAAGTGATTTACCGCGAAAGCGGCATCAACCTTTCCCCGCTCAAAAAAGCCCTGGTCCAGTCACGCCTCATGCGCCGCATGAGGGAGCTGGGCATCCGCGACTACGGCGATTACTACCAGTACGTCCTCGACAATTACGACCAGGAGCACATCAACCTGGTCAACTGCATTACGACAAACAAGACCGACTTTTTCAGGGAGGCGGGCCATTTCGATTTTCTTGCATCGGAAGTGCTCCCTAAATACGAGACCTCGGGAAAAAGCTCCATCCGCATCTGGAGCGCCGGATGCTCAACAGGCGAGGAACCGTATACCATCGCGATCAGCCTTCTTGAATTCTTCCGCAGCAAAAAGCTCCCGGACGTAAAAATTCTCGCGACGGACATCGACACCAAGGTCCTTGAATCGGCGGCTGCGGGTTTATACAAGGAAGAGACGGTGAAAAATATCGATCGGGATGTGCTCCGCCGGTACATGCTGAAGGGAGTCGGCAACAACGCCGGTTTATACAGGATCAAGGACGATGTTAAAAAGCTGATCTACTTCCGCAGGCTCAATCTTCTTGACAACACGTTTCCAATCAAGAACCCGTTTGACATCATCTTCTGCAGAAATGTCGTCATATACTTCGACAAGGAATCGCAGGTCAAACTCTTCAAGCAGTTTCACCATCATCTTGCTGATGACGGATATCTTTTCATCGGCCATTCAGAAACACTGACAAGCGTATCCAGCCTTTTTTATTTCAGGGGGAGATCAGTATACGGGAAGGTAAAGGAAAATGTTCACCCTTAACGACGCGCGATACGGAAAGCCGCTTAAAATAATTCACGCCGGGGAGTTCTACGCATCAGAGAAGGACGAGCTGATCGGCACGCTTCTCGGGCCATGCGTCGCGCTGTGCCTGTTCGACCCGGAGTTAGGGATTGCGGGCATGAACCACTTCATGCTTCCGGGGAGGAGCGGCGGCGGCAATGATTGCGGCGATAACTTCCGGTACGGGGTCAGCGCCATCCATTCCCTGCTGGAGTCCATGAAATCCATGGGAGTTGAAAAGCAGAACCTTCGGGCCAAAATTTTCGGAGGGGGAAATGTTCTTGACTTGAGGCAGAGGAGCAATACCATTCCTGAAGACAATGTCCGGCTCGCTAAAATTATAATGGAAGTGGAGGACATTCCAATTGATGAAGTTGACGTGCGCGGAACGTACACGCGCAAGCTTATGATGGACGTAAAATCAGGAAAAGTGTTTTTAAAAAAAACCGTCTCATGCGAGATCCATGGCCTCCCCAAAGGCGATGAGGGTCAAACCGGAAACTTCATGTAAAGAAAGCGGGGTACGATGAATCGGATTAAGGTTTTAATAGTCGATGATTCCGCCGTCATGAGAAAAGCTCTCACTGACGCGCTTTCACGCTCAAGCATGATAGAGGTTGTCGGAACCGCAATTGACCCTTACATCGCGGTGACTAAAATCCAGAAGCTCAATCCGGACGTCATGACGCTTGACATTGAAATGCCCCGCATGGACGGAATCACCTTCCTGTCCAAGCTGATGGTATCGCACCCCATGCCCGTCATCATGGTGAGCGCCCTTACCGAAGAGGGCGCCGCAAAAACCATTGAAGCGCTTCAGAAGGGGGCCGTAGACTTCGTACTCAAACCCAGGCTGGACGACCCACAGTCATGGGACAGGTTTTCCGAGGAACTGCTGGAAAAAGTGACGGGTGCCGTCGGGTCCAAGATAAAGCGCAGAATTCTGACCCGTCCCGAACCGATGCCGGCTCCCCCGCCCTCCGCCCCCGCCGGCATGAGAGTGGAGCAGAAATACACCGCAGACGTCATCCTTCCGAAGGCCGTAAAGCCGGTCCGCAACGAGGTCAGTGACACCATCATCGCGATCGGAGCATCCACCGGCGGGACTGAAGTGATCGCCGAAATTCTCAGTAACCTTCCCGAGACCGTGCCCGGCATCGTCATTGTGCAGCACATGCCGGAAAAATTCACCGAGGCGTTTGCAAACAGGGTGAATACCATGTCCAGGCTATATGTCAAGGAGGCTGAAACAGGCGACAGGGCCAACAAGGGGATGGCCCTGATAGCCCCCGGCAACCGCCACATGCTGCTGAAAAATGACGGGCGTGGTTATTACGTGGAGATCAATGACGGGCTTCCGGTCAACAGGCACAGGCCCTCGGTGGACGTTCTTTTCCGGTCGGTCGCTCAATACGCCGGCAAAAAATCCATCGGCATTCTGCTCACCGGCATGGGCGCCGATGGCGCAGCCGGACTTCTGGAAATGAACGAAAACGGGTCGGTCACGATCGCACAGGACGAAGCCTCGTCGGTTGTGTTCGGGATGCCGAGGGAAGCCATCAAGCTCGGCGCCGCCGACATGGTGAAAAACATAAAGGAAATCATCACCTATATCAACAACCTGTAACAATACGTCCGGGCCGTATTCAGATACATCAACGACTCAGGTGCGCAAACCCGCGTGAATCAAGCTATGGGGTATTACATGATTGTTGAACAGTTACTCGTTACACACATGGCGGTTTTCTGCTATCTCGTGGGCGATGAACAGACAAGGGAAGCGGCGCTCATAGATCCCGCAGGAGATTTCGACTCCATATTCGAGCGCGTCGACCACCACAACCTGACGGTAACCACCGTCATCAACACCCACGGGCACTTCGACCATACGTCGGGCAACGATTACGTTGTCAAAAAAACCGGAGCGAAGCTCCTGATTTACGAGTCGGAGGCCCGAAAGCTGGACAGCATCTCCAATCGACTCCTCTCACGTGTAGTGGGCGGCAAGGGATCACCCCGGCCCATGGAGACACTCGGGGACAGTGACGTAATTTCAATCGGCTCAATCCGGCTTGAGGTGATCCACACGCCCGGCCATTCCGAGGGAAGCATCTGCCTGTACACGCCGGGGCACGTATTTACCGGAGACACGCTTTTCACAGAGGGCATGGGAAGAACCGATCTCGCGGGGGGATCGTACCGCGATATAATGGATTCAATAAAAAACAGGATACTGTCCCTTCCCGATGACACCATCATCTGGCCCGGCCACCATTACGGCCGCTTTCCCAGTTCAACGGTCAGGGAGCAGAAGAGGTACTACCTGTGAACGGCATCAATCGGGCGCTGATCGCGGCGGCCGTCATCTGCTTCGCTCTCCCCGCACAGACGCGCGCGGAGAGCAGCTTCGCCCCGTGGAACGCTGAGGTGAGGTGCGCTGACGGGATTCACCGCCCGCAGCCCTCTCCGTCGCGGCCAAGTCATTATGCCGTGTTCGGCTCGCCGCAGGCGGGAGGATACGCGCTCATACGCTTTTTCCAGAAGGTCATCTCGCCGCAGGACGGAACCAACTGCCGGCACCACCCGGTATGCAGCGCGTACGGCAGAAAGGCCGTTGAGCTCCACGGATTTCTTCTTGGTGCAATCCTTGCCGGCGACAGAATCCTGCGGTGCAATCCCTACAATCCGCCTTCACACGATCCCGTTCCCGCTGCCATTGCCGGAGACTGAATCGCCGCCCGCCGTCTTCACCGGGATGAGTGCGTTGCGACGCGAGCAACCATTCAAATGGTTATTATTATTGATCCACCGCACCGATAATATAACATAACCCGGACTTCGCGTCCCGAGAGGTCAAGAATGCTTGCTCATAAAATTCTGATAGCACTCCTGCCGGTTCCGCTCTTTTATTTTATATACTTCAGATATTTCACATTCAAACCGGAATACGTCAAACACCTCGAATCCTTCCTGTACGGCATAACTCTTGCCCTTTTTCTGATTCTCGTGTCGCCTCTCATCAACTCGCTGTTCCCCAACTCCGGGATTATAATTGACGCGTTTTGCAGAGCGGCTTTTCTGGAAAAAATCGGCGCATTCCTGCTCATCTACATCATCCACCGCTATTACCCGAATTTCAGCATCATGGAATCGGTCGTTTCCGCGATGATGCTGGGACTGGGATTTTCCCTGGTTGAAAACATTTTTTACGCCATCAACTACGGCCAGTCCATTATATTGATACGGCTCATCGTGTCGGTGCCCCTTCATCTCACCACATGCGGATATATCGGGTATTTTCTCGGACTGAGCAAAATCAGCGAAACCCGCATCTTCAAAACCGAGTACATCATCAAGGCCCTTGCAATACCGGTGGTCCTGCACGGCACCTTCGATGCGATACTGCTCACAGGAGGAGAGGCCGTGTACCTCGTCAGCCCCATGGTGCTCGTCATGGTCGTGATCCTCGAGCTTATGATCGCACGCGCCCACATCATCCTCCCGCTCGACATACTCGATGCGCTCAAGCTCCGTTACGAGGACTGGCTGACGCTCCACCGCCAGCCGCGCTATGACAGGTGGATACTGCGATCGATGGGCACGCCCAACGACAGGCCCGTTCCGTTTTTCAGGGGTCAGAAGGGGAAGATGCGACTCACCCTTGTTGTGTTCTTTCTTGCGGCGGGGGTGGTGCTCTACCTGAACCGCATGGATATCAGCTCGTTTCTGCAGGCAACGCTGTCGGCCCACGAAAAAACCGTGATATTCGGAATCTTTCCCGTATCAATCGGCGTGATCCTGCTGATGGTGGGCGCCATCAACCCCCAGTTCTTCGAGGAAAGCATCATCCGCATCCCCATCATATCGGACGTGGAAGTCAGCGCGGAGGGGAGGATTGATGAAACCTTCGTCACCTACTACGTGTCCAGGGTCAACTGCTTCCTGAAAACATCGGAAGAGCTCGGC
>CAZPZJ010000001.1:33848-58559 GCA_964591055.1 uncultured Leptospiraceae bacterium
TTTCGGAAATTTTTCATGCGCCCCATCACCACCATGCAGACCGAGAAGATGTTCAAAGCGGGAGCCAAAATTTTCAACGAAGGGGACAAGGGAACAGATTTCTATCTCATCAAGAAAGGCAAGGTGATCTTCTACAAAAAGAAATCCGAGGATGAGATCATGGTCATGGACACCATGGAAGCCGGCGAGATTTTCGGTGAGATGGCCATCGTCGGCGACAATCCCCGCGCCGCGACCGCCGTGTGCGCGACCGACTGCATCATCGCGGTCTCCGACAAGGACAGCCTTGACGCCCTCATACGGGGAAATCCCGATTTCGCGGTCTCCCTCATCCGCAAACTCGCGCAGCGAGTCCACATGTCGGAGAGAATACTGTCGGCCAACATCACCGACCTCGACAGGCAGAAAAGGGACAACGAGCGCTTTTTTCACGTCGCCATGCTGCTCACCCTCATAGGGTTGGGATACTCGCCCGACAATGAAAAACTCACCCTCAATCTCAACCTGAAAAAGATTGAGGAGGTCATGCGTCACCTCGACGATGAAACCGCGTCTGAAATCATAAACCTGGTGATGAAGCGCCAGCACAACGTGCAGCTCAACGAAAACGATATCGACGAGAAGGTCATCCAGACCGTGGAGAAGATTTACAACAAGTACAACATCGACATCAAGTTTTAAAACAGGGAAGCCCGCTCACCGCGGGCTTCCTCTTCAGCACTATATTGTAACTTCTCCGCTACGCCCGCATGTTCACCCGCTTCCTGTTCCAGATGAAAAATCCGGAAAGCACGATCACCAGGCCTCCGAGCATGATCATGAGCGTCTTGTTGCTCTGCGCCTTGACAATCAGGTACGCTGCGAGCGCCGAGCGGCCTGACTCCCCTACCCGTTTAAGTATAATCCGCTTGAACTGGAAATTGGCGTCGTACTCGTTTTCCCTGTAGCTATCATTCGTCCAGGTCAGAAAAATTGTGGTTTCTCCCCCGGTGAGGTCAAGCTCCATCGTTCCAGTGCGGTATTTATTCTGGTCGGCGGGTATCCGCATTGTGCCCGATATCCCATTGTTGGTATCGATCTCAACATTGAAGTTGGAATAATTAGGTGGAAGCACACCGCGATTTTTTGCCACGACCCTCACCTGATACTTCCCGGCCTTGAGGTTGGGGAAAACAAATCCCATTGTCTGGTTGGCCCAGTAGGTGTATGCTGAATTGGCTTCCCAGAAAAACCGCCCGTCGAGGTAAGAGTACTGAAGCGCATTCCTTCTCAGCGAATTGTTGTATCTTCTCGCTCCCTTGTACTGAAGCGTCACTTCCCTGATGTTGATATTGGCGTCATACTCGCCGCTCTTGTAGGCGTCATTGGTCCAGAGCAGGTTGAGTTTAGTGTCTCCCTCGCCCAGGTACACAAGCGTCCTGCCTTTATTGTACTGCGTATCCGAAGCCTCCACCACGATACCGCCAATTTCCGTGCCGGTCGTTTCATTTTTCACAAGCAGGCTGAAATTATCGTAAAAATCAGGGAGCTTTCCCCTGTTCTTCGCCGTAACTTCCAGCTGATACCAGCCGGGCCTTCTGTTGTTGCTGATGTTGAGATAAAGATCCTCATTGGCCCAGTTGGTAAAAATACCAAGGCTTTCGCCGGCCTGCCCCTTCGCCTGCCCTTTGCCCTGCCCCTTCGACACGGCTTCATCTTCCATAACGTACCATCGTCCGGAGGAAGTGTCGAGCGCAAGCGCCTTTCCGGCATCTGAAGCCTGCGAAGATGAGTCTTCAATCACAATCAGATCATCATCTGCTTCATCCGCCAGATCGTCCGCAGTGGTGGATCCGTATTCGTCAACCTCATCAGGAGTTACCGGAACGATTTTCGCCGTATCCGTGACTCCTGATGGCACCGATGGCTGGGCGACCTGGATAGTCTGTCCGGTCGTCTGCTGCCCTGATGTATCAGTACCGGATGTCTGCGTACCGGTATCGCTCTGCGTGCCGGAAACCGTCTCCTGCGACGTCGAAGAAGTTGTTGACGTCGATGTCGTCTGGGAGGTGCCCGTTGTCGACGAGGCTTCCTGGCGCGTCTGTCCGGTTGACGACTGCGAGTCTGTGCTGGCGGTAGACGAACCTGTGGTGTCTGAAGCGATTTCAGTTACAAGATCAGTATTCAGGCCGGCAGCCACCGGGGCATCAGCAACCTGATCCTGAGGAGAAACTCCCGGACCGCCTTCGCCGGTGTTTCCCGCATCCCCTCCGCATGAAACCGCCGAAAAGGCCAGCGCCATTGAAATAAGGAATATTCCCGGATATTTCATGTTCTTCTCCTGTTCTAATTATGTGCTCAACGCTGCCACGGAAAAGATTCGTATTTATAATCATTTCCGTACACAGCAAAATATACAACAGGAACAAAAATCTGTCAAATCAAAAAAAGCCCATGCGGGCTTTTTTTGAAAAAATTTTCCTCTCCTCTCCGGAATGTCCAAAGCCCCGTTTCTTTAATCTGCCCTCAGAAAAGTTATTCAGCTCTGCTTCCCGGTACTGAAATAATGTTGCAATTATGCATGTCCCGTATATGCAGGTGAGTACTGAAACGCGCATCCAGGTCAATGAACGCTCCATTAATGAAAACAATCGCTCTTGCAACAGCGCTTCTCCTGTTTGCGTCGCTTCCCTGCGCCGCACAACCGGTCGGCAGTACTGATAAACACTTCATTTCATCCCAGATCATCCTTATCCGGCAGCTTCACAACGAGGGGCGATTGTTCGAATGCGTCTCTGAAACGGAAAGGCTGCTCTTTTACGGAAGGGGAAAAATCGATCCTGCTCCATGGAGATACCTGATCGCGGCATGCTACTATTCCGGCCGCCAGTACGCCTCGGCGATTGGGGCACTAAGCGGCGGCAACATCGTGGAAGCAGCGCCATTCCGGGAAAGAATCCTCATGTCGCAGATGTATGCCAGGCTCGAACAGTACGACCGAGCCGCTTCGACCCTTGCAGGCCTTGACTACGCGGCTCTCTCAGGCGAACAGCGCTGCGAACTGTTCTTCAGGAGGATGGACATGTTTCTGGGGGCAAGCGATTACCGCGGAATGCTCGCTGAAACAACACGGGCTGAAACAACACTTGCAGGCGCGCTGCCAACCGCTGACATGACGCATTCCCTTGCCGCGAGAATCAATGAAGGCTGGAAATCTCCCGCGTTCGCCGCAGGCCTTTCAGCGCTGGCGCCGGGGGCCGGCCAGATATATGCGCGTAGATACCCGCAGGGGTTTCTGACCCTCCTCGCGGTCGCGGCCCCGGCTCTGGCGGCATGGCGCTTCGCCGAACGTGAAGACAGGCAGCTGGCCATCACCTTCGGCGTCGTCACGGCGCTGATGTACGGCGGCGGCATCTTCGGCGCATACAACGCCGCGATGGACGCAAACGGCAGGGACTCCGACATGTTTGCGGGAAGGTTCAGGCAGTCCTTCATTCCGGCGTACCGTCCACTTTCCCCCGGGGACGAACCATGGAGCGGCAGATGAAGGCTGTCACGCTGACCATCACCGGCGTTCTGTGCATTGCCTCCGTGTTTCTCAATCTCACCCCGCATGAGGCCTTCGCCAATGACAATTCACTGCCCGGCCTTGCGCGCCACTACTATGACCGGAAAATGTATTACAGCACGATCACGGAAACGCTCCGCTACCAGCACCTTCATCCCCGGGGAAATGACATGCCCGGCATGGTCCTCCTGCGGGGCAAGGCGCTCTTTCGCGGAGGCAATTTCAGCCTCGCATCCGAGGCTTTTCAGGAGTGCGCCTCTCTCTTCCCGGAAAAACCGGAAGGGAGGGAGGCGCTGTACTGTTACGGCCATCTGCGCCTGGTGTCGGGCTCGCCCTTCTTCGCCTGCCGCACCATGCTGCGCTACGAGCACCTCTATCCATCGGGAGAAAACGTCGAGCTTGCGGTGCGGGACAGGTGTTACGCACTCGCCCTCATGGGAGAGGGTGAAAACGCCCGCGCGGCCATTGCGCACTATCGCGCGCTCTTTCCCGGCGGGGAGCACCACGATGACATGCGGCGGCTTGAATCAATGATAAACCGGGAGGAAGAGCGGCCGAAAAAAAGTCTCTGGATTTCGGTAATCGGGTCGATCTTTATACCAGGGTTCGGCCATTTCTACGCGGGCGAATGTGAAATCGGCGCGCTCGCCTTCTGTTCAAACGCTGCGCTCATGTACCTTTTCTATGACGGCCTGCGCGACAGGGACGCCCTCAGGATGACCGTGTTTGGCCTTTCCGGGCTGGCATTTTACCAGTACCAGCTTTTCTCGGCCGTCAGCAACGTGTACTCCTACAATGGGGGGGAGCGGTATTACCGCAATGTCAGGATGAGTATTACCACGCACTTTTAGGGGGGTTCGTCATGGAGCGACAGGGAGTGGACCTTCTTGACCATGGGGATTTCGAGTCCGGGGATCTTCTCAACATCGAGTCGCTGCTCAAGCAGGAAAACCTTGAAAACGCCGCCCTTGCCATAACCGAAGGCACCTTCAGGGCGTTCGACATCCAGAAAAAGGACTCACTGGACAAGTTTCTGGACTTCGTCGCGTTCAAGGCGAAAACCGGCTACACGTTCATCATCAATCTCGCGTATCCCACCATGCGCATGCATGACAGGGATCTCGAGTCGAAAATCATCGAGATGATCAATGTCCACCTGAATCCCGAGATCATCCTTACAATCCTGAAGTTCTTCGCCAGGAACATCCACGCTCCGGACAGCAACCTGCACATTGCCTACCTGATCGAAGACGACTCGATCATCAAATCGGTGTACGACACTTTTCAGCTTTTCAGAAAGGACATCTTCATTGCAAACTCCGAACGCCGGGCGCTGAACGTGAAAAGAATACAGCAGTTTCCTGCCGCTACCGGCTACAAGGCGTCCTCGCCGCTCGACGCCGCAGCCCGCCTGAAATACATCCTGGAATTCATCGCGATCAAAAAGAACGTGAAACACATCTATACGGCGTCCGACATTCTGCTCATGCCGTAAACTCAGAACCCTATATCCGGGATGTGCTCGCTGATGGCCCCCTCGCGCATGACAATCTCCCTGACTGAAATGTTTTCATAACGACGGGTGCACTTGAATTTTTCAAGGTTGTTGAATTCGGGGGCGTATTTCCCGATCAGCCAGTACATGATGTCCTTGAGGTCGAACGGGGTAGTGTCAATCACGGAATACTTGTAGAAGAGCTTCCTTGACAGCATTTCCTTCGCGATATCCCCGTATTTGGAAAACGCCGGATCGAAAAAATTCTTCATGCCCAGGCGGAGTCCCTCGCGCCAGCAGCCGTAGAAGATGAGGGGGCGGTACTCGAAAGGGCGGCGCTCCTCAAGCAGGCACAAAAGCCCCGCCATTTCCGGGAGAATCCTCGACGCGGAATGCCTGTCATAGGGGTACTCCTTGGACCACACGATGGTATAATAGGCGTTGTTGTTCTTGACGCTCTTTTTCATTGTTCCACCGCGTTTTTCCTTTTCATTTTCGTTATGAGCTCATCGAGAAGCGCCACAAGCATCGACGCCCTCGCGTTGGCGTCAGATTCGCGGTAAAGGCGCAGCCGCTTCCTGAAATCCACGACGAAGTAGTTTGAGATAAAGTCGGAAAGCTGGCTGAGATCGGAGAGAAAGTTCAGCAGGTGGATCAGCCGGTCTGATTCTTCAACATTGATCAGGAAGATCAGCTCCTGCGATTTCTTTCTCAGCTCGTCAACGGCCTTTTCGGGGCGCTCGCGCATGTCAGCGTCAAGGTGCCTGAAATAGGCCTCCCGAAGCCCCTTCCGGGCCAGAAGGCGCACCCGGTCGATTCCCCTGAGAAGTACTTTGCTGACCTCCCCGTCCACGGTCACATCGGCAACTTCGGAAATGGTCGCGAACCTGTTTCGCATGATGATCAGGTCGAAAGGCCCTCCGACAGGAACGACCAGCAGCTTCTGCCCGGTTTGGAAAATCGATTCCCCTTTTATCCTGAGCTCAAGCAGAAGGGAGCTGTGGGGAAACAGCACCTTTTTATAAAGACAATGGACGGGCAGCGGGCCTGTCCTGATACACTCATTGTTGCCGCCAGTGCTCATATATCCTTTCCACCAGGAAGGGAGCGCCCGAGCCATGACCGGCACCGCCGCGCTTCTGATTCGACTCTGGTGCGATTTTTCTGCTTGCATTATTTCACGAGCGGTGCTATATACAATTGCGTACCGCGTCCCGGGACTTTCACAGGGATTGCAGTATTTACAGGCAGTGCGGCCTTTTTGTCAATTGTTTAATGTCCGGGCACCACCAATCCGACATCCCGGAACTGACGCGCCGGAAATATATACGTGAAGCATAACACAGTCAGGGGAGATGTTGATGGAAAACAAAAGGCAGGGTCAGAGGATAAAGAAGCACATCAAATCCGAGGTCACAGACACGAACACCGTCACTTTCAGCACCACCCAGAACATCAGCCCCGGCGGAATATTCATTTCAACACCGGATCCGCTGAAAATCGGCTCCGAAGTGGAAATGTCGCTGTACTTTCCCGGCGAGGAGGCCATTAAACTGAAGGGAATTGTGCGCTGGACCAATGAAAACGACCTTCCCGATCGGAAGTGCGGTATGGGGATAGAGTTTGTCAATGAGCCGGGAAGTGAAATCGCGCAGCTGGCAAAAAAAATCGACCACTAACCGAATGCTGCGGCGTGCGTGCTACCGGGTTTCATAACGGCAACAGCCGCCGGCACGCCGATTATCTTCTGAACACGTCCAACCCGAAAGGAAGCTCCTCGTCCAGAAGGGGAGTTATATCAGGACGGTCCGTTTTAAACGCACGGGTCAGGTTGACACGGGCAAATTCGTTTTCCCTGTTTATCCTGGTCGCGTATTCAATTGACCGCCAGTAACAGAGGTTGCTCTTGACGGCATTTCCCTGTATCTGGTACACCGCTCCCAGGTTGTTGTACGCGGAAGAAAGCGTCTGGAGCACCTGGATGTGACGCTTCTTCTCCTCCCTGGCGCGCAGTATTCCCGCCGCCTCCTCCTCATAGATTGAAATGAGCCTGAGATACTCCCCCTTGCTCGATTCGTAATTGTTCATTCTGAAAAATGCGTTGCCCAGAGCAAACATGAGCTCCGGTTTCGCGATGAAATCGTCGTAGAGATTGAGCCACTTCTCAAGCGCCTTCTCGTACAGGCCCCTGAGATAGTACAGCCTGCCGAGATTGTAGTACAGCTCCGGGGACTTGTCGCCAAGCTGAAGGGCCTTTTCATAGTATTCCTCGGCGATGCTGTTGTTGGCGCGCTTTTCCATTTCATCGTCGAGCGCCACTTCGTCAATATCGTCAGCCTGCCTGTTTTTCGCCCTCACCTTGTCGAAGAAGTAATAGAAGATGTTGCCGAGCATCGCGTGCGTGCGGCCGATGCTTTCGGTTTCCTGATAAAAATCGCTGTTGGTGAATGAGGGTGGATTCTGGTACGCCTTGATCGCGCTCTGGAAGGCCCGGTAGGCGTCAACCGGCTCGTTGACCAGGTAGTGGTACTCGCCCATCAGGTGCTGCGCCCCGTAGTAGTTTTCCTGCTTGGAGAGCGCCACCTTCACGTATTCGCGCATCTGGTGGTAATTTCCTTCGGCCTGGGCAAGTTTGGCCTGGTGCACGTACAGGGGCGGGTACTCCGCGTCCTTGTCCCCCAGCACCTTGAGCACCGAGCGCACGACGGGATATGGATTGTCGGCAAGATCGCGCAGGCGGTCCGACTTCACGCCATAGTCGAAACGGACGTTCACACTGTCGCTGCGCTTCTTTCCAAGGTAATAGAAGGCCAGCTTCGCGAGCAGCGCGGATTCGATATCGGGCAGGATGTCCCTGTCAACCATCCTTGTGTGCTGCGTCACCACCTCGGCAAACTCATCGCGCTCGATGAAGAGGTTGAGAAGCCCTGAATGACCCACCACGGAGTTTTTATCGACCTTGATGATGTTCTCATAATACCTGCGCGCTTCGAAATAGCGGCCCTGGTACATGTAGGTGTTGCCAATACCGTACAGCGCCGTCACGTTGTCGGGCTGGCGGGTCAGCGTGTAGCGGTAGAAGCGTATGGCCACGTCAAGCCTGCTCTCCGGCGTCTCGCCGAGCTGCTTCCTGTCGGGAGGCTTCAGCGTCTCCCAGTGGCGGTCATAGTACTCCTTCGGGAGCCTGGAATAAAAATATCCTATGTTGTTGATGGTCTCAATATCGGTCTGCCTGATGTTGAAGGCCTTGACGAGCTTGTCATGCGAGAGATCGTACTCCTTCACGTCGTAATACGCCCGCCCATAGGCGTTGTACCCCGGAAGGTAATCGCTCACGTAATCCTCGTCGACCTCCCGGAACAGCTTCTCCGCGTTTTCAAAATCGCGCTTCTTCTGAAAGGTGGGAACACCGGGCCTTCTGATCAGCGCGACACCCTGCTCGATCTTGTTTTTTGCGACAATGGGCTTGTAGACAAACTGGTAAAGCAGGATGGTGACGACAAAGGCCGCAGCGGTCGCAGCCCCGAAAATTTTAGTCATCTTGAGGAGCTTTTTCTGCCGCTCGATTCCACTCTTGGTGTACTCGGGACGCGCGGTGATGACCTTTCTGCCGGGCTCCCCGGCCGCACCGGTCGTGTCAATGCGCCTGCCGGTCTTCTTCTCCAGAAAGCGCTGTACATTGTCCTCGGGCTTTCCGGTGATAATCAGATCCACCATCTGGCGGGTGTCTTTCGGCGAGAGCAGGTCGTTTATGATTGTATCGCGGATCTCCCGCCGGAGCGCCGGATGGAACAGCATAATCGCCGTCTTAAGCTTCCTGAGCTCCCTGTCGGAAAGCTCCACCGGAGCGTCCCTTCCGGCGGGCTCCTCAAACTCCACGACAGTCTCTTCCTCGGGCCCTATCTCCGGTATGGGCTCGCTTCTCACCACCTCGTCGATGGCGTCGATGCCCCGTATGCCGGTGATTTCCTCTTCCCGTGGAAGCGCTTCACGCTTTGACGCCTTTTTCGGCTGAACGGGCTCATCTTCCTCGATGCTCACCTCGGATATCTCGCCGAAATCATCCATCGAAGCGCCGAGGTCCTCACCGGGGATTTCCGACACCCCACCCGCGAGCTCATCAAGCTCCGCGGACGGAGGCTTCTCTTCGATTCCCGCAAGAGCGCCGGGCTCAACGTCCGGCAGGTCCGCGATATCCATTTCAGGGATTTCCGCCACGGCGGCGTCAAGGTCTATCTCGGACAGATCGGGAACATCCATTGCGGCGCCGCTGTCGAGCTGGAAGCTCTTATCGGCCCCCTTCTCCCGCCCGGCCGGGGGCTCTTCCGGGAACGCTTCGCCCGCTTCGATTCCGGGCCCGGGAAGGTCTACTTCGCTGATGCTGTCCTGTTCGGCTGTAAGCTCTTCAAGCTCGTCGAGCGTCGAAAGCTCGCCGGCTTCTTCCCCGGCTTCAAAGCCCGGCTCGACAGGCGGGGCTTCCGCGCCCTCGCTCACCTCCACGAGGTCAAACTCCGAAAGTTCGATCGGCTCCTCGGCTGACGGAAGGGCGAATTCATCGGGTTCAGCCGGTGCGCCGGCGGTCGCTTTGTCCTCAACCTCGTGGATCAGGTCTGTCACATCGATGAACTCGTCAGCCTCGCCTTCGATTCTCGTTGTTTCCTCTTCGAGGTCGACCTCCGCCGTCTCCTCCCCGGCAACACCGTCGTAGTCCATATCCCCTGTGACGGGTGCGACATCAGAGCCGGTGTACAACGCGCCGGACCGCTCCGTCCTCATCTCGGACACGGGCAGCACCGACAGCACATGCTCTATTTCCGCGAGCTCCTCGGGTGAGTAATCTATTCTTCCTTCAGTGTCGCCCATTCCTCATTTCCGGCATCATTGATGCGCCTTCGCCGGCAAGGCGCTCATTCATCAAATCATCCGCGGACAACGCCGCACCAGGCGAAAAAAGAGACATAATCAGACCACATCCTCACGCTAAAAAAATCAATCCATTTTTATGTCCGCCCGGCGTTATTTGCACCGCGGGAAAAAATCCATGCCTCGCTCCGGCCGGAAGTGAAACGCGCGGGTGGTTTTGCCGTAAAATCAATTTTTAATACCATGCTTAAAAAAATCTTCAGTTACTACAATAACGTTATCGACATAAGTAATGTACATCTGAATCCATTTGTTGGCATGGAAAGTTGAATGCGAACATCGACAAAAAAGATTTTTGCCATACTGCCATTATTGCTTCTTGCCTTTTCGCCGGACCAGAGAGCCCCTCTTGAGGACTACTACCGCTTCCATTCGCTCAGGGACTCCGTCGAGCCGCGCCAGATGCGCGTGATAAAGGTGATGAACGCGGGGCTCCAGAAGCCGGTGATCATGGAAGGAGTGCTGCTCACCTACAGAAACCGCGAGGCCCGGCGCGTCGATCTGGCGGGCAATTTTTCCGGATGGAAAGCCAGGCGCATGGAGAGAGGCAACTACGGCGTCTGGTATTACTTTATTCCGGGCGGGGAGACGCCGGACAGGATACGGTACAAGTACATAGTAGACGGCCTGTGGACAAGCGATCCGCGCAATCCCCACCGGGCGTACGACGGCAACGGCTCATACGTGTCGCTGTTCGAGATATCCCCCATCCACGAGGGACGCTTCGTGACCTACCGGAAGCTGGATCGCACTCTGGTGGAGTTCAGGATATTCAAACCCGACGCGCGCATGATCTCGCTGGTGGGGGACTTCAACAACTGGAACCCTGAAAACGACCTCCTCGAAAAGGGGCCGGACGGCATCTGGCGGCTGCAAAAGAGGCTGGGGCGAGGCACGCATCGCTACAAATACATCATCGACGGGAGATGGCATCCCGATTACAACAACAACAGCTCCGCTTCCGACGAAATGGGAAGCGTATGCTCGCTCATCCGCATCCAGTAGCGGATGCGGGTCAGCGCGAAATGCTCACCGTGTAGTTCCCGTCCCCCTGAATGCGCCACAACCGGACAAAGCACCTGCCGGGCACCGCACAGCGGCTGGTCACAGGCGCGCTGCCGCTTATCATATGGCACACTTCCGATTCGCCGCTGAACACCCTCATGTCGAACACGCAGCCCGGGTCGGAAGCGAGGGTAAATGATGGCTGCGTTCCTTCCTGCCCGCCGAGCTCGAACCAGTCGGTGTGGTCGTTGGCGTCGAGCTTGCCGCTGACGACCATCGATGAGGTCAGGGTCGCCGTGGCCTGCGTGTTGTTGGGCTCCTCCTCGCGCCCCGTCGCGTTCGGCATCCTCCGCTCGATGGAAACGCTGTAACTCCCGCTCCCGCTCACCCTGATCACGCGGACAAAGCACCTTCCGGGCACGGTGCAGCTTACGCGGTCCGAAGCCCCTGCGCCCAAAGCCCTGCCCGCGAGCTCATCGCCGCTGTACACCTCGACGTCGAAATTCGCGTCACTTCCGTGCATTATCGTAAAGGTGGGCCTCGTCCCCTCCTGCCCGGCCAGCTCAAACCAGTCCTCGCCATCGCGCTCGTCCAGGCCCCCGAGCAGAATCATGCTCTGCGTGAGCGTCGCGCCCTGCCTGTCGTTGTTGGGCTCGATCTCCCTTCCATCGACGCTCGGCGTCCGCCTGACCGGCGTGCGGACCGTCACCGTATAGGCGCCCTGCCCGCTTACCCGCCACACCCTGACGAAGCAGCGCCCCGGCACCCGCGCGGTAAGGGTGTCGCTCCGCCCTGTCCCCACTGCGCGGCCCACCGAGACCTCCCCGCTGAACACCTCAAAATCGAAGTTGGCGCCGCCCGCGTGCGAGATCGCGAAGGTGGGGAACACGCCCTCCTGGCCGTTCAACTCGAACCAGTCTTCGGTATCCGATGCGTTGAGCTCCCCGCGGAACGCCATGCTTCGCACCAGTGTCGCCGCCGTGCGGTCATTGTTGGGCTCGCGCTCATCATCGGTGCCACCCCGGGGATCGAGGTTTATGGTGTAATCCCCCTCGCCCCTCGCGCTCCACACGCGGATGTAGCATCGGCCCGGCACACTGCAGGTGACGGTTTCCGGCGATTGGGCGCCCGCGGCCCTTCCCACCAGGGTATCGTCGCTGAACACCTCGAAATCGATGTTGCACGATGCGTCGTGCGATATGGTCAGCGTGGGGCGCGTGCCTTCCTGTCCCCCGAGCACAAACCAGTCACCGGCGTCCTGCCCGCCGGTCCTTCCCCTGATGACGGTGCCGGTCACGGGATTGGCGATCTCGCGGCGGTCATTTATTTCCAGCTCGCTGCCGCCTGTCTCGCTGCGGGCGGCCGGGCGTATCCTCAGGGTATAGTCTCCACTTCCACCCTTCCGGAGCACCTTCAGGAAACATCGGCCCGGCACATTGCAGGTGATTCCTTCCACCGGCCCCTTGCCGGCGGTTTTTCCGGTCAGGAAGCTGTCGCTGTACACCTCCAGGGCGAAATCGCCACCGGCAGCGCGGGAAAGCTCCACCGTGGGGCGGAATCCCTCCTGCCGGTTGACCTCGAACCAGTCGGCATCGTCGCCCGCGCCGAGTGAGCCCGTCACGGTCATGCCGCTCACGATCAGGTTGGACTCGTCCATTGTGTTGTTGCGCTCCCGCTCGCGCCCGTCGCGCACCAGTATTTTCCTTTTCCCGGCTGTCGCGGCCTGGATGGTGTCGCGAATGTCATTGGAGCGGATTGCGAGGTTCATCGATCGCGCCTGCTTCATGTACGCCACTGAAACCCCTATCAGTGTGCCGTTTTCATCGACCACGGGTCCGCCGCTGTTGCCCCTGTCGATGAGCACGGAGATGTCGAGGGCCTTGACTCCGCCAAAGCTCTGAAGCGAATTGAACTCGCCCCTCTGGACCTTGTATACCCCTGTCACGGGAAATCCCGCGACGTAGATGGCATCAAGCGGCCGGAGGGAGGATGAATTGCCAAGCGCGATGGGAGCGAGGCTCCACCCCGCAGCGTCCTTCATTTTCAGAACGGCGAAATCACGGATGAAATGCCAGTTGTGCGCCTCCGCCTCAGACTTCCTGTCGCCATCGGCCGACTCGACCACAAGCCTGTATCCCCGGTCCACCGCGGCCTGTATCACATGGTAGTTGGTGCCGACAAATCCGTCGCCGGTCAGGATGAATCCCGAGCCGTGTCCCACGAGGTTTTGCCCGTCATAGACCGCGACCTTGACCGTGCCCCGGTGCAGGATTTCGCCTATCTCCCGCTGCCCGAGCGGATATGCCGACGTCGCGATGACGCACAGCCCGAATGCGAGGGCGAACCGAACACAGCGCGTACCGAGTTTCAGCTTTTTCATGTTGAAGAGTCCTTCCGTTATGTATTCTGACGCCCGCCCGCCCGCGCGGCGCCGACGCCTTCAAGCGCACGGCTGTAGACTTCCTCATATTCCCTGACGGCGTCGTCCCACGAATAATTGAACGCCATGGCGTTGCGCTGTAACCTGCGCCACGCCCTGCGGTCGCCGTACGCGTCAAGCACGCCGGCAAGCACGATCGCGACCGCTTCGGGTGTGAGATCATCGAACTTGAAACCGTTGCCGGTTCCGTTCGTCCCGTCCCATGCAGTCACCGTGTCGTCAAGCCCCCCGGTTGATCGCACCACGGGTATGGTGCCGTATTTCATGCTGTACATCTGGTTGAGCCCGCACGGCTCGTAGCGCGACGGCATCACGAAGATGTCGAGCCCCGCCTCAAACAGGTGCGAAAGTCGCTCGTCGTAGCCCCAGAACACTCCCACCCTTTCGGGATATCGCCGCCGCAGGTCCTGGTATCGCTGCACCAGCCAGTCCTCCCCGCTTCCCAGGATGACGAACTGGCAACGCCTTTTCGCGAACAGCATCTCCAGCGCGTCCGCGAGCACGTCCACTCCTTTCTGGTGTGTGAGGCGGGTGATGATGCCGATGAGAGGAACATCCGGATCGAGGGCGATCCCCATCTCGCGCTGGAGATTGCCCTTGCAGAAGCTCTTGCCCGTCAGGTCGTTTTCGGAATATCGGGCCGGGATGAACGTATCGGTCGCGGGGTTCCACTTGTCGAAATCAACACCGTTCGTCACCCCCGCAAGCCTGTGTGCGGCTTTCCTGAACACGCCGGCCAGGTTGTAGCCGAACTCCTCGCGCTGTATTTCCAGGGCGTATCTGCGGCTCACGGTGGTGACCATGTCCGAGTAATTCACCCCGGCCTTGAGAAAGTTGACCTGACCGAAAAACTCCAGTCCCTCCTCAACGAACACGTGCCCGCCAAGCTGCGCCATGGAAAGCGCGCTCCTGTCGAATACGCCCTGGTAGCCCACGTTGTGAACGGTGAACACGGTGGCCGTTTTCCGGTAAAACGGGTCCGCGCTGTACAGCTCGCGGCGCAACACCGGAACGAGCCCGGTCTGCCAGTCGTTGCAGTGGATGATGTCGGGAGCGAAATCGACGGCCTTGAGCGCCTGCATCACAGCCCTTGAGAAGAACACGAACCGCTCCGCGTTGTCGGAGTAGGCCGTATAGCCGTCGTCGTAAATGCGGTCGCGACCGTAATACTCGTCATGCTCGATGAAGCAGGTCTCGACCCCGGGAATGAAGTGTGACCTGAACAGGGCGGCCCACTTCTCGCCGGAGCCGAAAGGAACGCCGAGAGGTCCCCCGGCCGAAGTCAGGCTGAAGCGCGACTTGTCAACGCGGTAATAGCGCGGCAGGACGAGGAGAACATCGTGTCCCCTCTTTGACAGGGCGCCTGGCAGCGAATACGACACGTCCGCCAGCCCGCCGGTCTTGACGAACGGAAAGGCTTCGGGCGTCACAAAGGCAATTCTCATACAGGCTTGACCAGGGAGTCGAGATAGCCTTCGGGGGGCTCGTACCCCAGCAGTGTGAGAATCGTCGCTGCGACATTGCCGAGCCCGGCATCGGCGACATCAGCCATGACATATTCGCCGTTGTAGTCGGGATCGAAGATGATGAACGGAACCGGGTTGAGCGAATGGGCCGTCTTGGCCGCCGGCCTCCCGGTCTTCTTGTCGATAAGAAAGTTTCCGTTTTTATCGGTCTCGAACATGTCGTCCAGGTTGCCGTGGTCGGCAGTGATGAGCGCGATACCGTGCGCCCCCCTGACCGCATCCAGCAGGCGGCCAAGGCACAGGTCCACCGTCTCGGCCGCGATGATTGAGGCGTGAAGGTTGCCGGTATGCCCCACCATGTCTCCGTTGGGGTAGTTGAGACGGATGAAAAAATAATCTCCGCCCCCGATCACCTCTATCACGCGGTCGGTGATTTCGGCGGCCTTCATCCACGGCCTCCGGTCGAACTCCACGCGGTCGGAGGGGATTTCCTCGTACACCTCGGTCTCTTCATTGAACTTGCCGCTGCGGTTGCCGTTCCAGAAGTAGGTGACATGGCCGAATTTCTGCGTTTCCGATATCGCGAACTGGCAGCACTCCGTGTTGGCCAGATACTCGCTGATGGTGCGGTCGATGGATGGCGGCAGCACCAGGTATTTTTTCGGGATGCCGAGATCGCCGTCATACTCCATCATCCCGGCGTAGAGCACGTTGGGAACGCGCACACGGTCGAAGTGTGCAAAATTATTTTCGTCGAAAGCGCGGGATATCTGGATGGCCCGGTCCCCGCGGAAATTAAAGAAGACCACGGAATCGCCGTCATTGACGGGGCCCACGGGATATCCCCCTTCCGTGATCGTGAACGACGGAAGGTACTGGTCGATGACACCGGGGTCCTCCTTCCTGAATGTTTCGATCGCCTCCCTGGCCGAGGAAAAGGGCCTTGCCGCGCCCAGCACATGGGCTTCCCATCCGCGCTTCACGATATTCCAGTCGGCCTCATAGCGGTCCATGGTGGTCACCATCCTCCCCCCTCCGGACGCCACGCGGTAGTCAAATCCATCCTTCCTGAAATTCTCCAGAAACGTTTCCAGCCTGTCCACGTATTCCAGCGCGGAGGTCTCCGGCACGTCACGGCCGTCCAGCAGGATGTGCACCCTGAGCTTTCTGACGCCGTCCTCTGACGAACGCCCAATGAGTTTGAAAAGATGGTCTATGTGGGAGTGGACGTTGCCGTCAGAGAGCAGGCCGATGAAGTGCAGGGCGGCGCTCCCGTCGCGGGGCGAGGAGACCAGCGAAGCCCAGAGCTCCGTGGTGAAAATTACGCCGGAATCAATGGCCCTGGCCACCAGCTTGGCGCCCTGGTCAAAAATCCTGCCCGCCCCCAGCGCGTTGTGTCCCACTTCCGAGTTGCCCATATCGCCGTCGCTGGGAAGGCCGACCGCAGTTCCATGCGCCCTGAGCCGGGTATGGGGACATTCCTGCCACAGTTTGTCGAGCGTCGGAGTGCGCGCCAGGTAGACGGCGTTGCCCTCGTTTTCCGGACCGAGCCCGACACCGTCCATTATCACCAACACGAGCGGCCCCGTCCTCGTTTTAAACCGGTTTTTTTTCAATTCCAGCATCGCCGCCCTCCTCCATTGGATTATTCGCAGCGCCCAACCGCCCCACCGGCCTTCGCGGACCGGGCGCCATTCCGGCTACTCTAAAAATCTGCGCCTGAACTCATCCGCCGTGAGCATGGGCACGTACTCGTTTTCGAACACCTTCTGGACAATGAGTTCCACACTTTTCTTCATACCGTACACGACATATTCGCAGCTGTGCTCGTCAGTCACCTTCATGAGCGCCAGCAGCGCCGCCACGCCGAGCGAGTTGATGTAATCCAGTCCCGTCGCATCGATTGCAATCACCGCCGCGCCCTGCGATGCCAGCGTTTTCCCAAGGTCGGCAAGCCTCTTTTCATCGCCGTACCCGAACTGGCCGGATACGTGCAGAATTCCGGCGTTTTTTTCCGTTGTAGTGCGAACTTCCATAGTCACCTCATATACCGGTTATTATGAACGCGAGGCGGACGATTTGCAAGTAAAAAGCCGGCCCGCCCCTCAGGATTCCCTGTCATCTTCTTTATTCACGCTTTTTAACTCGCCCAGCAGGGCCGCAAGCGCTTTCGCGGATTCAATCGTCACCCCCGAAATGCGAACCGAGCCATTCCGCGCAGCGAGAATGTCGCCCATAAGCTTTTCCTCCAGCAGCCCGCCGGCAGTACGCAGCCTCTTCGCGAGAGAAACGGCCCTCGCATGGCTCATCCTTCCGCCCCGGAAAAGCGACTTCACCGATGACAGCGCTCTCCCCGCAAGCGCCACCGCCGACCGCCGCAGCAATCTCGCGGCAAGATAAATCCCGGCAAGCGGGAGGAGAAGCATTGCGTTGGCCTTGACTACCGGCATGATCGAGTACCCGCCCAGGCCCGCGAAGCTCTTCATCCACAACACCCAGAGCGCATCGGCGAAGGCGAGCGACACCATAAAAGACGAAGGCCCGCGCGGGATTCCGGCGAACGAAAGAAGGGTGGAGATGACGACAATCGCGACAAGCAGGATGAGGGCGGTCGTCCCTATCAGGCCGGTGACAGTTGAAACGGCGGCGCTGATCGCGCCGAAAAAACGCTTCAGCCCGTCCAGCGTCTCCCTGAGGTCCCTCATCGCGCCGCGGACTTCCTCAATCACCGAAGACGGGCCGGAGAGAAACGTCGGCGTCGACATGGCGGCCGCCCCTTCCGGAACCAGGATACCCGCAATCAATGTGAGGGCTAAAAGCGGCATACAAATCCGGTGTGCGTTTTTCATCGTAAAATCTCCGGCCGGATGTTTTTTGCGTTACATTATCATGAATCGGGAGATGGCTGTGAGATAAAAAGAGGAGCGCTTCGGTGCAGCTATCTGTTCAGATCGAACCGGAGGGTGATTTCATTGCCCGACTCATTCCACTCCGGGCTGCAGAACTGTTTTATAATGTAAATCCCCCTGCCGCGGGGTTTGAGATTGCGGATGGACCCTTCTTTCATGCTCATGGCGGATTTGTCGAATCCTTTTCCCTGATCACGGATGCTGATAAAAAGCTGGCGCTGATTTTTTCTGACACTTATATTGATGATTTTCTCCGGGTTCCAGCGGTTGCCATGTTCCATCGCGTTTGTAAGGGCCTCGTCGATCACAAGGTACAACTCATCCGTGGTGAGATTGACCGGGGTGCCGTCCCTGGCGATGACGCTGATAACCTCCTCGATGATTCGTTTCCTGGAATCTTTCAGCGACGGATAGGTCCTGGAATGGATTTCAGTACCATGTTGTTCCATGTAAAACCTTGGGGAAGAGTAATTCGGGATGGGGAGATTTGAACTCCCGACTTCTGCGTCCCGAACGCAGCGCGCTACCGGACTGCGCTACATCCCGTATTGTATTGAGATACTGTTTTTCCGCCCGCTAAAACAACTCCCATGGCCACTGGAGCCATTCCGCAGGCATTATATAATATATACGACATTATTCAGTAAAAAATAAACTATTTCTCAATCCCCTAGGCGCCAAAACCGCCATTCGCTGCCGCTGGCTCCCTGTACCCCTCGAGACACGCGCCTCCGGCAACAGGCGCTATGCAGAATGCAATACAATACCTCTGAATAGCAACAATTTTTTTATCGGTTTTCAAGAAATAGCGATGAATTCTCCTGTTATGGCCCATGTCAACTTTTCAGTTGTTTAGTGTTTCAATACATTCTTACGCTCCGGGATGAGTGTTTCTTCCCCTTGCGCGGGTAATCACATGTTTTGAAGTCAAATTTTGACACCCAAATTATACTTGCGTCAAGAAAACATATAGTACTTTAATGGTAACAATCTCATGTCCCGTTTTTCAGAACCGGAGTCGGGCCTTTTCACGGCTTTTTCCGGGAGCGTGTCGACGGTTTATGGTCAAACATCGCACCAAGTCAGGGAGGAACGCAGGGTTACCAACATGCAATATCCATATTCCTATGAGAAAAAAAAGCTCTATATCAACATACCCGATCACAGCGAAGCGTTCTCTGACATCGACATCGATGATTTCATCGGAGAGCTTCTCGATCTCAATATTCACGCCCGCAACGAGATTATGATAGATTTACGGAACGTCAAACACCTCAACAGCTCCGATCTGGGCGCCCTGATCAAAGTGAAGGACCTCCTGTTTGACAACAATATCAATCTCGTCCTCCTGAACCCGTCGGAGAACGTTCTGGAGCTCCTCAACATCGTCGGATTGAGCGATTTTTTCGGTGTGGCGGAATCCAATCAACAACCGGGATAATATCCCGCTGTTCCGGGACCGGCGCCCTGCCGGAAAAATGCCGCGTTTGCCGGAACAGGGCACGCGCCTCGGCGCGAATGCCGGATAATGCCATGGAAGCGCACATAAAAACAGGAATTGATTGATATGAACAGTACGCAGAGAGAAGACCCATCACGTCTTTTTGACGGTCTTATTTTCGACCGGATAAACCCGGTGGTGGAAAAAATCGTCGGTTTTCTTTTCAGAAAAATCGACTTTGACGCGGAAAGCCTCGCCACCCTTCAGCGCCTCGGTGACGAATCCGTCGTGTTCGCTTCGTTCCACACTTCGAACCTCTCGCTTCTGGTGCTCTACAATCTGCTCAAGCGCAACAACCTAAAAACCCCCCGCTTCGCGATGGAATACAACCCATTTATGCTCCAATCCTTCAAGTACGTGCTCAGAAGGCTTTCAAGACCCCTCTCCTTTTTCACCGGGAGGGTCAGCGATGAGCCAGTGGAGCCGGAAATCATTGAAAGGATGCTGGAGGAAAAGCAAAGCATCCTTTTCTCGCTGATTTCCAGGCGCTATTTTCTGCGAAGATACATGGAAACCAGGCACGATTCACTGGTGTTCCTTGTAAGGCTCCAGCAGAAAATGGACCGCCCGATTTTTCTCCTGCCAAAAATCATTTTCTGGAACATGAACCCGGAAAGGACGGACAGCCTGATCTCGTCGAAACCGACCGGAAACAGAGGGCTCATATCGGGGTGGCTCACCACAACCAAAAGCCTGACGCCGTCATTTGTGCGCATCGCATCCCCCCTCAACCTGAAGGATGAAATCGCCAACTCCGGCTCGGACGACGCGCAGTTCATCGCCTCGGCGCTCCGCAACAAGCTTCTGGAAATCTACCACTTCGAGAAGAGGAGCGTGCTGGGGCCGGTTATCAAGCCCCGGCAGGTCATGATGGAAAGGGTGCTCTATCACAAAAACGTGCTGAGCGAGATTGAAGCACTCTCCCGGGAGAAAGGAATTCCGGAGCAGAAACTGAAAAAGAAGGCTTACAAGTATTTCATGGAGATTTCCGCCGATTTCCACATGTACATGATCAAGTTCCTGCGCGTAGTGCTGAACTACATCTTCAATAAAATCTACGACGGTATAAGCTACGATCCCGAAGCAATCGCCATGATCAGGGAGGCGATGCAGAAGGGCCCTCTGGTTATCACGCCATGCCACAAAAGCCACATGGACTACCTGATCATGTCGTTTCTGCTGCACGAAAACAAACTGATTCCTCCCCATATTGCAGGCGGAGTGAATCTGTCGTTCTTCCCGATGGGATTCATCTTCCGCAATTCCGGGGCGTTTTTTCTGCGGCGCTCGTTCAAGGGGCTTGATCTGTACCCCACCATCTTCAAGCAGTACGTGAAAAACCTCGTCTACGAAGGATACCCCATAGAGTTTTTCATCGAGGGCGGCCGAACTCGCACCGGGAAACCGGCGCTTCCCAAGTACGGCTTCCTCAACTACCTGATCGAGGCGATTGAGGAAGGCTACAACAAAGACCTCGTGTTTCTCCCCGTCAGCATCAACTATGACCGCATTCTTGAAGAAGCGTCGTACCTGCAGGAGCTGCGAGGAAAGGAGAAGGAAAAGGAGTCTTTCAAGGCGCTCATGGAAGGCCGGAAGCTTTTGAAGCGCAAGTACGGCAAGGTCTACGTTTCCATCAACAGGCCGTTCACCCTGCGCGAGATCGAGGGCGAGGACCTCAAGGGCCAGACGCTCCCCGAAGCCATCTCGATGCGGGTGATACAGAAGATCAACCAGGCGACGATGGTGACGCCCTACGCGCTTGTGTCGGCGACGATACTCCTGCTGGCGCTCAAGGGATTCCCGAGGCAGCTTCTGAAGGAGCGGCTGGCCTCGCTGTATGACTATCTGAAGTTTTTCGACGCCATTCTCTCCGACTCACTGCGGAACAGGGACAACCTCGGCGAAATAGAGGACACGGTGATCGCGACATTTCTTGAGGACAAAATACTCGAGAAACTCACCTTCGAGGACGAATTGCCCGACAGGAAGGATGATGAGTTTTTCATCATCAGGGAGGAAAACAGGCCCCGCATCATCTTTTACAAGAACAGCATCATCAATTACTTTCTCCCCATCGCGTTCTACGGGACTGCGCTCCTTCTCCTCAACAAAAAAGGCGACGTCACCGCCGATGCGGTTTTCGCCGGGCAGCGTTCCATCAAAGAGCTCTTTTCACAGGAGTTCATATACGATCCCGAAACCGACGAAACCGCGAGGAGAAACGACCGCCTTCTTCTCGATTTTCTGGTGTCGAGCTCGCTCATCACCCTCCAGGACGGGCGCGTTATCGTCGAAGAGCGGTCCGTGGAAGTGCTTCAGTTTTTTGCGAGAATCATCCGTGATTTTCTGGAATCGTATTATGTGGCAGCCTCGACGATTGTGACATCCCGCTGGAAACAGGTCGGGAAAAAAGAGCTTACCATGGAGGCCAGGAAGAGCGGAATTAAAATGTACCACACTGGCGACATAACGCTTTCGGAGTCGCTGTCGCTGCCCAACTACAACAACGCCTTCGCCTATCTCGAAAGTCATGGATGGATCAGGCGCAAGGACGTGGGGAAAAAGCAGCCCGATTATGAAATAACCGCGCCCGAAGAAATCGGAAAAATGCTCGATAGAATCAGGGACTATCTTTCGGTGATGTAATACAACACCCCGGGCCGTTTTCCCGGGGTGTTGTTAACACGCGCCTGCTTCATAAACGGCGGGTGCAATTAATGGCGCAAAGCCCTCGCGTACTCTGAAGTGATATTGAGCGCCTCGCCGAGAAAGAGATCGTTTTCAAGGTCGGCGGTCTTGCGCTCCTTGGTCTGCGTGTATTTTTCCATCTCCTTGATATCCTTCTGCTTTTCGCCCATTTCTTCACGCAGGCTTATCGCTTTTGTTGAAAACTCACGCCGCAGTTTCTCAATCTTCTCTGCGAACTTCACAAACCGCTTGTTCTGCGCGGTGCGGCGCTTTGAGCTTTCGGCCAGAGACGCTATGATGGTCCTTGTCACCAGGTTTTTATAGGGATTGAAGTTCGTGCTCCTGATCGGCTCCCACTGCAGCGGATATCGAAGCTTGTCCTCCCCGATGTCCCAGATCGCGCTCAGGTCCGGCACGAATATGTGAGGGATGATGCCGAACAGGTGGTTGGACTTGCCGGCGGGCTGATAGAATATTCCGGTTGTGACTTTCATCGCGCCCTTGCGCCCCTCAACAAGCCTGGCATAGCTCTGCACGGTGCCCTTGCCGAACGTGCTGGTGGGGCCGATGATCAGACCGCGGCCGTAGTCGCGGATTGCGCCGGCGAGGATCTCCGACGCGCTGGCGCTGAACTTGTCCACCAGCACCACGATGGGGCCGTCGTATATCTTGCCGGGGTAATTGTCCCGAAGAACCGTGATGGTGTCACGCGCACCCCATCGGTCGGTGCCTTTGATCTGGAGAATGGGACCCTCGTCGATAAAAAGCCCCGCGATATTGATGGCCTCCTCGAGCGCACCGCCGGGATTTCCCCGCAGGTCGAGCACCAGGGCTTCCATCCCCTTTTTCTTGAGGTCGATCACCAGGTTCTTGACGTCGCGAAACGAGCTGCGCGTGTCGGGGTCAAACGACTGCGCCGCGTCGAAATCCAGGTAAAATGACGGCAGCTTCAGGTACCCCACCCTTGTTTTGGCCCCGCCCGAATCCACGGTGAGGAGCTCGGAGCGTGCGGCCTGCTCTTCAAGCTTGATGACCTCCCGGACGATCGGGATGACGAGCCGTGCGGGCTCCTTGGACGCAGCGGTCTGGCGCAGGATGGTCAGCCTGACTTCGGTGCCCTTTTTCCCGCGAATCAGCTTGACCACGTCCCGGAGATCCATATCGGTCACGTCGGCAGGCTCTGCGTCGGGCGCCTGGGCAACGGAGATGATCTTGTCATTGGGCTGAAGCTGAAGGTTCCCGGGAAGCTTGTCGGCGGCGCCGCCGGGAATGATGCGCTCCACGTGCACGTACCCGTCTTCGGACTTGAGCATCACGCCTATTCCCTCGAGCTTGAGGTTGGTCTGGATCATGAAATCCTCATGCTCCTCGCGCGACAGGTAGTTGGAGTGGGGGTCAAGCGCCGACGAGAACGAATTCAGCAGCATGGAATACTGCTGCTCCCTGTCAATCTCCTGGACCCTTCTGTCGAGCAGCGTATAGCGCTTCCGCAGCTTCTCCCTTGCCTCAGGCATGTTCTTCACGATGCTGAGGTAATTCAGAAGCTCCAGCTTGATTTTCTTTTCCCAGCGCTCCTCCATGTCGCGCAGGTCGGTTGCGTATTCGACTTTTTCCCTGTCAAGGTTGATGCTTTCTTCCCTGGTAAAATCGTAGTTCTTGTCGACAAGCCTGTTGAAGATTTGCCTTGCCTCGCTGACCCTTGTCCTGTACAGCGTAAAGATGTCCCCGAGGAACTCATAGCGTCCGCCTGCAACGAAATCGTCAATCTGGTCCTTGTAGGCGCTGAAGTGGTCGATGTCCTTTTTGTAAAAGTAGTACTTTCCGGGATCGAGCTGGCTGACGATGTTTTTAAGCGTCTTTTCGGAAATGTTGTTATCGAACTCCGAGTAGCGCACGTGCGCCCGGAGAAACGCGTCAACGAGCGGCTTGATGTCCCACTGGTCCAGCCCGCTCGATTTGCTGCTGCAGCCGAACACAAGTATGATGAGGGTCAATGCCCCGACTATTATTTTGCCTGTACGAGTATAATTATTCAAAGTCCGTCTCCTGCGCTTCAATCAGCTTGCGAGGCCGGCCCTGGCGGAGAATTCCGGAAACGGGAGCGGCCCCCTTTATAGGGATGATGCAGGCTTCTACATTAGCGGCGCAACCGGCACCGTCAACAACAATTTCCGGCATGGACAGCTGGCGATTCACCGCCCCTTTTTGCGTTCAGACTCCGCATTGAGCCCGAGTTTCGCGTCGATGCGCGCCTTGGTCACGGAAAGCACTTCAGCCGTTTCTACGCGGAGAAGGCGCAGAAAGAGCTCGTAATCATCGTCCCTGCGGTAGAGCTTGCCGGTGACAAGCAGCTTTGCCCCTGCAAGCTTCCCGACCTTGGCTGCGTTCTCGTCATTCACAAGCCCTGACATCGAAAGCTCAAGCTCCCGCAAAATCTGCTGCAGCCCCCTGCGCTCAACCAGCCTGAAAAAGCCGTTTTTGCTGGCCGACAGCACAAGCTGTTCCGAAAAGTACTCCGCGCTGAGCGCGAGTCCCGGGCCTGATGGCACGATCGGGAGCACGCTCGTCGGGGTGCCCGGGTAGAGCTTGATCGAGGAATAATCGGAAAGCTGGTTCGCGGCCATGCCGAAGAGCTTGCGCAGTGTTTCCTCTTTCTGCTCAGTGCTGATCCTGACCGCCTTGAAGTGCTCCTCGCCGGCAGCCTCTTTGCGGCCAAGGATGTTGTTGACCTCGTCCC
>CAZPZJ010000001.1:58659-59740 GCA_964591055.1 uncultured Leptospiraceae bacterium
TCGAGCGCCGCCTGGAGGTCTTCCGGATGATCGCCTCCTCCCGACGCCTCGACGTCGGCAAGCTGTTCCCTGAAGCGCTCCAAACTGTCCGTCAGGGGAATCACCCGTGTCAGGTATTCGTCACGCCGGTCCTTGTAGAGCACCATGCCGAACCGCACCCGTGTGCGAAGCGGCATCGATGTAAGGTTGAGATGGATGAGCTCGATGGTGCGCTTGAGCCGCTCGATCTCCTCGCCCATGCTCCCGGTGGTGTCCATGACGAACACTATATCCAGCGGCACCTCGTTGATCCGCGGGCGCGGCGCGTCCCAGACGACGCGCGTCTCCCTTCTGCCCGTTCGCGTCACCGCGAGGTCACGGGTCCTGCCCGCGTATGAAACAGCTGCCCTGTACGAGCTCTGGTTTTTCCCGAGATGGGAGGGATAGAAAGGAAAGGAGCCGTCGGAATATGCTTTCCCCTGAAACAGGAGCCTGTTGGCGTCGTAGATTGCCACCTCCGCATTGGCAAGTGGAAGATTTCCTTTATCGACAACCTTCAGAATGATGCGCTCCCTGATGTCGATGGGGATGTGCCTGGCCCTGCCTTTATATTTTTCCAGAAAATCAACGAAATAGTTGAACTGGCGATTATCGTCCGCGAATCCCGCTTTCAGGCCCGAGCCCGCCTGCGCGTCCACCCTCCGTTCGCTCTCGATGACGCCGGGG
Source organism: uncultured Leptospiraceae bacterium (assembly GCA_964591055.1). Lineage (GTDB taxonomy): Bacteria > Spirochaetota > UBA4802 > UBA4802 > JAGODF01 > CAZPZJ01. The sequence continues at coordinate 59,365 of CAZPZJ010000001.1, forward strand.
CGGTCGTCGGTCTTCTTTTTTGAGGGGACGGGAGCGATGCTCGTATCTTCGGCGACGCGGCCCTCTTCCCGTTCATGGCGCGCCTTACCCGCCGGGCTCCTGTCAGCGGGAGCGGGCGCCGCGCGCTCCGACTTGCCCGGAAGTTGAGCGGCCGCAGCAGGCTCCGCCTTTTCGTCGCGCCTCTCGGTCTGTACGGTAGTACCGCAGGTCATGCAGCACAACCCGGCGATCACGGCGGTTATTACACAACATTGTCTGATCGGTTTCATAAAGCCCTCCCGTCATATCGGCCCGTCAACGGACAGGACCGGCGCATCCACCCCTTCTTTCAAATCCCATTGAACGCGGTTTGTAAATCAAATTAAGCCCCTTCGCC
>CAZPZJ010000002.1:0-10668 GCA_964591055.1 uncultured Leptospiraceae bacterium
TCATCCGCTGTCTGCATGCGGGCGATGATCGCGTCGATTGCACGGGGACCCATCTGCGCGAGGGCCGACTCCACCCCCTGCCTGAGGTACGTGGAGCGGTCGTCAAGCGATTCCAGAAGCGGCATGACTGCCTGCTGGCCGATATCTGCGAGCGCGGAGGCCGCCACTTTGCGCAGGTCGGCGTCGGGATCTTTCAGTACCCCGATCAGCGTCGCGATGCACGAGGCGTCTCCTATGCGGCCCAGCGCTTCGGCGGCGCGCCAGCGAATGTCCCGGTTATCGGTATCGAGCGCTCCGATTATATGGGGGATGGCGTTGCGGTCGCCCATGTTAATGAGAATATCAAGCGCCCCCTGCCTGATGAGCGCGTTCCCGTTGTCAAGGGCCTTGCGCAGGTGCGAAAGCGCCGGCTTGCCGATTTCCTCGATAGCCCATACCGCGGCTGCGCGCACGTCGGAAGAGGCGTCCCCGAGGGCGAATATGAGAGGATCGATAGCCTTCCTGTCGCCAATTGAGCCGAGGATCTCCGCGGCGAGCCTGCGCTGTTCGTCACTTCCTCCACTGACGAGCTCGATAAGGCGGGAAAGCGCCGCTGCGCCCGCACGGGTGAGAAAGCGCGAGGCGGACTGGCGCACCCTGAGCGATTCATGGTCGAGCGCAGATATCATGACCTCAACGGCGCTGATGTCATTTATTTCCGACAGGGCTCTCTCTGCGAATGACTGCACGGCCGTCTCTTCGCACTCAAGGGCGGCCAGAAGGCCCTGCACCGCGCCGGCTCCCGCCCTGATGAAGGCCCTCTGCACCGAGCTCAACAGTGCTTCTTCCTCGTCTTTTATCGCGAATATGGCCGACACTACGTCCGGTGCGTCGCTCCTGACAATCGCGTCAAGGGCGCTTGACCGCCGGTCATCGTCACCACCCTTGAGCGCTTTCAGGTGCGTTTTCAGGCCGGCGTTCACGGGAAACGGGGGAGTGTGTTTTTTAAACAGCACTGTCGGCTCTGCCTCCATCTTCATTTAATACCTCTTCATTCTCACGATTCTCTCAGCTCTGGCGTAGTCGCCCGTTTTCCCGTAAAGGCGCACCAGCGCTTCACGGGTCTTTGGCGCGTACCGGTCGAGCCGGAACGATTCTTCCATGCTTCCGATGGCCTGTTTGACTTCGTTCATGTGCTCGTGGCACAGGCCGGTGTAATAATACATTTCCGGGGAAGTGTTGCCCCGGTCTTCGGATTTCTTCAGGTGATCGAGGGACCGGCGGTAATTGCCGGTGTGGAAAAAAGACACCCCCATGAAATAATGTAGCACCGGATCCGCGCCGGGCGGATTTTTTTCAAGCTCGGCGATTATGTTGTGGTAGAGCCCCTCTTCGAAAAAGACCGAAATGGCGCGGTGGTAGAGCGCTTCATCCTCCTCCGGCTCCTCCATTCCCTCGAGAATCAGTCCGGCACCCGGAATCCGGTCGCCGAGCTCAAGCCTGGCGATGCCGAGGAATTTCTTCAGCGCGTTATTGTCCGGGAACAGCGCCGACATCGAGGATGAATAATCGCGCAGCGCCTCATACTTCCTGTCCGAGAGCAGCTTTCCTGCCGTGGAAAGCGCTTTTTCCGGGGTTGTCTTTTTGAGGCTGAGATGATACTGCCGCAGGTAAAACATGCGAATGTCATGCTGGTGCATATAGGAAACAAGGGCCGACCCGGCGAGGCAGACGATTATGAGAGGAAATTTAAGCTTCATGATCCGCACGCGCTACACTGTCGGCACTCCAGCAGGGTGGGGCTGATTTTGCAACAAAAAATACCGGATTTGAAGATGTTTTTTCCTGTATGCACCGGCGCGCTATTCAACGACGGTTGCCTTGCATTTGAATACCTTCGCCGGTTGTTGCTCCTTGAGCCAGGGGCGCAGGTAGTGGATCTCCACATCGGCGCTGCCCTTCGACTGTGCGGTGAAGCGGAATATCTGGTATTCCGCTCCTCCCGGCATGCGCTTGCCCGGGATGCTTTCGGTTTCCGGGGCGCCTTTCTGTTTGAGCGCGTTCCCGGCGTTTTTCACGTGCCAGCTGTAACCGGTTCCCATCTGCGCGGGGAGTTTGACGCAGAGTGTCTTGTTGACGGCGATGGCGGGCGTGGCCCCGTTGTCACTGTCCGTCAGGACGGCGGCGCAATCAGAGAGGCTTACCCCCGCAGAACTGCATCCGGAGGCGCCGTACAGAAGGCAGATCAGCGCTGCGCACAGCAGTATGGCAAAATGCTCATGGAGTGATTTCATCGTTCCCCCTCGCGTAGTTATTGCACCGGCTCGGCGATGGCCCATGCGGCCCCGAACCCTATCCCGTTGCATCCATATTCAATCCACATGTAACCGTTTTCGCCCCACTGGGTGCCCCATGAGTTGCGCAACAGAAACGAACCCTGGCGCCCCTTGGTGTCGTCCCAGCCGACCAGCACCACCGCGTGATTGACGTCGGTGGGACTGCTGAGCCGTGCGTTCTCGTCGAAGACTCCTCCTGCGTATGACTGGAACGCCGGAGTGACCTTGACGCATGTCGCGATGGCCCCGTAGCGGGCGATGGCTTTTTTCATCTCGATCGTCGAGGGTGTGCTTGCGTCGGGCATGATGTATCCCCACGACGCAACCTTGTAGGAAGACGGCCTGAATCCGGGACAGATCGAATTTTTATTGCGGTAGGGCTGCACGTTCTCAAGCACGGCCCCGTTTTTCTGAAGCGATTCGAACGCACCACCGTACCAGCCGCCATCGCAGCTTCCCGCCCTCTGACCGTCGTTGCCTACGGCGCAGTCCACAATCTGCTGCTCCGAGAAGTCCAGGTCCTTTTTCGACTGGACTTTGTAGCTGGCCTCAAGCAGCGACACCGTCGTGAAGGCCCAGCAGCTTCCGCAGGTCTGCTGGTGGCGTATCGGGGTCAGGAGCATCTTGTCGCGCATGTTGAACGCTCTTGAAGCCGGATTGACAAGATACCCGAGCTCGACGGTTTCGGGTTCCTTGCGCTCGGGCGCTTTTTCCTCCTGCCTCGCCTGTTCGCCGGTGCGCTCGTCGCGGGCGATGTCATCTGCGCTCGTGTCGCGGGAGGGCTCCTCGGGGCGCCGCGGCTGCTCTTCTTCAAAGGTGTAATTATCGCCCAGGACCCGCCTGTTTTCCTCGATTTTAATATTCACCTCGATCTGCCCCTCGTCCTCCGGGGGCGTGTAGTAGAGGCTTTCGTCATCGGTCATGTAGTAGGTGTTGTTCCGCACCCGCCTGGATGAGCGCTTGCTTCCCCGGTCGATCAGGCTTTGAAGCGAGCGCGATCCCTGTACGTTCTGAAACTTCGCTTTTTCAGGGAGGTTTCTCGGCGAGCGCAATCCGGTAATGTCCTCAATCCGTCGCTTGAGCGCTTCGGTCATGTCCGCCTTGAACTGCAGGTGGCGGTCTTTGATCATCTTCTGGATGTCCCTCAGCTCCGCCCGCACCTGCTCGATGTTGCGCATGTCGGTGGCCTTCTGGGCGTCGACGTCCTTCTTGAAGCGGTCGATATACGATGCCGTCTGTGTGCCGGAAGGCTGGTGCGTAGCGACAACAATGGCGAGCGAGGCGAAGACCAGCAGGGGCAAACGGTACCATTTCATGGCGGTACTCCTTGGTCGGATATGATCGGAACCGGATAAATGTATGGCTGATAAAATGAAAAGTCAAGAAAAAACAGGGCGCAATTAATTTTTAAGCTTTTTCACTCCCGCCCGTATTAATGAACGGAACGCCGACATTCGGCGCGGTCCCGCCAGAGGGGACATGCGCCCACGCATGCGGGGGAAGAGATGCTTGCCAGGGGAATTACGATGGGACTTCAGGGGATTGAGGCGCACCCTGTCGAGGTGGAAGTGGATATCATGCGGGGGCTTCCCGGTTTCACAATCGTGGGGCTTCCCGATTCGACCATCAGGGAGGCGCGGGAGCGGATCCGCTCGGCGCTGGAAAATTCCGGCTATGATTTTCCTCCCAAGAATTTTGTGGTCAACCTTGCCCCGGCTGGCTTCAAGAAGCAGGGAGCATATTTCGACCTGCCCATCGCCATCGCCATCCTCCAGGCCACCGGCCAGGTGCCCCCTCCTGAGCAGCCGGTGCCCATGGTGGGCGAGCTCGCGCTTGACGGGCGGGTCAAGAGCGTGCAGGGGGTTATCTCGATGTCAATATCCCTGCTGCGCGCCGGCTATTTCTCCATCATCGTACCGCATGAGAACAGGTATGAGGCGTCCGCGATCGAAGATGTTGCGGTGTATCCGGTGCGGGACATTCAGGGCGCCCTCAGGGCGATGTTCCGGGAATCCGAGCCGTTTCAGGAAAAGCGCACGCAGGCGGCCGGCGGCTTTACCGGCATCGACTTCGGGGACGTCAGGGGGCAGGAAAGCGCAAAGCGGGCGATCGAGATCGCCACGGCGGGCCGCCACAACATTCTGCTCTACGGACCTCCGGGATCGGGGAAAACCATGCTGTCGCGCTGTGTGCCGACGATCCTGCCGCCCCTGACGCGGGAACAGTCGATTGTCACCACCATGATCCACTCGGCCGGCGGCGCGCTCGGGGAGCACTGCGGGCTGATTACCGTGCCGCCTTTCCGCATGCCCCACCACACGGCCTCGGACGCGGCGCTGGTGGGTGGGGGCAGAGTGCCATCGGTGGGGGAGATATCGCTGGCGCACAACGGGGTGCTGTATCTCGACGAGTTTGTCGAGTTCAGAAACGATGTCCTGCAGGCGCTCCGGCAGCCGCTGGAAAACGCGGAAATCACCGTGTCACGGGCGATGGGGACGGTGACATTCCCGGCCGATTTCATGCTTGTGGCCTCAAGCAATCCCTGCCAGTGCGGGTATTACTTCGATCCGGAAATTCCCTGCAAGTGCTCGCCTTCACGGGTACGAAGCTACTTTCAGAAGATAGCGGGGCCGATCCTTGACCGGATCGACATGGAAGTGCTGGTGAGCCGGGTGCCCTGCCGTGACCTGTTTGCAGTGGGGCAGGCGGAGCCCTCGGAGGCGATACTGCAAAGGGTCACCGGGGCGCGCCTTCTTCAGGCGCAACGGTTTGGCGGCAGGGGAGCGCCGTACAATGCGCGGATGAACGGCGAGGAGGTGCGGCGCTTCTGCTCCATCGATTCAGAATGTGAGTCGTTGCTGGAGATGGCGGTCAGGCGGATGTACCTTTCCGCCAGGGCCTTCTTCCGGGTTCTCAAAGTCGCCCGCACCATTGCCGATCTCGACGGGGAGGAGCGCATTCAAAAGAGGCACCTTCTGGAAGCCCTCAGCTATAAGAACCTGCAGCGCAACTATGATGTGTAGAGGAGGTGTTGCAAAAAAGATACGCTGACACATATTTTACACAGATTTTCAGGGATTTTTGCCGGTGAGGGATATTTAATGTGACATAATCCAATAATTATGGTTTTTTCGTGCCTTATTTCAAAAACTTTTTTTCAATGGGGGCCAATCCGAGGCGGACACATCATAAAAAAAATAACACAATGGGCGGTTTTCAGGAAAAAATGAAGCTTCCGGGCGGGATGTTTATCGGTCTGGCATGGTATCTGCTTATTATACTCCTCATAACAGGAAACTGAAATCTACCTGTCATTATAGGAGGTCATACACAATGAAGAACAGCATTTGCAAAGACTGCATCAACAGGGAAATTTGCGGAAAAAACAGCCTGCAGACATGCGAGCACTATGATATCGTGCTGACCCGCGGTGAAATACTCAACATGCTCGGATCGCTGAAAGAAAACAATCCGGCAGTGGTTCCCTCGCTGCTTTCCGCGATAAAAAGGACGTATCACATCAATCTGGCGTACTAAAATACAGTTAAAGCAACGTTCTTTCCTCTGTGAGGGCTGTGAAAACAGCCCTTTTGCTGTTGCTACGCCCTGACGCAGCGTACAATGTGAGCGCCGTTTTTCGTGACGAGCGGCACGGGGGAGGCCAGGCAATCATCCGCGCGCTTCGGGCAGCGGGGATAGAACACGCACCCGGTCGGCCTGGATCGTATGGTGGGCACCATGCCCGGTATCGTTTTCATGCGTGATGTGTTGCTCCCGATCCGGGGTATCGCCTCAAAAAGGCCCGTCGTGTAGGGATGCAGCGGCGCGTTGAATACGTCCCGGAGCGCGCCGTACTCGACTATTTCGCCCGCGTACATGATGGCGACGCTGTCGGCCATGTTGGCCACGATGCCGAGGTCGTGCGTGATCAGCAGGAGCGACATGTTCCGCTCTTCCTGGAGGCTCAGCAGGAGATCAAGTATCTGCGCCTGGATGGTCACGTCAAGCGCTGTCGTGGGTTCGTCGGCGATCAGCAGGGACGGCTTGGCCGAAAGGGCCATCGCGATCATCACGCGCTGGCGCATCCCCCCGGAAAGCTCGTGCGGGTACGATCCGTACCTCTTTCCCGGGTTCGGTATGCCCACGAGTCCCAGCATCTCCACCGCGATTTGCCTGGCCTCGGGCGCGCTTTTGCCCAGGTGCAGGCGGACCACCTCTGATATCTGGTAGCCGACCGTGAATACGGGATTGAGCGAGGTCATCGGCTCCTGGAAAATCATCGCGATTTCCTTTCCCCGGTATTTGCGTATGGCCTCATTGTCGAGGCCCAGCAGATCGGCGCCCCGGTAGCGGATGGCGCCGGAATCAATCCTCCCCGGAGGGTCGATGAGCCGCAGAATCGAAAACGCGGTGACCGATTTGCCGCAGCCTGATTCGCCCACCAGGCCCAGCGTCTCGCCCTCGCGGATGTCCAGAGAAAGCGAGCGGACCGCCATGGTCGGCTCCTGCCCGCCGTAGAATGTGACGTTGAGATCGTTGATCGATAAAAGGGAATCCATTCCGCCCCCGCCGGCATTCCGGTGATTCAGGTGATGTTTCTGTTCCTGAACGTCGCGCTGAAGCCGTTCGCCTCGAAAAGCTCCCTGAGCGAGTCCAGATCGGCGTCTTCCATCAGGCACTTGTAAATGGTGGAATCGTGGTACGCCAGCACCTCGACCGAGCGCACGTTTTCAATGCTGTGCAGCTCCTTTTCGACCCTGCGAAGCCGCTTTTCACGGGTGCCTGCAAGCACGACTTTTGTTATTTTCCGCGCCGAAAGCTCCGCCATCAGCCCGGCCAGATTGTCGTATAGAATTTCTCTCTGCATTGAATGCCCTTTATACGGAATTACCTGATATTTTCAACCTGTTTCCTTGTGATAACAGGCTGTGTCCCTGAAAAATCCACCATGTGCCAGGTGAATTTCCGCTCCACCTTTCCCCACCGGGGTGTGCTTGCGGTGAACTCGCTTCCCGCGGTTACGTACAGGATGCCGTCCCTGCTGCTCTGGCTGTGTTTTTTCAGGTGACCCGAAAATACCGCCGTCACGGGATGTTGACGGAAAAGGGCGTGGAGCGACTGCGCGTCGACGCATCGATCGCCCTCGGGCAGCTCGCCACCGTCGGGAGCGAACAGCGGGTGGTGCGCAAAGACGAGGATTGCCGCCCTGCGGTCGTGCCTCCTGAGATCGTCCTTCAGCCAGCGCATCTGCCGCTCGCCGATTTTTCCGGGGCCTCCGTCGCTGGTGTCAAGGACCACGCAGTGCACGTTTCCGTAGTTGAACGAGTAGTAGGGCGGCCTGCCGGTGAAGGTGCGGTAGAGGCTGTCTTTGCCGGCGAGCATGTCCATCTCCCCCTTGACGTGAAACACGGGCAGCCGCATGCATGAAGTCTGTTCCCGGTAATCGCGGAGCTGCCTGACGAGATCGGATTCTCGGATGCCCATCCAGTCGTGGCCCCCGAAGACGATGTCTCCCATGTGCACCACGAAATGCGGGTTTTCCCGGTTGATTTCTGCGGTGAGATTTCCGAGAAGCGGATTGTTTCCCTTGAAAGGGGATTCCGGGCAGGTGCTGCCGAACAGCGCCATCCTGAATCCCGCGGGAGTTTCCCGCGGGCCGTGGGCGCAGGACGCGCACGCAAGCGCGCACGCGAGCATCGCGGCTGCTGCACGCCGGGTGCGCCCCGGCTTCCGATCCAAAATGGCGCGGGCGCGATCGTGTTGATGGAAACGGGATCGTATCATAGGAGTATTATTTAGCGAAATGGCGAAAAATGTACCGCCGGCATGGTGTTACATTGCATCGAACAACGCCTGTGTGTCAATACAATAAGGGGCAGCGCTTTTCAAAGCCGGTGCGAATAAGTGCTTGCGGCGGCCGGATGGAGTGTGAGAATTGAAGCGTCGGGGCGGTTCGCCCGGCAATCCGGGAATGTGGGGAGCGGAAGGCATGAGGGTGCGCACGGGGCTTGAGCGGCTGCTTGAATCGGCGGCGCGCTATAGGGGACGAAAAATCGGTCTCATCGTCAACCAGACGTCGGTGGGCCCCGGCATCGGGTATTCATGGCGGCTGCTGGAGCGCGCAGGGATCGGGGTGCGGCGCATATTCAGCCCCGAGCACGGGCTTTTCGGCGAGGAGCAGGACCAGATCGCTTCTTCGGGCGGCGTGTACGACGGTATCGAGGCGGTCAGCCTCTACGGCAGCACGGAATCGAGCCTGGTGCCCGGGCGGCGGCACATTGACGATCTCGACCTGGTCATCTTCGACATCCAGGACATCGGGGCTCGCTACTACACGTTCGTCAACACCATGGCGCTGTTCATGAAAGCGCTGAGCGGCACGGGAATCTCCTTCGCAGTGCTTGACCGGCCCAACCCGCTGGGAGGCGAGACGGTGGAGGGCCCTCTGATCGATGAAGGCTACGAGTCGTTCGTCGGCGTGTTCAATGCGCCGGTGCGCCACGGCATGACGGCCGGAGAGCTCGCACGCATGTGCAGGAATGAGTGGGATCTGGACATCGAGCTCGAAGTGCTGCCCATGCAGGGATGGCGGCGCGACATGCGCTACGCCGATACCGGCCTGCCGTGGGTGCCCCCCTCGCCCAACATGCCCACCGAGCGGACGGCCGCCGTGTACCCGGGGATGTGCCTGTTCGAGGGGACCGGCGTTTCGGAGGGCAGGGGCGCCACCACGCCCTTCGAGCTCATAGGCGCGCCCTTCGCGGATGAAAATGAGCTCGCGGAGCGGCTCAACGCGGCGGAGGTGCCGGGGGCGGTATTCAGGCCGGCGAGATTCCGGCCCACGTTCCACAAGTTCCGGGGTCAGAGCCTGGGCGGCGCGTACTGCCATGTGACCGATGTGCGGGCGTTCCGGCCGTTCTATGCCGGGGTGGCCGCCGTGCACGCATTTTACTCGCTGTACGGTGAGCTCGTGCGCTTTCCGGCCGGTGTGTACGAGTTCAACGACCGCCACCCCGCGTTCGACCTGCTCGCCGGCGGACCGAAGATCAGGGAGGCGATTGTGAGGGGGGTATCTCCACGCGACATCGAATCGGGCTGGAAGGACGTTGAAAGGGAATTTTACGAAAGGAGGAGGGACTGTCTCCTGTACTGAGAATCGCCCGCCGCTCAGTGTACCGGCTTTATCTTTCCGACGACGAAATCGAACACCAGGCCGGCCAGGCGGACCGCCTCTACGGAGTCGTTGAGCCCAACCTCGGCCGATTCAAGGCTTCCCTGCGAAAACGCCGAGAGATAGAACTTGAGCGTGCTGATGCTGTCGAAGAGCTCGTAGATGGAATCGTCAATTTCGCCGCACTCGTCGAGCACGAGCTCCATGTCGCTCTCATCGCTTTCCCGGTTGTGTGCGGCGAGGTGCGCCCGGAGCGAGTGGTCGGCGCAGGCGCAGGCCCGCTCAACCGCCCTGCGCGCGCTTTCTTCGCCTCCGTCGAGAAGGCCTTTCGCCTCATGAAGATCGTTTTCGGCAAGTCGAATCATCTCATCGTGACGCGCCATGTGACTCTTCTCCGTGCGATTACTGCCTGCCCGCAGCGTCGGGCAGAAACGAAATGATGCGCCCGGCCCCCGCTCCCGCCATGGAATAGAGCGTGCGGCCCTGGCTGTCGTCAATGAGGTGCTCCCAGCCGCTCACGCACGCGATGCGAAGGGAACCGTGCTTTCGCAGGGTGCGCAAAAGCCGCGCGGCGAGCTTCTTTTCGCGGGCCAGCGCCAGCCGGTCCCGCGACAGCCTCGCGAGCATCATCTCGGGATTGAAGTCATCCTTGCCGGAGAAGACTTTTCGCGCAAGCCTCTTTTCCTGCGCGGCGCGGTCGGCCTTGAGCGTGGCGATAAGGCGCATATTGCCGGCGGTTACCAGGCGAAACGCGGGCAGGAGCCGGATGAATGAGAACGCCGACAGGTCCATCATCTGCAGCAGGGCGCCGGACTCGCGGCAGTACCGGCGGGCGGCGAGGTACTCGAAGGGCACGTCCAGGAAGCGGCGCGCGTTCATGAGTTCGGGGGTGGGGTCAAGTCCCAGGGATTTCATGTTGCGGTCGAACACGGCGCGGTACAGCGCGCCCGCAGTCCTGCGGAACAGCACTGAATACAGGCTCACTTCCACCAGCACCAGTTCGGGCTTCAGCTCGCACAACCGGCCGTACAGGGAATCGTACCCTTCCGGATCGATGTGCGAGGTGCCGATGAACGTGAGATTCAATACCGACCTCCCTCACTCGCCCAGAAATTTATCGTGCATCCACACGCCCTTCTTTTCGATTGCGCCGGTTTTGGAGTAGAGCGTGCCGTTGCCGTA
>CAZPZJ010000002.1:10768-35113 GCA_964591055.1 uncultured Leptospiraceae bacterium
AAATCGCCGGTGTATCTGGTGCCGTCGGGAAGCGTCGCTTCGCAGTGCCCGTACGCCAGAATGTCGTTGAACTGCCCGGCGATGCGCTCCCCGGTGTGAAGCGCCAGCACGCCGGTGCCGGTGGCCTTGTTGTCGCGGTGCCCGCCTTCGTAGATGAGATAGAGAAAGGGCATCGGCAGCTTGGCGTGAAACATTTTGAGGTCATACGGGAAAAATACTGCGGTGATCCCTTTGCCCTGTTTTTTATCATGTTCCCAATCGCCTGAGTACACATTCCAGTTCGGATTTATTATAATCCCTTTACCGTGCCGCTTGTCGTTTTGGAACTGGCCGATGTATTTCACGCCTTTGGGCGTGATGATGATTCCCTGACCATGGAAACGGTCCATATTGAAACCACCGCTGTAATAGGCGCCATTGCTTTTCATGAGTGTTCCCTTTCCGTGCATGGCGTCGGCTTTCCATTCCCCGGTGTAGGTGGTGGCCGGTGTGACAAGCGTGCCTTTGCCTTCCATGCGGCCGTTGACGAAATTGCCGGAGTATTTTCCATCCTTGCCGATGGTTTTTTCGCCGTATCCGTTGACGCAGTCGCCTTTCAGGCACTGGGCGCCCGTATGGGATGCATACAGCGAGAACGCGATAACGAGAGAGAAGATGAAGTAGAGGTGAGAGTTCATGAAAAGTCTCCGGAAGTTACAGTATAACGGTTTCTCTAATAAAACCGCTCCCCGACAAATTTGTTATTATACATGGTGAAGGGTGGGATGTCAAAATTATTTTTGGATTAGTGCAGGCGGATTGCCGATTCGGGATGTTTTATCAGACGCCAATCGTTGAGCGAAGGGAAGAGAGGATTCAATCGGAATCGTCAGGCGCAAGTGTTCCCGCCTTTTCAATTATCAAGGCGTTATCCAGTGTAAAAAGCTTCATGCGGGCGACGCACGGCTTGTCAGGCATGCCTGGCGCAGATGCATGATTGGCACATCAGCGATCCAGGCGCTGTGGTGCGCGCTTGTAATCATCATGAGGATTGCGCCGCCGTTGGCGCTGTTTAATTCTTCGGATGACACAACCAGCGCTTTCCTTCATTTCGATTTCAGGGTGTCGACGAAAGGGAACGGCACGACAACCACGTCAAAGGGCTTACAGATCATCATCCTCGTTTCCGTTCCACTCCGTCAGCGTGCTTTCAATGGCCCGCGTCCATTCCATATCGAGCGATGAGATTTTCCTTATCCTGACGGAATCGCCATCGGCCTCAAACGATATAATATCACCCGGCGAAAGCTTCAGTTTTCTGCGTATCGTGACAGAAATTGTCGCCTGTCCTTTTGATGAAATCATGCTTATGTTGTTCTTTTTCAGCATTCACCGGCCCCGCTCATCATTACTGTAAAGATTCCTTACTGTTTTACCGTAAAGATTGGTTGAAGTCGACAGCAAATTCTGTCGGGAGACCGGGCACGTGCGGCGCGGGGTGTCGAGATGTGTAACCGGCGTCGCCTATGGCGGGAAATACCATGAAATCAAATTGACAGCGGCGAATAAAATACATATAATGTATGCATGATTCGCTTTTCGAAGCACATCAGGGAGTGGATGTCGGAGCGGGCTGTTCCCGAACACGCGGTGCTTGAAATCGTGAGAGGAGAGGTGGATTGCGTCATGTACCCGAGCACGAGAGACGAAGACATTGACCTCTATTTCGGGAAGGCGGATGGGAGGTATCTCCTGGTTGTGCTTAACAGGGCGATGGGCACCCTCGTGACGGTAAGGGACATGAGAAAAAGGGAAAAACAGGTTTTCGAAGAGGTTATGAGAAATGAAAGGTAAAAAAATAGACGTCGAATTCTATGAAAACAGCGATTTGTCCGGAATGATGCTGGAAAACAACTCCAGAAAGCGGGTTGTAAAGGGAAAACACAGACGTATTACCATGAACATAAGTGGTAAGCTGTACGACGAAGCACACGATCTCGACAGAATCATGGGGATGGGATATCAAAACGTGTTGAAGGCCGCAATGGTGCTGGGGCTGCGCGAGCTGAACGTAATTGTCGAGCAAACCGGGAAGGGGAAGAAGAAATAGCATTTTATTACCGCAATGCACATTGCGGGCGCTTTCGTCGTGGGATTTACTTCCATGTGAACGAGAGCTTTCGGTTATTCCGGGCGCAATCCGAAAGATAAAGATTGATCAGGTTTTGATATGGAATTCCTGTTTCAACTGACAGGGATTTGAAGTAGGCGACAGTATCTTCCTCGATCCGGATGGTGATCTGTTTTTTTAGCTTTTTCGCATAGGGATTGTTTATGGCCTTTGAAAAATCATATTCTTTTCTCATGGCAGCCTCTCCATGTATTGGGTTTTTTCGTTTTTCGTCGCTTTCCTCGCGGATATGATTCGAATTAAAGCATCATCTTCCTAGTAACAATGGCAGACGATAAGGATTCTTGCGGACAGGCTCATACCTAATATAATAAAACGCTGTTCGTCCGCCGAATGGTCCGGATCGGGAAGCAGCCGGGCGTAATCATCAAAAAATACGCTTTTAGCCTCGTCAAAAGAAACGGAGTGTTTGCGTACGTTCGCCGTGTTCTTTTGCGGGTCCCATGTGAACTCTATCGGCATAATTATATTATAATTATGCCATGTGCGGCTGTCAAATATAATTGCTGTTTCCTCGCTCCAAACGCATACATGCGATGCCTGAAGGCGCGCAAGCGTTTGCGCGCCTTCAGGGCGAAAATACAATAACACAACAAAAATTCACGGCATGAAACCATATCCGTTCACCCCGGGCGACGATCATGATCGTCGCCCGGGACCGTAAATTATTTTCAACATTCCCCGCGCTGATTGTATTAATGACGGGGGGTGATGCAAAAATTCGCAGAAACGAACATAGGTGCCCGGCGCACCCCATCCTTTTGGGTCAATTATTGCTAATTCCATGCATTTTCTTTCAAAGGCTTTTTTCTGTAGAAGAGAAGAGGAGTGAATGCGGCTTTAGCCTGAGCAAGTCCGCAGGCCGCGTGAAGCGGGTACGCGTTGGGTGCAGTTGCGCTTATATAAAAAATTATTTCCCGGTTACAATCTCTTTGTGGATTTCCATTTCTTTCTTTAAAATGGAATTGATCATCTTACTCAGTTGAATCTTTTTTGAATTAGCCGCTTTTTGGTAAAATTCTTTTACTTTCTTCTCAAGATAGATTGGTATTTCTATCTCTTCTGCGGGAATAAAGAATTTTCCTTTTGCTGCTCTTGAGAAATTATATTCCTTTTTCATGGGTATCACCTTGCTTTACTGTAATACTGAGATGTTTCATTTTTTGTAGCTTTGCGGGCTGAGATAATTCGTATGGTGTTTTTATCCTGCTTCATCCTGTCGGTATGGATTACTACCAGAATTTTCGTGCCTGGTATCATTCCAATGGTGATCCATCGCTCTTCGTCGTCAGAATTGTCATCATCAAACATAGATAATGCGTTTTTATCAGAGAATACATACACGGCTTCTTCGAAAGAGATGCCGTGCTTTTTCCGGTTCAATTCATTCTTCGACGGATCCCAATCAAAACGCATGTGAAAATTCCCTGTGAGTAAATATATATTATTTTATTTATGGAAGCAATAATTTGCAAGTATAAAAATGGGATGTGAACCCGCCATGATTTATCAAATGAGCATTTGCGCATAACGGGAAATGCCCGCATCCGCTCTTCCGGTGGCAGAAATCGTTTCATGATCATGTGATACGCGATGACGGGGATTTCCGGAATCATCTCGAATACATCCGGCGGCAGCCGGAGCATCACGGCGTGCGGGGGTATGTGTGGATTGATGAGGAAATGTGAGTTTGATGATTGATGGCGCGTTCCGATGGCGCGAATATGATATCCGAAGGCGCGCAAGCGTTTGCGCGCCTTCGGGGCGAAAATGTAATGATTCCATGAAATTTACGGCATGAAATAATCCCATGCCATTACACGGCACGTCGTAATGAATGAAAATATCACCAAACGGAATGTCCGATACGCGCATTGATGCGGATGTGTGCGATGCCGGAATGCGCGAATGCGATGTCTGAAGGCGCGCAAGCGTTTGCGCGCCTTCAGAGCGAAAATATGATGACACCACAAAAATTCACGGCATGCAACCATATCCGTTCCCCCCGGGACACGGAATCCCCCGCCCGCAAAAAAAAAGCGGCGCATGCGCGCCGCTTTTTTGTAAGCAAATGCTAAGTCCGGATTAAAGAGCAATCCTGTACTGTGCGCCAAGAGCAAAGTTCCATACAACCTTCTTGAGTTCGACGTCGGTTGCGGAGGTGGTTCCTGCCTTGGTTTCGGTAAGGTACTGGGTCCTCGACCCGGCGAGGGTGATGTTGAGGTCGGGCATGGCTGTATAGATTGCGCCAAGGCCCACCGTCCAGCTGTCGAGGTTCGGATTTTCGACGTTGGCATAGTACTCGGGATCAACACCTGACACCGTGTAGTTGAAACCGGCGCCAACTTTGAGTTCCGGCATCACCATGTAGGTTGCGCCAATGCTGACTTCCCAGCCGTTGTCGTAGTTGTCTTCCGCGCCTTCCATGTCGGCCTGCTTCAGGAAGTAGTACACGCCGCCTGCCATCACGTCGAGGCCGGGCATCACGGTGTACTGCACGCCGAGGGCGAGCAGCGCCGGGAGGTCGTAGCGGAGCTTCTGGCCATCCTTGTCAAGGCTGGCGAGTGTAGATATAAGACCTGGCTGGAAGGTGGCTGAGGCGACCATGGCAGGCTCGCCAGTTACAGTAGCTTTTCTCTCATTCATCGTGTATTCATACTCGAGCTGGGTGACGGTCTCATAGCGAAGGCCGATCGTCAGACCCTGCATGGGGCGGACGTCGATGCCGATGATGCCGCCGAATCCCTGGGCTTCGTACTCATAGTCGCTCTCAATGTCAACTGTAGTTGAACCTACTCCAACGCCACCTGGTGCAGCGTCATTCACCAAATCCGCTGTGAAGTTCGCAGCAGCCTTCGCTGAACGCTGGGAGATGATGTAGCGGCCGGCAAGTGAGAAAGAGAACATGTCGTTCACTTTATATGCGCCGCCCAGTGTCAGACCCATGTACATGCTGCTCGCCTCGATGCTCTGGCTGTTGATGGTGGTTGCGCCTGTGCCACCGCCAGTTGCTTTGGCTGTGGCAACTGTCTTTGCGATCAGACCAGCCGTCGTCGCTGAACCATCGTCCCACTTCAGGCTGCCGCCGCCGGCGGGAATGGTAAACGAGAAGAACGCCGCCCAGTCGTCCGCCTTATAAACGGCGTACAGGTTGGGAACGATTGAAGGCTCGCTCTGCTCGTAAGTTTCACCCATATACTCCATCTCGTAAGGCTTGATGAGGTACTGAACGCTGCCGCTGATATAGAGGCCGTTCTGCGCCATGAACACGGTGCCCGCCGGGTTGTAGTTGGCGATGTCCGCGTCATCAGTGGCCGCCGTCCTTGCGAACGTCATCATATACGCGGCGCTCTGATTGGTGAGATAATCTATGCTACCGGCGAAGACGGTTGCGCCCGAAAGCACTATCGCCAGCATGCAAAGAAGCACGAGAGCTTTTTTCATACGAATCCTCCTAAAAATTTTCTACCGCAATCTGCGGAGTTGTGCGTACACACTGCTTTATCATCGCACGCGCGGGCGCACACCCGCTTCGTGGTGATGTACATAATGTGTAACTGCTGTGTTCGTGTGCTGTGGTCGCGGTGACGCTGTGTTTTTGTTCCCATTTCTGTGTTAGGTCGTCACGTTCTTCTGTTTTGATCCGTCATAAAGCCGACCGGACGGTTGCGCGGGCGGTTGAACCTCATTTCTTCCTTCCTCGAAATGCCCGCTTTTTTCCACTGCCATGAAAATCGGGGAATTGCGATGTTTTGTCAACCGTTTTTTTGCCCTTTTTTACATCCAAGCTTGTATGTGAAATACGCCCCCCATGAAGGCGCGCAAGCGTTTGCGCGCCTTCATGGGGGGCGTCCGTTTCCTCTTGACATTGCACAATAATTGTGGTATCGTGTAATTGTGCAATAAACGGAGGTGAATCCAGTGAATCAGAACATCACCCTTCGCCTGGACGGCGATCTTTTGAAAAAATGCAGGCACGCCGCGGTGGAAAGCAACATGTCGCTTTCGGGCTGGGTGGCGATGAAGCTTGCGGAAATTGTCGAGCGAAACGACGCCGTGTACAGGGCGCGCGAGCGGGCGGTTTTGCGCGTGAAAGACGGCGGCTTCCATCTGGGGGGTAAACCGCTGGCCAGGGAGGACCTCTATGAAGGCCGGTGAGGTGTTTGTCGACACCAACATCCTTGTGTATGCCCACGACCTTGACGCGGGGGAAAAGCGCGAACGCGCGCGCGATCTGGTGCTCGGCTTCTGGGACGGCCCGGTGTACCCTGTTGTCAGCGTGCAGGTGCTTCAGGAGCTGTATGTGAACCTGGTCAAAAAGAAAGTGCCGCCCGCCGAGGCGCGGCAGGTGGTGATGGATTATTCGCTCTGGAGGGTGGTTGACAACACCGTCGCCGTGCTCTCTGACGCCATGGACATTCAGCGCAGGTTCAAGCTCTCGCTGTGGGATGCGCTCATCATATCCGCCGCGAAAAAGGCCGGCGCAAAATACATCGCAAGCGAGGACCTGCAGGACGGCCAGTCGTTCGACGGCGTGCGGGTAAAAAATCCGCTGTGAAAGCGCGCCCCATGAAAGCGCGCAAGCGTTTGCGCGCCTTCATGGGGGGACGCGCGCCTTCACGGGGCGCGCCTTCATGCCCCCATCCCGTCATGAAATCCTCCCCTCCTGCCGATAATGCTACTGATGCCCTCCCCTCCGGGGCATGATTTTACTCTCGCAGGTTATTTTCCATGGAACAGGAACATCCCGACCGCTACACCCTCAAGTACCTGGAGCGGCAGCTCCACAACCTGACCAAGCTGGTGGACATCAACGGCATCATCAACTCCACGCTCGACATCGGGCGGCTGCTCACCATCATCATGGAGATCATCAAGGAGATCATGGAAACCGAGGCCAGCACCCTGCTGCTCTTCGAGGAGGACAGCCGCGAGCTGGTGTTCAAGGTGGCGCTGGGCGAGGCGGGCAAGGAGCTCCAGGAGAAGTACCGCGTGAAGATGGGGCAGGGGATCGCCGGGTGGGTGGCGGAGCACCGCCGGGAGATATACATCAACGACGTGTACGCCGACCCGCGCTTTGACCCGAACTTCGACAAAAAGACCGGGTTTGTCACAAGGGCCATCCTCTGCGCGCCGCTGCTCTTCAAGGGCAAGCTCCTCGGGGTGATCCAGGCGATCAACCCGCTCCACAGGGACAGATTCGACGACGACGACACGGTGCTGTTCCGGGCGTTCGCCAACCAGGCGGCGCTCGCGGTACAGAACGCCATTTTCTTCCAGGGGGCCATCGAGGAGGAGCGCATCCAGGGCGAGCTCGCCTCCGCGCGCTCCATCCAGGCCTCGCTCTTCCCGGTTTCCTCGGGCGAGTGGGGCAGCGTGGCCCTTGCCGCGCGTTCGCTGCCGGCGCGGGAGGTGGGCGGCGAGTTCTGCGATTTCTTCTATTTTGACGACTGCGTGGCGGTGGCGCTGGGCGATGTGCACGCCAAGGGTATTCCCGGCGCGCTGCAGGCCGCGGTGGCCAGCGGGGCGCTCATGGCGTTCGCGCGCCAGAAGGGCTCCGAGCCGCGCTTCATCCACAACCGCCTTCACGAGCTCATCAGGGAGCACATCCGCTCGGTGCGCTCGCTGTCGCTGTTTTACGGAGTGGTGGCCTCCGACGGTTCGGAGATCACGTTCATCAACTCGGGCGCGGCGTACCCCATCCTGGTGCGCGACGGCCAGGCGCGCTACCTCAAGTTCGGCGGCGGGGCGATCGGCGGGGGAGAGCCCGAGTTCCAGAGGGTGAAGGTGAAGCTCAAGGAGGGAGACGCGTTCGTCATCGTGACGGACGGGCTGGTGACGCAGAAAAACCGCTACACCGTGGAGCTTGGGCTCAGCCGGGTGATGGAGTTTCTGTCGAAGGAATTCGACACGCCCGACGAGATTGCCGATTCCCTGATCGCGTACGCCGACGAATTCACCGGCGGCGTGGTGCGCAAGGAGGACGTGTCCATCATCGCGCTGCGCGTGGGATGAGGCCTTTTACGTGCCCGGGAAAAACCTTCGCCATATCACCTTGAGAAAGAAGAACTTGAGGCGGACCAGCCTCGTGTAGCGCCACGGCCGCGTGATGATGCGGTAGAACCAGTCGAGGCCCCGGTCCATGAAGAAGGGCGGCGCCTTGAGTATCTCGCCCGAGATGATGTCGATGCTTCCGCCCGCGCTGATGAACACCGTCTTGGTGAACTCGTTGCGGAATTTGTCGATCCAGCGGTCCTCCAGCGGGAAGCCCATGCCCACGAACACGATGTCCGCCTCGGACTTGCGGATGGCCTCTATCACTGATTTTTCACGGTCGGGATTGAAGTAGCCGCCGTGCCTGCCGACGATGCGTATCTTGGGAAACGACTTGCGGATGTTGGAAAACGCCATTTCTGCGGTCTCGGGCTTGCCGCCCACCAGGAAGATGGTGTAGTCCTTGATCTCGGATATGCGCACGATGTCCATCAGGAAGTGGATCAGCGGGATGCGGTCCTTGAGCGGGTTTCGCAGCATCCTGGCCGCCCACCCCAGGCCGCCGCCGTTCGCAATGATCATGGACGCGCGGCCGGCGATCAGGGAGAGGTCGCTGTTCGACCGTATGCGGGCGAGCTTGTAAGGGTCAAGGCTCATGATGTGGTGCACGCCGCCGCCCTCGATCATCTTCATGACCTTCACGACAGCCTGCATGCGGGTCATGTTGTCAATGCCGATCCCCAGGATGTTGACCTTTCTCACGTCGTCCAGCGTCACCTGGTTGTATTCGAGTATGAGATCGCGGTCCTCCTTCCAGGAATCGTAGCGAACATCATGATTGGACATCGTTCCTCCCCGTTCCGCCCAAAGGCGTACTCACGGCGTGTTTCCCGCGTTCAAGTGGCGATTGCGACTGTTTCCAATGAGATTGGGGAGGTTTCCAACCTTGTCAATACAAAATTTCCGCGCCTTGCCCGCGGATAGGCAAAAATTGGTTTGCGCGTCAGGCGGGGGCTGATAGAGTGAGCTGACGTTCCGGCCGCCGCGTCCGCGATATGAGCGGTTTCGGCGGGGGCAGGCGCGCCACCACCACATCCGCGGGGGAGACATGAACAGATACCATGACGTCGTTGATTTTATCAACTTTGACAGCGGCAGACGCCTCTTTATTGAGCCTGACTTCCGCCACGAACCGGTGCGCGACCGGCTTTTTGAGCTTCTTGACGCCTACAAGCCCGGCGTGGTGGTGAAGGCGGGGCTCGGATCCGGGAAGCTCGTGCGCGACATCGTGGAGCGCAACCAGAAGCTCACCGTGGTGGTGGAGCCTTCGGCATTCATGATCGACGAGTTCATGAAAAACAATCCCGCGCTTGCCGCCTCCGACAGGCTTCGGATCATAAGGGCGGATTTCCACGAGTTCCCGGTTGACTACTACGCGGCCAACCTGCTGGTGTGCGTGGACTACCTTGACCTCTTCGACGCGAGCCGTGCGCTGGACGAGTTTAAGATTTCCATCCAGTTCGAAGGCATGCTCTTTTACGCGGGGGTGGTGCTGGACGCGCGGGACATTGACGGCGTGTACGACGATTTTACGCGCGCGATGCTTTCTCTGCACAACGACTACTACCTGGAGGGCGACCTGAAGACCTTCCTGGACCTCAAGGGATTTTCGTGCATAAAAGGGGAAACCGTGGCCTTCGACCGCGACCTGGGCGAGCTCATGGGTGCGGCACGTGAATACGGCGATGAGGACGGGGGCGAGGCGGCTGCATTCCTCGACGGGCGCCGGCGGGAATTTGAGCAGATGTACGGCCTGAACGCCGACGTTATCATACGGGAGCCGTACTTCATCGGGACCTTCATGAAGCGGAAACCCGACCTGTCCGAGACCATCTGATCCATTTCATGCGTCGAGGGGCATCGCCGGAAATGATATCCGGCGATTGCACAACGGGCGACGATCATGATCGTCGCCTTCATTTATAAAAAATGAAACCGGCGAGCCGGTTTTTTGTTGACGAACATTCGCCCTTCGTGCTTATAGGCCAATTAAAGTGTCAGGTAACGATATATTAATTTATATATATTTATCTGAACAAAAACAGAGATTTCATTAAACATTTACGAGGAGAATGATATGCACCGTTATAAGGACGAGTACGGGCGCAAGCTCACTGCGCCCGAACAGGCCGTGCTTGCCGTAAAATCCGGCGATTATGTGGACTTCGGGACGTTCAACGGCAAGCCGATCGTGCTCGACAGGGCGCTTGCCGCGAGGAGAAACGAGCTTCAGGACGTGAAAATCCGCGTGGTGGCCAGCGTCCTTCCCGTGCCGCAGGTGGTCCAGCAGGACCCGGAAGGCAGGGCGTTCAGCTACCGCAGCTGGTACTTCTCGGCGCTCGACCGCAAGATGTGCGATTTCGGCGTGTGCGACCACCTGCCGTTCACCTACCACGAGGCCAACTTCATCACGCGCACTTATGACGAGATGCGCCCAAACGTGATCATGTGCCAGGTGGCGCCCATGGACGAGCACGGATTTTTCAACTTCGGGCCCAACAACTCGCACACCTACGACCTGTGCATGCGCGCCGACCGCGTGATCGTCGAGGTCAACGCCAGCGTGCCGCGCTGCCTGGGCGGAAGCCAGGAGTCCATCCACATCAGCCAGGTGGACGTGATCGTGGAGGGAGAGAACACGCCGCTCTTCGAGCTTCCTGCGGCGGCCGAGCCCACCGACGAGGAGCGCCGCATCGCGGAGCTGATCATGGAGGAGATCCACGACCGCTCGTGCATCCAGCTGGGCATCGGCTCCATGCCCAACCTGATCGGCACCATGATCGCCGGCAGCGACATCGCCGATATCGGCATCCACAGCGAGATGTTCTGCGAGGCGTTCATCGACATGGTGGAGGCGGGCCGCGTGACCGGCAACTACAAGACCTTCGACCGCAACAAGATCACCTGCACCTTCGGGCTGGGCAGCAAGCGGCTCTACGACTTCATGGACAACAACCCGATGATCTCGTCGCACCCCGCGTGCGTGGTCAACGACCCCAAGATCATCGCGTCCAACGACAACATGGTGTCCATCAACAACATCCTCGAGGTGGACCTCTTCTCGCAGGTGTGCTCGGAAAGCTCGGGCGTGCGGCAGATTTCAGGGACCGGCGGCCAGCTCGATTTCGTGCAGGGCGCGTTCGCGTCGAGGGGAGGCAAGAGCTTTCTTGCGTTCAGCTCGAGCTATGTGGACAAGGAGGGCGTGCGCCGATCGCGCATCCGGCCGATGCTCTCTCCCGGCGCCATCGTCACGGTGCCGCGGACGCTGGTGCACTACCTGGTGACCGAGTACGGCAAGGCGAACCTCAAGGCGCGCTCGGTGTGGGAGCGCGCGGAGATGCTCATCAACATCGCGCACCCAGATTTCCGCGAGGAGCTCATCCGCGACGCCGAGCAGATGAAGATTTGGAAGAAGAGCAACAGGGTGTGCGCGTAGGAATTGGCTCCGGGCGACGGGATTTCAGGCGACGATCATGATCGTCGCCCGGGCGTCTTTCAAATCATTCAAATCAGCCCGCGCTTTTTCGCCATGAGCGTCATCTGCTCGCGCGTGTCGGCCGGGACGGGGCGCCTGTTCTCCGGGGATTTTTCACGCAGGAGGATGGCGCCCGCCGGGCACTTCATGGCGCACAGCCCGCAGCCGATGCAGCGATCCAGGTCTACTTCGGCGATGTCGGCGGAGGACATCGCGATGGCCTCCATGGGGCAGCGCTCCTCGCACAGGGCGCAGCCGGTGCACTCTCCCCCGTTCACCTCCGCGAAGTGGTTGGAGAACACGTGCCCGGCCGGCTTCGGGTTGGCCTTGATGGCCCCCAGCACCCCGCAGCAGTCGCCGCAGCAGTTGCACATGCCGGAAGGGTTCTGCGACGTCGCGGGCTGGGTGACGAGCCCCGCCTCCTGGCATTCCCGCACGATGCGCAGCGCCTCGCCGGCGTCGATCCTTTTGCCGATGCCGTTGTCGATGTAGTACTCGGCCATCGAGCCGAACATGAAGCACGCCTCCAGCGGCGCGTCGCAGCCTTTTCCCATCAGCTTCATCTGCTTGCGGCAGGTGCATTCCGCGAGGGCGATGGTCCCGGCGTTGTCGAGGATGAGTTTTGCGTCCTCGTACGAGGCGACGTGGCGCTCGAAGGTGACCTCGCGGTTGACGGGCACCACGCGCAGGAAGAGGTCGGCGTTGTCCGAGATGTTGCGGTTGTAGTGCCGCTCGTAGAAGCTCTTGAGCAGGGCGGCGAATTTCGGATCGAGCTTATTGATGTGAAACTCCACCAGCCCGTGCATGAAGGGGATGGCGCCGTACCGCGCCCTGGCGTCCCTCCGCAGGCGGAAGAGGAGGCCCCTCGCGGCCATGTCCTCGAGGACGGCTTCCGCCTCCGCCTCGCTCATGCCAAGCCTGGGCGCGGCCTCAGCGGGCGTTTCAAGCCTGGGCGACATCGCGAGAAACACGGTGATGTCCTTTTCGGTGAAGAGCTCCTTTAAAAGCTCTATTTCAAGGCCCGAGTCGGTCTCGGGAAAGCCGAATGAATACAGGTCAAGGCGCTTCTGAAGCTCCCGGTACTGATTGGACATGGCTCACCTCTCTATGCGAAGTATCTTCCATAAAAATTGCCGGACGGGCGGGAATTGGCAATCCCTTTTTCACAAAAAGGGCCGGACAGCACTGTCCGGCCCTTTCGATCGACATGCGCAACGGCTATTTTGCGAGCATGCCGCCGTCCAGCGGGATGATGGCGCCCGTCATGTAGTCTGACGCCTTCGACGCAAGGAACACCGCGAGCCCCTTGATGTCGTCCTCCTCTCCCATCCGGGGGATGGGTATCTGCAGCAGCATCGCGTCGCGCAGAGGCTTCATCTCGGGCTTGTCCAGGTAGCCCATCATGTCGGTGTGAAAAAAGCCGGGCGCGATCGCGTTCACCTGGATGTTGTAGCGCGCCAGCTTGATCGCCAGGTTCATGGTGAGCAGGTTGATGGCCGCCTTGGAGGAGTTGTACGGCACCGCCGGATGGGCCTCCTCGATGGAGCCGCGGAATCCCATGACCGATGAGATGTTGATGATCTTGCCGCCGCCCTTCTCCTTCATGGATCTCGCCGCCATCTGGGTGAGTATCCACACGCCGCGCACATTGACTTCGAAGATCTTGTCCCACTTGTCCAGCGGGAAGTCCAGCGTTGGGGCTCCCCAGGTGACGCCGGCGTTGTTGACGAGGATGTCGATGGCGCCGAATTCCTTGATCACTGTGCTGTAGAGCGATTCGATGTCGTCCTTGGAGCCCATGTCGCACTTGACCGCAAGGGCTCTGACCCCGAGCTTTTCAAGCCCGGCGGCGGTCTTCTGGAGCGTGTCGAGCTTTCTGGACGCGATCACCACGTCGGCCCCCGCCTCCGCGAGCCCTGTGGCGATGAACTCGCCGATGCCGCGGCCCCCGCCGGTGACGAGGGCGGTTTTGCCTTTAAGATTGAATAATTCCTGGAATTTCACTGTATGCCTCCTTGTGATAGTGACGATGCCGGCGCCGACGCCGCGGTGAAGCATACGGCCCCGGGCGTGAAGCCGGCGCGTGCGGGGTGAGGATGGCGCGCCTCCGCGAATCAAGCGGCACAAGGACGCGCCTGAGGTGCTGATATCGTGAGTGCGGCGAATCGTCAAGATAAAAATGGCGGCCTGCAGAAGGCCGCCATTGTTCGGCTAATCGCACACGGGCGATCCGGAAGTGACGCTGCCGCCTATATCTTTTTCCGCGCAAGCGCCATGAGTCCCAGTATTCCCGCCATCACCCCGATGGCCATGTAGAGGATGAAGGCGTAGTTGTAACTTCGCGTGGTGTCGTAAATGACGCCCGAAAGCGGCACTCCCACCGCCGTGCCCAGCGTGGTGGCGATGTTGAGAAACCCGTAAATCACGCCGAAGTGCCTGGGCCCCAGGCATGCCGACGTCATGAGCGGGGGCAGGATCGTGCGCACCGAGATTGAAAGGCCGAAGAGGATGTTGAACAGGACCGCAACCCACAGCACCGAAGCGCCGAACAGGATCGAGATGGAGATAACCAGCCCCACCAGGCAGACGACGAGGCTTCGCGAAAGCCCTATCCGGTCGGCGAGCTCTCCGAGCACCACCTTGCCGAGCACCAGCATCGCCATGTGCAGCGACATCAGGTTGGCCGCGGCGGTGGAGCTGTATCCCAGGTCGGTGAGATAGGGGATGATGTGGTGCAGCACTCCCATGTTGGCGATGGCGATGAAGAGGATCATGACCGCGAGCAGCCAGAACGCCGATGTTTTCATCGCCTGCGCCGCCGTGAGGCCGACCGACATGCTGCTTTCGCCGCCCGCCGAAAGTTCGTCCTCGCCGTACGCCCGAAGCCCCATCTCCGACGGCCGCGCCCTCACCACGAACATGCCGACGGGGACGGTCAGCACCGCGATCACGAGGCCGAGGACGAGGTAGGCCATCCTCCATCCGTAATTGAGGATCAGCAGGTTGGTGAGGGGATTGAAGATGAATCCCCCGATGCCGGTCGCCGCGAACACGATGCCCATGGTGAGCCCCCGCTTCTTCACGAACCAGTTGGTGATCATCATGGAGACGGGTATGATGTGAGATCCCGCGCTGCCGATTCCAAGAAAGACCGCGAGCGCGTAAAACTGCCACAGCGCGGTGCACTTCGAAAACAGTGCGAAGCTGGCGGCCATGACTGCTGTGCTGATCGTCATGATGATCCTGATGTTGTACCGCTCCAGGAGTTTGCCGACCACCGGGGCCGCCACCATCATGGACACCGCGGCGATCGAGAAGTAGAGCGTGAAGCTTCCCCGGGTGAAGCCCAGCGCATCGGACACCGGTTTGATGAACACGCCGTAGCAGTTCATGATGATCCCGATGCCCGCCATGTTCAGGAAAAACGCGCCGACGACAATCCACCATCCGTAAAACAACCTTCCAGTCTGTTTCATGTGTGACCTCCTTGTGTATATTAAAACTATATATTCAGGCTGTCAGGATATCAAGCAAAAAATGATCAATGGGTAACCATTTCGGTGTGTTGGGAATGGTATTATTTCCGGCGGCGGCGACAAGGCCGGTCGGCGGCGCTGATTTGCGGAGTTTTCCCTTTCGTGGGTACGCCCGTACCCGGACGGTCCGATCACCGGGCGGAATCCGTGAAAAAATAATTGACAACAATACATCATACTTTTTATGTATATTCTCCGTCAGGGCGATTAGCTCAGCCTGGTTAGAGCGCCTGCTCGACACGCAGGAGGTCACTGGTTCAACTCCAGTATCGCCCACAGCACTTTCATGTGTTTGTTCTCTTGTGCTCCCCTGACGTGCAGAAAGATGGTCCGGGCCTGAATGCGGTGTACGGACACCCCCCTTCATGCAGTGAACTGCGACCCGCCACTCCGCTGCCAGCAGCTGAAACGATCATCAGGCGGACAGAGAAGAATACTGATTGAATTTTTTCAAGCGAGCGAGGTGTACGAGGTGGGCAGCATATCGATCACTCTTCCCGATTCTTCCATTAAACAGGCCGAGGCGGGAGTCACCCTGTATGATTTCGCGGGAGCGATCTCAAAAGGGCTTCAGAAGAACGCCCTGGCCGCGCTTGTCGACGGCAGGCCCGCCGATCTCTCGGCGAAGCTCGATTCCGACGCCTCGGTCACGCTCATCACTTTCCAGTCGCCGGAGGGCAGGGAAGTGTTCTGGCACTCGGCCTCGCACGTGATGGCGCAGGCGGTCAAGAGGCTCTTCCCGAAGGCGAAGTACAGCATCGGCCCGGCGATCGAATCGGGATTCTACTACGATTTCGAGCTCGTCACGCCCTTTACCCCGGAAGAGATTGAAAAGATCGAAGCCGAGATGAAGAAAATCGTCGAGGAGGACCTCCCGGTGACCCGCGAGGAGATGCCCCGCGAGAAGGCGATCGAGCTCTTCACGTCGATGGGGGAGAGCTACAAGGTGGAGCTGCTTCGCGAGCTTGACGCTCCCATGGTGTCGCTCTACCGGCAGGGGGACTTTGTGGACCTGTGCCGCGGGCCGCACGTACCGCGCACTTCATACATACGGGCGTTCAAGCTGCTGTCGGTGGCCGGCGCGTACTGGCGGGGCAACGAAAAGAACCGGATGCTTCAGCGTATCTACGGCATCGCCTTCCCCGACGCGAAGGAGCTGAAAAAGCACCTCGAGTTCCTTGAGGAGGCGAAAAACCGCGACCACCGCAAGCTGGGCCGCGAGCTGGACCTCTTCTCGGTCCATGATGAAACCGGCGCAGGGCTCATCCTGTGGCACCCCAAGGGGGCCAGGCTGCGCCACACGATCGAGGCGTTCTGGCGCGAGGAGCATTACAAAAACGGGTACGACCTGGTGTACTCGCCGCACATCGGCAAATCGCAGCTCTGGGAGACCAGCGGGCACCTGGATTTCTACAACGAGAACATGTACTCGCCCATGGACATTGACGGGCAGGATTACTATGTGAAGCCCATGAACTGCCCGTTCCACATCGTGATGTACAAGAACAGGGGCTGGTCGTACAGGGAGCTCCCGCTGCGTTGGGCCGAGCTGGGTACGGTGTACCGCTACGAGCGAAGCGGCGTGCTGCACGGGCTGCTGCGCGTGCGCGGGTTCACGCAGGATGATGCGCACCTGTTCTGCCGGCCCGACCAGATGCCGGAGGAAATTGACAGGGTGCTCTCCTTCTGCCTGTACATGCTGCGCTCGTTCGGGTTCGAGGAGTTCAAGGTGTACCTCGCCACAAGGCCGGCCGAGAAATCGGTGGGAGAGCAGGCGCAGTGGGACGACGCCACCAGGGCGCTGGAGGAGGCGGTCAGGCGCGCCGGCATCGCCTATGAGGTGGACGAGGGCGGCGGGGCGTTCTACGGGCCCAAGATTGACATCAAGATCAAGGACGTGCTGGGGCGCGAGTGGCAGTGCAGCACCATCCAGTTCGACTTCAACCTTTCCGAGCGCTTCGACATCACCTACATGGGGAGCGACGGGCAGAAGCACCGCGCCTACATGATTCACCGCGCACTGCTGGGATCAATCGAGCGATTCGTGGGAGTGCTGGTTGAACACTTCGGCGGGCGCTTTCCATTCTGGCTTTCGCCGGTGCAGATCACCCTTCTCAGTGTGGCCGACGAGCAGGCGGCGCATGTGGAACAGCTTGCGGAGAGGCTTAAAAAAGAAGGAATCCGGGCTGAAACCGACGTGCGTGGCGAGACGCTGGGATATAAAATTCGCGAGGCGGTGTCGCGCAAGGCGCCGTTCGTGGGGGTGATTGGCGGCAAGGAGATGGAGCAGAACACGATTTCCCTGCGGGTGCGCGGCGAAAAGAACTCGCGGGACATCACCGTCGACGGGTTTATCGCAATGGCCCGGGACCTGGAGCAAAGCCGCGCATAGGCGTTTCCGCCGGCATGTATGAAAAAAAATATTGGCAAAGTGAAAATTTCTTGATTAATATATAAGGTGTATAAATTTGGTGGTGCGTGCGCCTCTGGAGGCCTCGCGGTCAACAGCGGAGCGGGTGGGACGTGGTTCCGCCCGGCATCATGAAAAAATCCCCTCCCTGTGGGTGATGCAGGAGGGGTTTGGTTTGTCAGGATAAGATTTTCGCAATTGAGTAACGGAGGGCGATATAGACAAATTTGATCCAAAAAACAAGCATCGAATCAATGAACAGATTCGTGCAACCCAGGTCAGACTTGTCGGGGAGGATGG
This sequence comes from uncultured Leptospiraceae bacterium, assembly GCA_964591055.1. Lineage (GTDB taxonomy): Bacteria > Spirochaetota > UBA4802 > UBA4802 > JAGODF01 > CAZPZJ01. Next base: position 28,714 of record CAZPZJ010000002.1, read on the forward strand.
CGGCCCGAAGATTGTTGCAATGTCCGACGCGATTGCGATGGCGAAGGACGCCGGGCTCGACCTTGTGGAAATTTCCGCGAATCAGGATCCGCCTGTCGTCAAAATTATCGATTACAGCAAGTTCCGGTTCGATCAGCTGAAAAAAGCCAAGGAAGCCCGGAAAAAGCAGAAGATTGTCCATATCAAGGAGATAAAGTTCCGGCCCGCGATCGATGAACACGATTACGAGCACAAGATCAATCACGCAAAGGAGTTCCTTGAAAAAGGCGACAAGGTGAAGTTCACCTGTATGTTCAGAGGGCGTGAGATCGTGCACAAGGATCTGGGATTCAAGATCATGGAGAATGTTCAGAACGACCTCGGAGGGCTGGTGCAGGTAGAGAAGAAGGCGTCGATTGAAGGCAAGAATCTGACAATGATCGTAACGCCGACAGTAGCGGCAGTAAAACCGAAAAAACAGCATGAGGATGAGTGAGGTATATATCGATGCCCAAAATGAAGACGAACAGCGGAGCCAAGAAGCGTTTTAAGTTGACAAAGGGCGGCAAGGTGAAGCGCGCCAACGGCTGGAAGAGGCATCTTCTCGAAGCGAAATCGCCCAAGAGGAAGCGCAATCTCCGCAAGGCGACGATCTGCCCGAAGTCCGAAGAGGGCCGGGTGAAACGGATGCTTCCCTACGGATAGCGGCCGCGGGCCGGCCATTTATTTCAGAAATCAAGGAGCAGTACCATGCCACGAGCAACGACAGGTAAAGTTCATCATAAAAGAAAGATCAGAATTTTCAAGGACGTCAAGGGCTTTTACGGCGCGAGAAGCGTGCTTTTACGGACCGCCAAGGACGCCAGGCGCAGGGCCCTGCAGAATTCCTACATTCACCGCCGGCAGAAAAAGGGCGACTTCAGGGCGCTCTGGATTCAGCGAATCAACGCTGCAGCCCGCATGTGCGACATCTCCTACAGCAAACTCATGTTCGGCCTGAAGGAATCCGGCATCCAGATCAACCGCAAGATACTCGCGGAGCTGGCCGTCAGTGACTTCAACGCCTTCAGGAGCATTGTGGAAAAGGTAAAATCCAGGGCCGCGTAACGCGCGTGCCGACCCAGGATGGATGAACCTCCGGGACCTGACATCCGGCTTGCATACGATAGGCGCCATCAGCATGGCGCTTATCTTTTTTGCGCTCTTCCCGCTTCCGGTTTTCTCCTCGCTGCCGTTTACTGAAACCGTCTACACCATACCTGAAGGTGAAATGGAGCTTTCCGCCGCGGTGGAATTTGTTGACGCGGGAGAGATGTACCGGCGCGAGCGTATGGGCATGGGCTTTGGCGTCCTCCCCAGGCTTTCAATCTGGTACGCGCTGGATTACCTTCACCGTGGCGATGATGGCGGGGAAAGCGAGCTTGGCGATTCGCTGTTCAGGATATGGTTTTACATCGGGGATTTTCTGGAGGATTCCCTCCATGCGGGCTGGTCGCTCACCTTCAGGCTTCCCACGGGCCCGTCCGCCTACGAGGGCCCTGAGTGGCGCCCGGTTTCCATGGGATTCGACGAGATCAGAACAGGGCCCGTTCTCCAGGCTGATTTCCCGCCGGTGTTCGTTCACTTCAACCTTTTTTACGTGCTGCGCGCCGCCGAGGACGAGAGCTTCTACAGCGGCTTCAGCCTGAACCCGTTTGGAAAGAAAACATACGCCACGGCCCTGGGTCTCAACCCGTTTTCCGAAGAAGCGTTTCTCTACAGCAAAAGGCTGACCAATGATTACATGGCATGTTCGATCGCGCTCAATACCGATGTCGCCTATCCCGTCATGCCTGCGGCGGGAGTGTACGCGGTCAGCAGGGTGCATCGCCGGAGCGATGACAACGATCGCATCCCGGTCGAGGGCGCGGGATTCACGCCGATCTTTCTCCACGCGTCCCTGCGTTATTTCTTTACCCGCAACGCCTATGCGGGCCTTTACGCCGCCGTCTGCGTCATGCGCAGTGACGACGCCGTAAAACAGGAGGGCGGATTTAATTTTAGCTTGCAATTTTGATTTTACGGTGTTGATATTGAGCGGTGGTTCGCGTGCGGGGGCGCGAGGGGTGTTTGCGGGCGGAAATTGAATAATCCTAATGCTTCCGTAAAAAAGGCCGAAAATAGTACAGAAGGCCGGTTGTACGCGGGATTGTCCGGCATCGATGCGGGCCGGGGATAGGTGAAAACTGTTTGACGTCAATTGTCCTCGTGGTACTATCTCTGGCCGAGAGGGCATCAAACATTGGAGGTGTGACATGATCACGATACAGCAGCTTGAGGAGCTTGAAGGCAGGATTATTAAAGCTCTCCAGTTGATAACCGACCTGAGAACCGAAAACGCCAGGCTCGAAGTGGACAACGAATCGCTCAAGACCGAAGCCGAGGACGCAAGGCTGAGCCTTGAGGAAAAAGAGCAGGAAATCGAGAAGATAAAGAGAGAGCTGGAAGCCACCACCGGCGAGCTCGCCGGTCTCAAGCAGAAGGAGGAAGTGCTCGAGAAGAAGCTCATGGAGCTTCTGGGCAAGCTGGACGTGCTCCAGCTCGGGACCACACCTCCCAGGCCCGTGGAATCGGCGCCAGCTCCCCGTGTCGTCCCCTCTCCACAGGCCGCGCCCTCCAGGCCCGCTCCGGTCGAAGAGGAGACCGTTATCATCGAAAGCGACGAGAGGCCCGCTCCCGAGGAGGTCGTGCTCGTGGAGGATGTGCCGGTTGAACGCGCCGCGCCCCCCTCGCAGGAGGATGACATCATCATCATTGATGAGGAGTCGCCGGCCGAGGGAGTCACCGTCGAGCGGTCCAGGCCCCCCCGCGGTGATGATGAGGATATCATACTTCTCGATGACGACGAGGAGCAGATTGTGATCGATGACAGGAATGACGACCTTATCATCATAGACGATTCCGAAGCGGAGCGACCGGCGTCAGGCGCGAGGGCCGACGATCGCGGCAAAAAGAAGCCCGCGGTCTCCGACGATGACGAGTTCATTATAATAGAAGATGAATAGTGTCGATTGAAACGGCGGGTGAAGCCCTGCGTGCGAACGGCCGGGAGGTTAAAATGACGGAAAACAAGGTAAAAGTCAACATCTTCGGCAACTCTTACACCATCCAGGGGGACGCGCCCGCCGATTATATTCAGCAGCTTGCGGGCTATGTGCACGACAAGATGGCTGATGTGGCAAGAAACATCTCCACCGGAAACCCCACCCAGATCGCGATCCTCGCGGCTTTGAATATCGCCGACGAGTATTTCCAGGTCCGCGACATGAAGGTCAGCCTCACGAGCGACATCGAGAACAAGGCGCGCGCCCTCATCTCCATGCTCGACGAGGGGCTGATCGGCGATGTCTTTTCACGCATGCATCTGACACAGAGGCAGTAGCGGCGCATCAGGCGCGGCGCACCCCGCGGCCCGGAATGCACGGGGAACAGCGCCGGAGCGCCCTCCTGGAAATAATCCGCACCAGCGGTAAATATTTTTTCACTACATGGAAATGAAAGGGTATATTTTTAAAAATGTCGTCAGAGCTTAAACAATTGGCGGACGAGGAAGTGGTCGGGCTGTACAGGGCGGGAAGAGAGGATGCGTTTGACGAGCTGTATTCAAGATACGCCGCCCGCCTGAAAAGCCTCATCTACCACACGCTCGGCGATGCCGAAGCCACTGATGACGTGTTTCATGACGTGTTTTTAAGGGTGTACAGGCATCTGGGCACCTACGACGCCTCCAAGCCCTTTTCGTCGTGGGTTTACCAGATTGCGGTCAACTGCGCCAGGAATTACCGCCGCAGGCATGTTCGCAACGACATGCTCATTGAAATGGAAAAGGCATCGGCGCGTGAGCGCGATGAAAGCGTGTCTCCGGAGGACGAGTTCATCAGGGAGACCGAGATGGTGGAATTCAGCGGCGCCGTGGGCGCGCTCAAGAAGTCGTTCAGGGAAGTGTTTGTGCTCAGGGTAGAGCAGAAGATGAAGTACCGCGACATCGCCGAGATACTGGGCTGTTCGGAAAGGACCGCCAAGTGGCGCATGAGGAAAGCGGTTGAACATATCGCCGACAGGCTGAAGAAGCGCGGCGTACTTTAAAGGGAACGGATAATGGGCGAGTCCGTACAACAGGAAATTGCCGGCATTCTGGCGGGAAAGAGGCGCTTCCGCGGCGTTGATGCGGGCAAATTCGCCGCACTCGCCGGGAGCTTCAGCCGGCCGCTGGAATGGGGCGATCTTGACGCGGAGCTCGGGAAAATCAGGGCCGGGGCGAAGGCGGACCGGCAGCCTGACGCCGGAGCGTCCAGGCGCAGGCTCCTGCCGGTGCTCGTTCCCGCGTTCGCCGCGGTGATTGCGCTCGTGACCGTCGGAGTTTTCATGATGACGCGCGCTCCGCGCCAGGTTGCCTCCCAGGCGCGCTGCCTTTTCTCGCACGGCGAGGTCATGCTCGTGCGTAACGGGGAGAGCCGCCCTCTCATGGAAGGATCGGAGCTCGGTCCCGGCGACGCAATCGTCACGAAGGCGCGGTCATTGGCCGATGTCGCCGTGGGTGACGGCGTTACCGTCAGGATCAGGGAAAACACGCGAATGGAAATCAGCGGCCTGCTGGGCGAGGGAGGGGCGCTCGACCTCCGGGCCGGGATATCGGCAGGCTCATCCATATTCACTTTCAGGCGCCTTGCAAAGGGCGACCGGGCCGCCATCGCCACACCGACATCGGTCGCGGGCGTGCGAGGAACAACCTTTGGCGTCAGCGTGCGGGAGGACGGCGGGGCCCGCTACGAGGTGCTCGAAGGCAGGATCAGCGTGAGAAGCAGGGTGAACCTTGCCGCCGTCGGCGCCTCCGCCGGCGAGGATGTGGTGAGGCGCATCGACGCGGCGCTCGATGAGTCCGCGGTGACCGTCGGGCCCGGCGACGTGTGCACGGTGAGCGCCTCCGCGGTCGACAGGATCGGCCGCAGGGTGATGCAGGCCCTTGCGACCGACATGCCGGTTGAGCGTGTCGTAGGAGGGGCGGTCGACGATGAGGCTCCCGTGGTGGTGGCCGACATAAGGAATGAAAACGCCACGATGGCGTCTGAAATGAAGGAAGTGGCGCAGTACGCTTCGTCGCCCGCTCGCCTTGCGGGCCGGGACGGGGAGGCGGAAAGGGTGCTTGAGCTGAGCATACAGGTTGTCCCGGAAAGCGCCGGCGTGTATGTGGACGGCGACCTGCGTGGAAGCGGCAGCAGGACGGTGCTGCTCGCGCCGGGCAGGCACGTCATCGAGGCGCGGGCGGGCGGATATGCCTCGCGCCGGATCGAGGAGGCGATGGAGGGAGGTCGCCGGACTGTTTCGCTGGTCCTTGAACGGGAGAAGTCCCGCTTCGACATCAACAGGTGGGCGGCGGAGAAAAATTCCTCCTCGGTTGTGTCAATTCCCCAGCTCGACATGATCATCAATATTTCCACCGACGGACTGCTTGAGGCGGTCACGTCCGCAGGCATGCTCTGGAGGCGACACCTGGGCGAGCATGTCACGGCCACGCCGCCAGGCGATGGCAATCTGCTGTACGTTCCCACGTCCGGAGGGAGGATCGTCGCGCTGTCGCTGCGTGACGGGCGGCCCGCCTGGAGCGTGCGCATCGAGGGGCTTCTGCTCTTCGGCTCCGGCATAGAGCAGGCGAATGGCATGCTCTACGCCGGAACCTCGCGCGGGTATGTGTACGCCATAAGCCGCGCCGGGAGGATCGCCTGGCAGGCGAGGCTTGACGCCGGGGTGTTCTCCACGCCGGTGCTGCGCAACCAGCGCCTGTATGTCGCCTCACAGGACGGAAACCTCTACCGGCTGAATCAGACAACCGGCGCAGTTGAAGACAGGATACAGACGGGCAGGGTGATGAGCGGCTCAATGGCGTTCTCCCAGGGCAAGCTGTTTCTGGCCAATTACCAGGGCGAGGTGATCTCGTATGACACCGAGCGCGGGAGAACGGACTGGCGCCGTAGCACGGGCAATGGCCTGATTGTCCACCTCTTCGCAGAAAGGGGCGACCTTTACGTGATGAGCAGCGACGGGATCGTCCTGAAATACGACGCCGCGGGCTCGCGGGTGTGGCGGGTTGGCCTTGGAGGCAGGATCACGGTGGCGCCTGCATTTCGCGACGGCCATCTGCACATTGCCGCCGGGCGCGCGCTCTACGTGATCGACGGCGCAAGCGGCTCCGTGCGGTGGTCGTATGTAATGGGATCGGCCCCCACCACGGCCGTGACAGTATCCGGCGGCAGCATTATCGTCGGTACGGAGGAAAACGGCCTGCTCGTCCTGCGCCGCTGACGTTCCCCGCGTTTCCGGATCTCTCCAATGAAATATTATTGTTGAAATTTTTCTCCGATCATGGGGTTATATCCATGCAGGA
>CAZPZJ010000002.1:35213-55289 GCA_964591055.1 uncultured Leptospiraceae bacterium
CATTCACGCAATAATGGCGGCGGCAACCGGCGGGCGCACAGAACAGGAACAAGCGGGAAGGGCACATGGATATTCGCGAACTGCTGCAAAAAACCCAGAGGGAAGATGAAGCCATAAACGGCGCAGCCGATCAGGCGGCCGGCGGCAACCACGACGAGGGCGAGGTCGATGGCGAGATCATTCAGCTTGTGAGCTTTCTTCTTGACGAAGTGGAATACGGCCTGGACATCCTCGCCGTGCATGAGATTCTCAGGATGCCGGACATTACGCGCCTGCCCAACACCCCCTCGTACATCAGGGGAGTGATCAACCTGCGCGGAAACGTCATTCCCGTGGTTGACGTCCGCGACCGTTTCGGTTTCCCGCGGGGTGATGTCACCGACCTGACGCGCATCATCGTTGTTGAAGTCGGCGAAAAGCTTGTCGGCCTTCTGGTGGACAACGTCTACCAGGTCGTCCGCATGCCCGAACGGAACATCGACCCTCCGTCCGAGCTGATCGAGGGCGTATCGGAAGAGTTCATAAAGGGGATAGGGCGGCTTTCCAACCGGCTCATCATCATCCTGAGCCTGGGGAACATGCTTTTCACTGAAACCGCTTCTTAGCCCGGCGGGAAGAGACGCTCGCCGGGTCGCCGCCCGGATCAGAAACTATTGCTGGAGAAAGACGATGGGATTTAGCCTTGGGGAGTACCAGGACATATTTCTTGAAGAGGCTGACGAGCAGCTTCAGGAGCTGAATCAGAACCTTCTTCAGCTCGAAAAGGATCCGAACGACAGCGATATCATCAATAATATCTTCAGGGCGGCGCACTCGCTGAAAAGCTCCGCGGCGTTCGTGGGGCTCAACTCGTTGAGCGACCTCGCGCACAAGATGGAAAACCTCCTGCAGGGGATCCGTGACAAGACGATGGACGTGACGCCCGGCATCGTGAGCGTGCTCTTCCGGTGCTTCGACGTCATCAACTCGGTCATCGAAACGGTCGGCGGCGGCGAAGAGCCGACACAGGACCTTGCGCCGATAATCCGTGAGATCGAGAGCGTGAGCGAGCGAAAGGGGGAAGCGGCGCCATCGCCTGTCCGGACCGAAGCCGCGCCTGCCGGGCCGCGGCGGGACTCGCCCAGACTCGAGTTCGACGCCGGGGACAAGAGGGTGATCCGCGGCGGGCTCGAATCGGGATTGGCCTGCTGCGAGGTGACGGTGTTCCTCGAAGCGGACGCCATGATGAAGTCCCTGAAGCTGAGGCTTGTGCTCAACAATCTGGAGCACATCGCGCAGGTGATTAAGGTGGTGCCCGATCTTGACGATGTTGACGACCCTGAAAAGCTCGAGGCGCTGAAGGCCATTCTGCTGACATCCAGCCCGCTCGATGATATCCGCAGGGCCTGCGATGTGGACCAGGTGCAGAGGGTGGATTTCAGGCGGATCAGCCTCATTCGCAAGGACGAGAAGCTGGTGCTGAAGTTCCACGATCCGGAGACGATCGCCCTGACCGAGGAGGCGCCGGCTGCACAGCCTGAAAGCGCGCCGCCCGCTCCCGAAGAGCTGCCTTCAATGCCCGAAGCGCCGGTTGCACGGGAGGAGGTCCAGGAGGATGAGACGGAGGTGGAGGATTCCGAAGCGGATCGCGGCGTATACGGGGTCCGGAAGGATGACAGGAAGTCCCACATAATAAAAACGGTCAAGGTATCGGTGGACAAGCTCGACCTGCTTCTCAACAATGTCGGAGAGCTTGTCATCGCCAACTCCGGCTTCTACCGCCTCTACGAGGAAATGCGCCGTCAGTCGTATGACAAGACCATCATCAACGAATTCAAGAACAGAATGGAGCAGATGTCTCGCATCGCCAAGGACCTGCAGAGCAGCATCATGAAGACGAGGATGGTGCCGATTGGCCAGGTCTTCTCCCGGTTCAACAGGATGGTGCGGGACCTTTCGCTCGAGTTCAACAAACGGCTCCAGCTCAAGGTGATCGGCGAGGAGACGGAGCTCGACAAGAAGGTCATCGACGCGATAGGCGAGCCGCTGATGCACCTGATCCGCAACTCGGTTGACCATGGAATAGAAACGGTTGAAGAGCGCAAACGGATGAACAAGAGCGAGATGGGCACGATCACCCTGAACGCGTTCCAGGGCGGCAACCAGATATTCGTCGAGGTGAGCGACGACGGGCGCGGCCTCAACGGCGACGCCATCAGGGCCCACGCGCTGAAGAAGGGGATCGTCACCAAGGAAATGCTGGCGAACATGGACAACGACGACATCTACCAGATCATCTTCACTGCGGGATTTTCCACCGCCGAAAAGATCACCGACATATCCGGCCGGGGCGTGGGGATGAACGTGGTCAAGGAGATCGTGACCGAACTTAACGGCAACGTCAGCATCGAAACCGAACCCGGTATGGGCACCCGCTTCGTCATGGCCTTCCCCCTGACCCTGGCGATCATTCCCGCCATCATGGTCAAGGTGCGCAACGAGATTTACGCCATTCCGCTTTCCGACGTGATTGAGACGATAAAAATAGCCGAAAATGAGATAACCACCATCGAGGGCCATGAGGTGATAAACCTGCGCGGCGAGATACTGTCGCTGATCAGGCTCAATGAGTTTGTCGGCACCGACAGCGCCCTTTCGGGCAACGACAAGATCCCCGTGGTGGTGGTGGGCTTCGGCAACAGGAAGATCGGCATGATGGTGGATTTCCTCGAGGGCAAGCAGGAGATCGTCATCAAGTCGCTCGAGCAGAATTACCGCACGGTGGAGGGCCTCGCCGGAGCGTCCATTCTCGGGGACGGCAGCATCTGCCTGATCCTGGACATTGCCTCCATGATCAACAAGGTGATCAGCGACCAGGATGTGCTTACCAGAAGGGACCGCCAGCGGATACTCGAAGGAATGACTGCGGGCGCGTTTGCGCCGGCCCCCGGCGCGGCTGAAAAGGTTCCGGCGGAAGCCGCAAAGCCGGTGAAAGCCGCGGAAGTGAAGCCGCCGGCCCCGAAACAGGAACCCCCCGCTGTAGTCAAACCGGCGCCGCCGGCAGAAGCGCCGCGGCAGGAAGCAGCGCCGGCGCCCGTCGTCAGTGCGCCTGTCGAGCCCGCCGCTGTCGTTGCGCCGCCGGAGCCCGTGAAGGAAGAAGCAGCCCCGAAGGCGCGCGAGGAGCTTTCCGACGAGGAGCTTGACAGAAGGGTCAAGGAGGCGCTTGGCAAGTTCAAGGATGAATTGAAGGAGACGGTGCGCTCGACCCTTGCCGACGGGAAATCCGACGAGCATATCAAGAAGGAGCTTGGCCTGACGGATCAGGATGTCGACAACGTCAGGATTATCGCCAACATCGGCATCACCGAAGCGGCAGAATCGCTTTCAAAGATTCTGGGCAAGCAGATTGACCTTTCGATCCCCGAGGTGGCGTTCATGTCGATGGAGGCAATTCCCGCCACCATCGGAGACGTCAACAGCGTCTACATCGGAGTGTACATGCCCCTGGTGGGAGAGGTGAACGGCACCGTCCTGTTCAGCCTGCAGCAGGAGAACGGTTTCGAGCTGATTGACATGCTGTACGGCTCCTCCGGGACCGGCCAGCTCACGGAAGACGGTGAATCGGCGCTCAGGGAAGTAACCAACATCATCGGCTCGTCCGTGGTCAACGTGTTCGCCGACAGGCTCAACATCGTGCTCAAACCGACCGTGCCCACGATCATACATGATTATATGCAGGCCATGCTGGATTCAATCCTCGTGATGCACAACATCTCGAATGATTACGCGCTGGTCATGGAGACCGACTTCTTCTACGGTGACGACCGCGTGATCGGCAACCTCCTGATCCTCCCGGACACGGAGAGCCTGAAATTCATCGTGGGCAAGCTGCGAGAGTATGAATTCTAAGATCAAAGTCCTGGTCGTAGATGATTCAGCGCTTGTCAGAAAAATCGTGGTCGATATTCTGGAGGCCGATCCGGAAATAGAGGTGGTCGGCACCGCCAACAACGGGAAGACCGCGATTTTTAAAAACAGGGTGCTCGATCCCGACGTCATAACCATGGACATCGAGATGCCCATCATGAACGGGCTTGACGCGCTCAGGGAGATTATCCAGACCAATCCCAAGCCGGTCATCATGATGAGCGTCCTCACCCAGGACGGAGCCGAACCGACCTTCCGGGCGCTCGAGTACGGGGCGGTGGACTTCATCCCCAAACCGTCTTCCATACTGTCGCTGTCGGTCGAGGAAATCGGAAACCTCCTCATTACCAAGATCAAGTCGGTGTACCGCTCCAAGATCAACATACTCCAGCGGCACGACGTGGAAAGGCATCCCGAAGAACCCGCACCGGTCGTAGAGCCCGTTTCGGCGGTTGATCACACGACCCGGGTCGTGGCGATCGGCACCTCGACCGGCGGTCCCTCAGCCCTGTTGACCGTATTTAAAAGCCTCCCGCAGCAGTTTCCCACCTCGGTGCTTGTGGTGCAGCACATGCCCGAAGGCTTTACGAAGGCGTTCGCCGAAAGGCTCAACAGCAATTCGCCGCTCAAGGTCAAGGAGGCCGAGGACGGCGACCGCGTGCTGCCGGGTACGGGGTTTATCGCTCCGGGACACTCCCACATGGCGGTCGAGAAGAAGGGGGGGGAGAGCGTTATCCGGATATTCAAGAGTGAAAAAGTTTCCGGGCACATGCCTTCCATCGACGTGTTGTTCAACTCGGTGGCGGAGGCGTACGGCAGGAACACGGTCGGTGTGATCATGACGGGGATGGGGAAGGACGGCTCCGCGGGAATACTGAACATCAAAAACAGGGGCGGATCGACCATCGCGCAGGACGAAAGCACGTCGGTAGTGTTCGGCATGAACAGGGTCGCGGTTGAAATAGGGGCAATTGAGACGGTGGTGCCGCTGGGTGATATCGCAAAAAAAATAGTTGAATATCTTTAGCGTTCATACATTTATTGTAAAAAACGCCGTGCGTGTGAAAATTGTTGTTGATAGGGTTATCTGCCGCCATTATAGTCAGCATTTAATCGCGGTTGTCGGGGTCGAATGATATTATTCCTTAACGGGGTGTGGAAATGGCACGGATTCTGGTTGTTGACGACGCGAAGTTCATGAGGACTCTTGTAAAAGACGCCCTTGTACCCAAAGGCCATGAAATCGTCGGTGAAGCCGAGAACGGCAACGAGGCCGTGGAACTGTACAAGAAGCTCAAGCCGGAACTCGTGACCATGGACATCACCATGAGGGAAAAGGACGGTATTGAGGCTGCGGAGGAAATACTCCGTACCGACCCCTCCGCGAGGATAATAATGGTGACCGCGCTCGGGCAGGAGAATCTGCTGACCAAGGCGATAAAAATCGGCGTCAAGGATTTTGTCGTAAAACCGTTTCCTCCCGAAAGGCTCCAGAAGGCCGCCGAAAAGGCGCTTTCGTAACACCTGAATCGACCTTCTTTCAGTCTGTCTTCGGAAGCGACATCATCTGTGTCGCTTTATTTATCAGGGAACGCGTGAAGCATGAAATATCGAAACGAAACACCGCCGGATTTGCGATGCGGCGGCGCTCATTCATCTTGCCGGTACTGAAACCATCACAATGTCCGAAACCGCGGTCACATCAGGTGAGAGCAAGTACGTCATCACCATTGAGAATTTTGAAGGGCCTCTGGACCTGCTCTGGAACCTGATCAAGAGCGCGAAACTCGACGTGACCGAAGTGCCGCTCGCGCTTGTCACCGAGCAGTACATTAAGTTCCTGCGTCTCATGGAGCAGCTCAACATCCAGATCGCATCGGAGTTCATTCTCATGGCGTCGGAGCTGCTGTACTACAAGTCGAAAGCGCTCCTGCCGGGCGGGGAGATGGAGGACGAGTATTTTGTGCAGCCGCTTCCTCCCGACCTCATTGAAAAACTGATGGAGTACAAAAAGTACCAGGCGGCGTCGGCGAAGCTGCGTGAGCGCTACGAGCTCCAGTCGGACTGTTACGCGAGATCGGCGCCCGCGGTTGAGGCCGACGTGCAGGACGTTTACATCGAGGTGTCGCTGTTCGACCTCCTGAAGGCCTTCTCCGAGGTGATGGACTCAAAGGCCGAAATTGCGCAGGAGGAAATCGTGTTCGACGAAATCCTCGTGAGCGACAGGATTTTGTTCATCGCCGGCCTGCTCGAGAACAGTGAAAGCGTGCTCTTCGCGGACATCTTCCGCGGAAGCGTGACGAGGCCGCTGGTGATCGCCTCGTTTCTCGCGATACTCGAAATGGCGAAAACCGGAAGGATTAAAATAATGCAGCATACGCTTTTCGGCGACATCAGGCTGTTTCGCGCCGGGACAGGGCGCACGGCCTGACGGCCGGGTGGAATTTGGTGAAATCAGAGACGAGGAGCGCGTGCGGGAGCGATCCTCGCGCGGGAGCGATCCGCCATGAATGACAACGAACACGATAAAAAAGAAGAAGACATTGAGGAAACGGAAACCGGGCCGGAAGGAGAGGGCGGGGCCGGCGCGGATGAAAACGAGCTGAGAGGGCTTTTTGAGGCGGTGCTGTTTCTTTCGTCCGAGCCGTTGCCTGTCGCGTTTTTCGTGAAGCACTTCGGTCTTGACCCGGTCCACGCACGCATCGTGATGGATTCGCTCGTCGACGAATACGAAAGCAGGGACGGCGGGATCAGGATCGTCGAGATATCGAAGGGGTTCCAGTTCGTGACGCACAAGCGCCATGCCGACCAGATCAGGAGGGTGATGGGGTACAGCCGCAAGGAGACGCTTTCCAAGGGAATGCTCGAGACGCTCTCGATCATTTCCTACAAGCAGCCGATCTCGATCGCCGAGATCGACGAGCTCCGTGGCGTGTCGTCGCGCATGATGGTGTCCAATCTCATGAAAAAGAACCTCGTCAGGCCGGTGGGTCGCAAGGACCTTCCGGGACGGCCGCTCGCGTACGGCACCACCAACGATTTCCTGAAGTTCTTCGGGCTCAACAGGATATCCGACCTTCCGAAGCTGTCCGAGATCAAGGAACTCACCTTCACCAGCGAGGAATAGATGAATCCGAAAATCGAAGACATCGACAGGCGCATCATCGAGCTCATCTCGGAGCGGGCGAGGCTTCATGTCGAGGATATCCGGTCAATGCCCGTTGGCGGTTATTCCCCGGCCGAACGGGTCCGCCTGCGTGAAATCATAGACCGCTGCAACCAGGGCCCGCTTTCAGGCGACCTTCTGATGAAGGTGTACACCGAGATAGTGTCCGGCTCCATGGCGCTGGGCGGTCAGTTGAGCGCGGCCTATTTCGGCCCGGCGGGCACCTTTACGCATATCGCGCTTCTTGAAATCTTCGGCGAATCGATCACCGCGATCCCGTACAGGACGATCCCGGAGGTGTTCCAGCAGGTGGAGTCCGGGAGCGTTACCTGCGGGGTGGTGCCGGTGGAGAACAGCACGGAAGGCGCGGTGACCTACACGCTGGACGAGTTTCTCGACACTGACCTTATGATCGTGTCCGAGAAGTTTTTGCGCATATCGCACAACCTCGTCTCGCTGTGCGACGACGTGAAGAAGATAAAAAAGCTCTATTCGCATCCGCAGCCGCTGGGCCAGTGTAAGCAGTGGCTCAGGGAAAACCTTCCCGGCGTGGAGACCATACAGGTCGGCTCCACGTCGACCGCCGCCGAAACCGCGTCCTGGGACAAGTACTCCGCGGCGATCGCGTCGGAGGTGTCCGCCAGGCTGAACGGGCTCAATGTGCTCGCATCGGGAATAGAGGACTCCCGCCACAACTACACGCGCTTTCTGGTGATCGGGAGAAGCGACAGCGCTCCCACCGGAAAGGACAAAACGTCGATCGTGTGCGCGATCAGGGACCGGGCAGGCGCGCTGTACGACATGCTGAAGCCGTTTCATGACGCGAAAATCAACATGACGAAGATCGAGTCGCGGCCGGACAAGAAAAAGATGTGGGAGTACAATTTTTTCATTGACTTCGCAGGTCACCGGGACGATACGGTGGTCAAAAACGCGCTGGATGCAATGAAGGAAAGCACGCTGTTTCTGAAAATACTCGGATCATATCCCGCGGGCAGCTGAGTTTCCCTCTCCGGGACATTCGCGCCTTCCGGCCGCGCCCGTCGACCGGGACATAAACATACATGATGCTGGAGAACACGCATGCTCATCGTATTGAAGCCCAATGTCACCACTGACGAAATCGACCACATAGTCGAAAAGATCAGATCCCTCAATCTCGAACCGCATGTTTCGACGGGCGTGCAGCGGACGATCGTCACGGTGATCGGCGACGAGGACGTGATCAGGGAAATTCCGCTGCAGGCGATCGCCGGCGTCGAGTCGGTCAAGCCGATCCTGAAGCCGTTCAAGCTGGTGAGCAGGGAAACCCATCCTGACCGCACCGTCGTCCGTGTGGGCGATGTTGAAATCGGCGGCGGAAAGATCGTGGTGATCGCCGGTCCGTGCGCCCTGGAGGGGGAGAAGGAGGTGATTGAGCACGCGCTGATGGTCAAAAAAGCGGGCGCCGACATGTTCAGAGCGGGCGCCTACAAGCCGCGCACCTCGCCGTACTCGTTCCAGGGATTCGGCGCTGACGGCCTGAAATTCCTGGCGCAGGCCCGCGAAGCGAGCGGACTGCCCGTCATTACCGAGGTCATGGACCCGAGGGATGTCGAGCGCATCGCAGAGCACGTGGACGTGCTCCAGATAGGGACCAGGAACATGCAGAACTTCAACCTGCTCAAGGAGGTCGGCCGGGCGAAAAAGCCCGTGCTCCTGAAGCGGGGAATGAGCTCCACCGTCAATGAATTCCTGATGTCGGCCGAGTACATCCTCTCCCATGGCAACAAGGAGGTGATCCTCTGTCCCAGGGGAATCCGCACCTTCGAGGACGTGACCAGGAACACGCTGGACGCGGGCGTGGTGCCGATCATCAGGGAATGGAGCCACCTTCCGATCATCGCCGACCCGAGCCACGCGATGGGCCTCAAGGACTTTGTGCTTCCCGCCGCGATGGCGTATGTTGCGGCCGGCGCGGACGGCGTGATGGTTGAAGCGCACCCGAATCCCGAGGATGCGATGTCCGACGGCCAGCAGACCATCGATTACGACCAGCTGGTGAACCTGATTGCACGGCTCAAAAAACTTTCACTGGCCATCGGCAGGGACGCCTGATGTTCAGGAAAATCGGGGTGTTCGGGTTCGGGCTTCTCGGTGGGGCGCTGTGCTCCGCAGTGAAAAATCTTGGCGCCCCGGTCAGCATCACCGTATTCGACAGCGACACGGAACGCGCCGATCAGGCCGTGCGCCTGGGGCTTGCCGACAGGGCGCGTGCGGCGGGGCCGGGATGCGCGGCGGGGCTTGACCTCGTCGTTATCACCGCTCCGGTCGTCGCGGCGCTTGACATCCTCCGCCTGGTGCTGGACGATCCGGAGCTTCCCGAAACCGCGCTGGTGATTGACGCGGGCAGTGTGAAACAGCCGATCGTCGACGCCGCGCTTTCTGGCGCGAGGCCCGGCGCGTTTATCGGCTGCCACCCTATGACCGGCTCGGAGAAATCCGGATACCGCCCGGAGCTGGGCAACATCTACGAAGGCGCATCGGTCATTATAACCCCGCACCATCTCAACGCGCCGGCGGATATTGAACGCGCCGCGTTGTTCTGGCGCTCGCTCGGCGCGCGTACTTTTGTAACCACGGCGGAGCATCACGACAGGATCATCTCCCTGACGAGCCACATACCGCATCTGGCGGCGGCCTTGCTCGTGGAAGGGATCGAGCGCGCCGGGAGCGAAGAAGGGCTGGATTTTGCGCATCACATAGGAAGAGGATTTCTGGATATGACGAGGATCGCGTCCGGCTCGCCCGAAATGTGGCGGGACATCTGCGTGCTCAACCGGCAGCGCATTCTCGATGGAATTGGAGCGTTCCGCGATTCCCTCGACAGGGTCGCAGATCTCATACGCGGGTGGGACGCGGAGGGACTTGAGAAGTACTTCAATCGCGTCAAGAACTTCAGGGACGGTCTTTGAGCATGGGGAAGAGCATCGTAACGGTAGCGGTGGACGGGCCGGCCGGATCGGGCAAGAGCAGCGTTTCAAAGGCGGTGGCGCTTCGATGCGGGCTCCGGTATATCGATTCGGGCGCGATTTACCGCGCAATAACGTTGAAGCTTCTGCGCGCGCCGGGAGCCATCGAACACGCCGGCGGGCATCTGCAACAGCTTGAGGGTGTGCGGATCGCCCAGGTCTTTGAAGAGTCGGGGAGGGCAAGCACGTTTCTGGACGGGGAAAACGTCTCGTCGGAGATTCGAAGCGAGCTCATCGCGAAAAACATCGGTCGCGTCTCCGATAACCCCGACGTCCGCGCCTATGTCAATTCGCTGCTCAGGCAGTGGAGCCGGAACGATTCCATTATTATGGACGGGCGCGATATCGGGACGGTGGTGTTTCCCGACGCCACGCTGAAAATCTACCTTGACGCCTCAGTGGACGTGAGGGCGGAGCGCAGGCGCGCCGAATATGAGGATTCGGGAAAAAAAGTTGACTTTCATGACATAAAAAAACAGATTATCCAACGTGACGTCGAGGATCGATCGCGTCAGTTCGGCGCCTTGATAAGGGCGGATGATGCTGTGTACATCGACACGTCCTCCATGACCAGGGAAGAAGTGATTGAGCACATTACAGATATTGTTGCCCCGCTGTGTCGTGCCGACAGGGAATAGGTTTCCCGGTTGTCCAGAACCCCGTTCGTCGGGATCCATGAAGAACAATCAAATATCACAGGGTATTTTGAAATGATAGATAATACCGGGAAGTTTGACGAAGAAATAAGCATGGAGCACGTGGCGAATTCCGCCGTGGACGTGACCGCGCCCAACAGGATACTGAAGGGAGAGATCGTCACCGTGGACAACGAGTTCGCCTATGTCAATGTCGGCTCCAAGTCGGAAGGCCGGGTGAGCCTGGAGGAGTTTGCTGAAAAGCCGAAGGTCGGGGACGTGATCTCGGTCATGCTGGTGAGCCGGAGGCCGATCGACGGGATGTTCGTCTTCTCCAAAAACGCGGCGGAAAGGCACCAGAAGTGGCAAAACTTCATTGAATGGTACAGGCAGGGCAACCGGTACATATCGGGCGCAATCAATGACGTGAGCGACAGGGGCCTTGACGTCGACTGCGACGGCATCAGCGGCTTCCTCCCCTACTCGCAGGCGGGTGATTTGAAGTTCAAAAAATCCTCCAAGACGGGCGAGGCGTTCACCTTCAAGATCAGGAAAGTGGATGAGGGAAAGAACAAGATCATCCTTTCGAGGAAGGACTATACGGACGAGGAAAACGAGAAGATATGGGCCGGCTTCCGCGAAAAGTATTCGGCGGGCTCCCGCGCGTCAGGCAGGCTGCTGCGCTATGCGGGCGACGGTGCGATCGTGAACATCGATGGCGTTGAAGCGTATATGAAGAAAGAGGACATGTCCTGGAAGAAGGTGTTCAAGAAAAGGAATGTCCTGAAAATGGGCGATGAGCGCGAGTTCCAGGTGCTCGAGATTGACGACGCCGCACGGCGGGTGACGGTCGGCATCAAGCAGCTTGCGGAAGATCCCTGGCTGTCGGCGGGGGAGCGATATCTCGCCGGAGCGGAACTCCAGGGCAGGGTGGTCACCGTGACCAACTTCGGAGTTTTTGTGGAAGTCGAGGACGGCGTTGAGGGCCTTGTCGCCGCCTCGGAGATATCCTGGACCAGGAAGAGCCTGAACCCCGCGGAGCTGTATAAAAAGGGCGACCGGGTCAGCGTGAAGGTGCTTTCAATCGACCCCGAAGAGAGGAAGATGTCGCTGGGAATCAAGCAGCTTACTCCCAATCCCTGGGACACCATTCATGAGCGTTTTCCCGAGGGCACGGTGGTGAAGAAGCCGATCAAGAAGATCGTGAATTTCGGCATGTTCGTTGAGCTGGAGGACGACATCGATGGGCTCATTCACATCTCGGATGTGAGCTGGGACGATGACGCCAGGGACGTGTTGAAGAATTACCGCGAGGGCGATGAGGTCGAATTCAAAATTCTCGAGGTCAGGGCCGACCAGCAGAAGGTGGCCTGCGGCGTCAAGCATCTCACCCGCTCGCCGTGGGAGGCGCTCAAGGAAAAATATCCCGTCCGGTCGAAAGTCTCCGGCGTGGTGACCCGCATCACGGGCTTCGGCCTTTTTGTGAAGATTGAGGACGGGGTTGAGGGGCTCGTTCATATTTCCGAGGTGTCCCGGAAGAAGATTGAAACGCTGGATGAGCGTTTTGCAGTCGGCGACCGGGTGAGCGCGGTCGTGCTGGGGGTCGATCCTGACAAGAAGAGAATGTCGTTGAGCATCAAGCATTTTGAGATGCAGCAGGAGAAAGAGGAGCTCAGCAGGGTGCTCGCAGGTTCCAATCCGACCAAGGTGACATTTGGCGACATCCTGAAAGACAAGTTATAGGCCGGTGACAGATAATGGAAAAAAGGGACATTACAATACAGAGGAACCTGGTCGAAAACGCGTTAATGTTCGTCAAGGACTTTGTTAAAAAGAACCGTGCACTGGTGCTCTACGGCGCAATCGGCGTGCTGGCCGCCCTGATGCTTGCGATTGGCGGTTTCATGTATTACGACCACAGGACAACAGCGGAGCTTGAAAAGTTCGAGGAGCTGCTCGACCAGTACCGCTCCTACCAGGGCGACGAGCAGGGGAGGACCAGCCTCTATTTCGTCACGGTGAGCGAACTGGAGAAGGTTGTGGCCTCTTCCCGCTGGGGGCATGTGAGCAATGCGGGCTATTATGTGCTTGGCAACATGAGTTTCAACGAAAAGAAATACGAGCAGGCCAGGCGGTACTACCTGGCGCAGGTGGATCGGAGGCCGTCTTCGCAGTTTTCGGCGCTGGCGCTCCACAAGGCCGCGGTTGCGAGCGAATACCTTGGAAACCACCAGGACGCGCTGGAGCTGTACAAGAGGCTTGAGCGGGACCACGCGACAGGGATGCTTGCCGACCAGCTTTTCTACGATCTGGGAAGAATGTACCAGAAGCGGAGCGACGTGTTCAAGGCCCGGGAATACTATCACAAGGTGATCACTTCCCATCCGAATTCGCCCTTTTCGCTCCGGGCAAGGCAGCGTCTGCTTCTTCTGTCCGCATCGGATAAAAATGTGAAATAAGTGTTGACGTTTTCAGCGTCAGTTAATAAATCTGCAAAGTCTTGCAATATCATAATGAATGTGGAGTCCAGTTGTGGCGGTTCCAAAGAGGAAAAAATCGAAGTCAAAATCCCGGATGAGAAGGGCGAACGAGGCCATTGGAGCCCCCAATCTCCGGCCGTGCCCCCGTTGCGGCGCGTATGTGCTGCCCCACCGCGTCTGCCCTGAGTGCTACCATTACAAGGGACAGCTGATTATGGAAAAAACCGTAAAAATCAAGGAAAGCAAGGAAAGCTGATGTTCGCCCTTCACCGGCGGGATATCGTGCGCGGTGAAGGGGGAGAGAGCATGGCGTATATGAAAAGGATGTTGAACGCATCCTTTTTTTATATCTTGACAGATTGAGAGTTTTTTTTATATTAGTTGCTCACCTGACGCCGGTGTGCTCGGTTTTTGCCGGCGGCGCGCATTATGTTGTCATGTTTTGCATGCGGACGTTCGATACATAAAGCAGTATCGGAAATTTACGCGCAGTCGCGAGTGGCCAATTGATCGGTTCCTGTGTCGTTCGACGCCGTTGGTTATTGGACAATCGACAAAAGCTGGGGGTAGTCTCATGGCAGTTGATTTTGAAAAAGTCAAAAAGATCATCGTTGACAGGCTCGGGGTTGATGATTCCGAAGTGACGCCCGAAGCGTCTTTTGTGGATGACCTTGGCGCTGATTCCCTCGATACCCTTGAGCTGGTAATGGCACTCGAAGAAGAATTCGGTATTGAAATCCCCGATGAGGACGCCGAAAAAATGGCGACCGTCAAGGACGCTCTTGTCTACATCGACAACAAGCTCAAGGCGTCCTGAAAATTTGTCCGGTCGCCCGCGGGAGGACGCGCACCCTTCACTTGGAAGCGCCTCCCGACGTTGATCGATATATGTGAATGAGAGTAATGCCGTGATGGGAGACAGCCTTATACACGAAGCGCCTTCGGACAGGAAAAAGAACAGGTACAGGCAGCTCGGGAGTCTCCAGAGTAAGATTAAAGTGAAGTTCACCGACAAGAGCCTCCTCAACAGGGCGCTTGTTCACCGCTCCTACCTGAACGAAGCCACCGGCAGCCAGAAGGACAACGAGCGGCTCGAGTACCTGGGAGATTCGGTGCTCGCGTTGATCGTCAACGAATACCTCTTCAAGCGATTCGAAGACTATCCTGAGGGAGACCTCGCCAAGATAAAATCCGCCGTTGTTTCTGAATCCACGCTCGCCAAGGTATCCAACGAGATCAATCTGGGAAGCTATATCCTGATGGGCAAGGGCGAGGACCAGAGCGGGGGGAGGCACAGGCCCTCGATCCTCGCCAATACCCTTGAGGCGGTGATCGGCGCGCTCTACCTGGATTCGGGACTCCGCCCCTGCAAAAAATTCGTGCTTCAGCTCCTGAAAAAGGACATTGAGCGGATTGACAAGCAGTCGTACCTCCGTGACCCCAAAACCACCCTCCAGGAGTACGTGCAGAAGAAGTACAAGGACCGGCCGGTCTACGAGGTCGTCAAGGAGTCCGGGCCGGACCACCAGAAGGAGTTTACCGTGCGCCTTCTGATCAACGGTGTTGAAACCGCGGTGGGCACGGGGAACAGCAAGCGCAGAGCGGAGATGAGCGCCGCGGCGAAAGTGCTTGAGATCATCCATGGAGGGGACCAAACCATCTGATGTCGGCGGAACACGCGGGAAGGAAAATCAGGATCAGGGTTTCGGGACTGCTCGTCGATGGCGACCGCATCCTGTTGATCGCCCACCGGAAAGACGACAAGGTGTACTGGCTGCTGCCGGGGGGAGGCGTCGATTACGGCGAGCCCCTTCCCGACGCCCTCCAGCGTGAATTGAAGGAAGAGCTGGGCATTCAGGTGGACGTGGGGGAGATGGCCTTCATGTGCGACAGCATCGAGCCGGCGTACAAGAGGCACATCCTTCACATCTTCTTCCATTGCGCCTACCGTTCCGGCGAGTACAGCCTGGGCAGCGAAAGCCGGCTTTTCTCCTACAGGTATTTTACGGGCGACGAAATCAAAGACCTCATCATATTCCCCCCGGTCCGTGAAGAGATCCTCGCGCTCCTCGAAAAGGGAAGCATCGAGCGGCTCTACTACAAGAAAAACTGGATGCCCCTTTGAGGATCGTCACGCTTGATGTCGGCCCCGCGCGGTACAATGTCGCGATCGGCCGTGAGGTGCTCGGCGTCTTTGAGATTCCGCCCGCCATTGCGCGCGCCGATCGTGTCGCGATCATGGCGAGCGAGCGGGTATGGGCGCTGCACGCGGAGCCGCTTGCTCGCCTTTCCGCGAGGTTCCCGGGGTGCGAAGTCATGCTCATGCCGGACGGCGAGGAGTACAAGAGCTACAGCTTCGCCGAAAGCTATTTCAACGGGCTCCTCTCAAAGGGGCTCACACGCTCGTCCGCGATCATCGCCGTCGGCGGCGGGGTGGCGGGGGATTTTGCCGGTTACTGCGCGGCCATGTACATGCGGGGAATCGCGTTTGTCCACGTGCCCACCACGCTGCTCGCGATGGTCGATTCGAGCATCGGGGGAAAGGTGGCGGTCAACATAGGCGCGGGCAAGAACATCGTCGGGGCGTTTCATCAGCCCTCCGCGGTCATCGACGATATCCGCTTTCTGGAAACGCTCCCCGACAGCGAGATGAAAAACGGGCTTGCCGAAACGATCAAGCACGCGCTTCTCGGCGAGCGCCGGCTCTATGACCTTCTCATGGAACACGACCTTGCAAGCGTCCGGGACCCGGGGGTGCTGGAGGAGCTTGTGTTCCTCTCCGCCGGGTTCAAGGGGGCCGTGGTCGCGGGCGACGAGAGGGAGTCGGGGCGGCGCGCCATTCTGAACCTGGGGCACACGGTGGGGCATGCGATGGAGTCGGCGATGGCTTACAGGGGGATCAGCCACGGCGAGGCGGTGGCCTTCGGGCTCAGGGCTGCGGTGGAGATTTCCGCAAGGTCGGGGGGCCTGTCCGGCGGGGAGGCCGGTCGCTTTTATGAGTGCATGGAGCGCTACGGGCTGATGCTGCCTTCGCTGGGGCTTGACCCGGACGAGCTGGTGCGCCACATGATGTTCGACAAAAAAAACGCCGCGGGGAAAATCAACTTCGTGCTGCTCGAGGGGATCGGGAATCCCGTGTATAACAGGACGGTCGACGCGAATCTTCTGAGAGACGTGCTCGGCGCGCTTTAGGATGAGAGCGTTATGGAAACGTTACGCTACACCATAGAGGACTATGACACCGTAAGGGTGATCAATCTCAACGGCAACATCTCCAACGCCACGAAAAACGACCTGGCAAGGATGGTCCACGGCCTTGCGGCGAAAGGGAACGTCATCATCAATCTCAAGGGAGTTGAGATGGTCACCTCGTCGGGCATCAACACGCTGATGAAGCTGAGCGTCGATTGCCGGCAGAAGGGCAAGCGCCTGCTCCTCCTGGGAGTGAAGGACGGCGTGCGCAGGATGATCGATGTGCTGGATTACCACGACTACTTTATCGTTGTCGACAGCGTCGAGGAGGGCCAGCGCAAGCTCGACCACTATCTCTGACCGTCAGTGCACCATGCCGTCGTCGTCTTCCCCGCTTCCGGGGCTTTCGCTCTTCCCGCCGGTTTCGGTCTGGCCCATCTGGGCGAGGTTCATCACCGTGCAGTTGAACAGGCATCCCGTGATGAGAAGGGTCGCGATGTCCTCGCTGGTCTTCTGCAGCTCCCTGATCTGGTGCACCACGTAAATGCAGTTGTCCATTATTTCGCGGAGCATGTGGCGGTTGAAATCGTCCTCGTTCTCGCCCCTGCTCATCGCCGAGCTGGCCGCTTTCAGCGCGTCGCGGATGATGCCGTTCACGAGCTTCTGGAAGAAGGCGTCGAAATCTGTTTCAAACTGGATTGATTCCCCGCTTTTCAGTCGTATCATCCGGAGATCTCCCGGCGGCCCGCCGTGCCAGGGCTGCGTAAGGGTGCAATCATCTGCCGATCTTCCCGCTGATTTCGTTGAACCTGTCCTTGAAGATGCTGCCCAGCGTATTGCCGCCGGCGCTCTCCTGCGCCTGCCTGCGGTTGAACTCCTCAAACTCGTTCAGCTCCTTTTTGCGGTCCGCGGCCTTTTCGCTGAGGATCAGCTTTTTCCCTTCGCGCTCTATCTCCCTGACCGCCACTTTGACCTCACACCCCGCAGGGTAGGCGCTCTGCACGTCGCCCCTGAGGGAGGTCATTTCGCTTTTCGGCAGGAAGCCGAGCATGCCGTTGGCCAGGCGCACGTTTGCTCCATTGGGTTTTGCGGTTTCGACGACGCCCGTGTGGATTTCGCCGGCGGCATCGTCGATGGACGCCTGCCAGGGATCGGCCTCTCCGGTGACAAGCTCAAGCAGCATCTTTTTTTCGGATGGCCTTATTTCGAGAAGCCTGACCTGCACGGAATCGCCGATTGAGACGACCTCTCCGGGGTCGTTGATCTTCTTCGTCATGCTCATGCGGGAGAGAGGCAGAAAGCCCTCGAGGCCCGGTGCGATCTCGATGAACGCGCCGCTGCGGATCGTGTTCGACACGCGCCCGGCGACGGTCTGCCCCTCGCTGAACTCGCGCACCCGCTCCCATGGCTCGGCCGTCATCTGCTTGAGGCTGAGCACGATGCGCCCTTCGGTTTCGAGCGAGAGCACCCTGGCCGTGACTTTCTCTCCGGGGGCGAACACCGAAAGGTCGAACTTCCTGCTCCATGAAGCCTCGGAGCGGGGAATGAGCGCCTCTACTCCGTCGAGGTCGACAAGGACGCCGAACTGCTGGACGGAGGCGACAATCCCGGTCACGGTATCGCCGGCCTTCATCGTGGCGAGGATCTCGGAGAGCCTGCGCTCCCTGATCATCTGCACCACCGCCTTGCGCGACACGATGATGTTTTTCCCGTTTTCCCGGTACTCGATTATTTTGAAATCGGTCGTGGTGTTGAGAAGGTCGCTCTCGTTTTCAGGCGTTTCGATCTGGGAGAACGGGCAAAAGCAGGGTATGCCTCCGACGCTCACGCGGTAGCCGCCCCTGACCGCCGATGTGATCGTTCCGGTCACGGGGATGTTGTCCTCGAACGCCTTGCGCACGAGCTCCTGGTTGAGAAATCCGCGCCCGATCCTGGACGTGAGCTTGATTTCTCCTCCCCTCACCGAGGCGACGACAGCGCTGATAGGGTCGCCCTTCTTGAGGGTGTGGTTGCCGTTTCTGTCAAGGAACTCGGAGAGGTCGATCACCGCCTCGCTCTTGCCTGAGATGTCAACGAGCACGGAGTCCTGCGTGATCAGCACGATCGTGCCGCTCACCTCGTCGCCCGTCGAAAAGTTGTCCCGGCTGGTGAGATGCCTGTTGAGCATGGATTCAAAGTCTTCGCCTTGTATATCGCCGTCAATATCGTGTTCCTGAGCCATGGTTGCTCCTCTACGCCGGCGCGGCATGCCGTACAGCGGCCGGGACTGGTATGATGATACATGCAGAACCCGCCTCCGCGCGACCGGCGGAATGGTTTTAATTTCGGGTATTGAGAGTCGCAAGGGGGCGTATTTTGTCAAATACATTTCGCCGCTTAAGTTGCCTGTCATCATTGTCCGCAATCCGGCGTGAAAGGATAAGGTGTCATTGAATTATTTTCCATTGACAGTATCCGTGCAATGATGTAATGTTATAGGATCATTACAGGGTATCGAAGCGGAGAAAGCATCGTGATCCGGCTCGCCGGCCCTGTTATATACAAACAGGAGGTTCATGATGAAAAAGCTGTTGGTTCTCTTCACTGCGGCAGTATCCGTGTTCGCGTTTTCCGAGCTGTACGCCAACCAGTCCAATGTGGGCTGCGGGTTGGGGTCGATGATCTTCAGGGGACAGAGCGGTCTTCTGTCGCAGACCCTCGCCATCACCACCAACCACATTCTGTTCAACCAGTCGTTCGGGATCACATCAGGGACGCTGAACTGCAGCCGCTTCAGCGGTATCGTTTCCAATGAGCGCGTGACAAGGTACGTGGCCGACAACCTTGACAGCCTGGCGATCGACATTGCGCGTGGAAGCGGGGAGTACCTGTCCACATTCGCCGTGCTCATGGAAGTGAATGACTCGGAGAGGGCGGCCTTCTACTCGAAGCTGCAGAACAATTTTTCGAGGATATTCCCCTCACAGAACGTCACCCACCTCGAGGTGCTTCAGAACATCGAGACCGTGCTCAGGTCAAGCTGAACCGGACGCCGCAATTGGATTGCGTAAAGCGGAGATACGGGGCGCGCAGGCGAATCGTATCTCTGTTTTTTTTATTGCCGCTGGCAACGGTCGCCTTTGTCATGTCGGGCGGCCATGTCGCGTGGCCGCAGGAGGCGCATGCCGATGCGGCCGGGTACGCGGACCATCTTGTGCGGGAGGCCGAGCGCCGGAGCCTTGACCGCGATCCGTACTGGCATGTGCTGGTCCATTACAGGAACACGCTGTTCGGCGTGAAAAGCCTTGTCGATGATCCAAAATTTTTCCTCGCGCCGGACGGTCGCACAAATCCGCGGGCCGAGCTTCACGCCACGATACGCGCGTTTTTCGAGCCTCCCTGCGAGCGGCCGAAGCATCCCGTGTGCCGCTTCGTTGCGCGCTACCACTGGCTCAAGCAGCGCCTCAACATCGACCCGTCGAGACTGCCGGTCGGCGAATGCACCGAGATATTTCAGAACGTCGAGACGATGCGTGCGGGCGCGGTGTCGCTGATCTTTCCGGCGGCGCACATGAACAGCCCCGCCTCAATGTTCGGGCACACGCTTCTCACCGTCGAGACGGGCAACCGGAGCGCGCTGCTTGCGCACGCCGTCAACTACTCGGCGATCACCACCGACACCTTCGGGCCGCTGTACACCTTCCGCG
>CAZPZJ010000002.1:55389-58098 GCA_964591055.1 uncultured Leptospiraceae bacterium
GAAAACTGCTCGTACAGCCTCCTGTTCCTGCTCGACGCGGCGAGGCCGGGCCTTGGCCTGTCCGGGGAGTTCTACTCGCCGATCTTCACCTGGGTGATTCCCGTCGATACCATCAGGGGAGTAGAGGCAAGCTCCCTGGTCGACACCGTCGTCTACAGGCCGTCGCGTGTGTCCACCGTGCGCCATTACGCTTCGCAGCTTTCGGCGGAGAACAGGCGATTTGCACTTGACGTCGCCCGGGGGATAAAAAAACCGGAGGACATCCTTAAAAGCGCGATGAGCGCACGCGAAAAGATCATCGTGTGCGACCTTGTGTCCGAATACGTGCGCTACCGCTATTCGAAAGGAGAGATGGAGAGGGCCGAATACGCCGGTTTGTTCATAAGCACCCTGCGGGCCAGAAGCGCCCTGGGCGCGGGTGAGGGAGCTACGCAGTCAATACGTGAGCCGTCAAGGCCCGAGAAGGGCCATCTCTCCGCCCGCGCCTCGCTCGGCGCGGGAGTCGGGGAGGACGGCGCGTACCAGGAGGTGAAAGTGCGCCCCGCCTACCACACCCTGCTCGACGCCGACGAAGGGTACGTGGAGGGCGCGCAGATCGTGTTTCTGGATTTTGTCGCCCGGTTCTACGACCGCGACAGGAAGGCGCGCGTGGAGAGGGTTGATTTTATCGACATCGTGTCCCTATCCCCGCGCGACGAGTTTTTCAGCTCGACGTCGTGGAAGGTCAACACGGGGTTGCGGCGAAGGCTTTTTCCCGGTGACGCGGAGCGGATGGTGTTCCACGTCTCTCCCGGCGCGGGCGTCGCCTGGAGGATTGCCCGCGGGCTCATCCTCTACGGCATGATTGACGCTGCGCTTGACGCGGCGGAGTATTTCGATTACAATATTGATTGGGCCGCCGGGGCGACGGCGGGGGCGCTTCTGGGCACGGAGCGGATATGGAAGATGCACATAATGGCAAGGAACATGTACTACCCGATGGACGGCGGTGCGTATGAGTGGTGCGCCATGATCGCACAGCGCTTCAGGACTGGTGTCAACACTTCGGTCATGTTGAATGCGTCGCGGACCTGGGTGAATGAATCCGGCGGCGGAGAAACGGCGGTCCGTTCCGACCTGTGCGTTTCATGCAACCTGTTTTTCTGATATCCTGAGTCGCGGGGGTGGAATTATGAATCGGGCGATGACGGCGGTGGCGGTGCTGTTTCTGCTTGCCACGTGCAGCTGCCAGGCGAACTTCCTGTATTATCCTGAAAGGGCCATGTCGCGCTCTCCCGAATCGGTGGGGCTTCGCTACGAGGCGGTGTCCTACCGGGCGTCCGATGGAGTAAAGATCAGCGCGTGGTGGGTTCCGGCCGGGCCGCAGCGCGCCGTAGTGCTCTTCTGCCACGGCAACGCGGGCAACATTTCGCACCGCCTCCAGACGATCGCGCTCCTCAATTCGCTTGGCCTGAGCGTGTTCATCTTCGATTACCGGGGTTACGGGCAAAGCGAGGGGAGCCCCACGGAGGAAGGCACCTACCGCGACGCGCGCGGGGCATGGGACTACCTCACCGGCGTGAAGGGCGTCCCTCCCTCGTCCATCATCATCCATGGCCGCTCGCTGGGGGGATCGGTTGCGGCATGGCTTGCGCGCGAGACGTCGCCGGGAAGGCTGGTGCTCGAATCAACGTTTTCGTCGTTCCGGGACGTCGCGCGTTTCCACTGCGCGTTTCCCCCGGCGTACCTGCTCTTCACGTACCGGTACGATACCGCGGAGTATGTCAAAGGTGTCCGATGCCCGCTGCTCGTGCTGCACAGCCGCGACGACGAGGTCATTCCGTTTGAGCAGGGCCGTGCGGTGTTTCAGGCGGCCCGCGAGCCGAAGGCGTTCGTTGAAATCCGCGGCGGTCACAACGACGGGTTCATGGTGTCGGGCAGGGAATACCGCGCGGCGCTGGACGCGTTTATCGGCGAAAGGATGTGATCGGAGGGGATCGTATGGGACCGATTATGCGAAGTATGGGGATCTTCGTCGTGTTCGCCCTGGCGTGCGCGTCTTCGCCCTCACGGGATCAGGCGGGGCAGGAGGACGGAAATTTCCCCTATCCGGTCGTCGCGATGAAGCTTCTGGCCGACGGAGCGCGCGAGAAGTGCGTTATCTGCGCGGAGGACCTGCGAAAAAAATCCTACGCGATGCTCGATCGGGAACTGCGGCCCGGAAGGACGTTCGTGCTGCCGGGCGGCGGCCGCTGTGTCAGGGGGGAGGGCGGCGCGCAGGAGCTTCGGATTGACCGGGGAGCGGACAATGATCGCGACGTTTCCGCCGGCATGCCGCGGCTGGTCGCTCGCTTCCATACAAAGGCGGATAAAATGGTCGGCATCGGAGCACAGGGCATCACCGGCGAGGGGGTCCTGCGCGCGTTCAAGAGCATTCCGGCGGGAAGGGAAGTCGCCGCCAGAATTCAGATGGTCGCGTTCGAGTACGGGAACGGGAGCTGTTTTCACTACTCCGCCTCCGGGCATGTGCTCGTGATGCACTGCCGCCTCCTTGAGATCGGACGGCGGTGAACACCGGCGGTTGAAAGGCATATGTCTCTTTGACCCGGCGGAATAAAAAATAATTGACATCTTTCAGCCGGGCGGCGACAATATCAATCCTTGACGGGCCTCGGAGCCGTTACCTGATTTCTGGAAGAGGAGATATGCCATGAAGAAGGTTGTATGTGC
>CAZPZJ010000003.1:0-17402 GCA_964591055.1 uncultured Leptospiraceae bacterium
TGTCTGGTCGTGGAGTCGGAATGCTTATACCTGTCTAGGGAGGGACCTGTTGTGCGAATGTTTATCGATGCCGATGCCATGCCAACGGCGATACGGGAGATACTGTTTCGGGCATCCGAAAGGACAGCTACCGCTCTGGTGATCGTGGCCAATGTCCCGATAAAACATCCGGTATCACCGCTGATATCCGACGTTGTGGTGCCCCCCGGACCAGACGAGGCGGATGATGCCATAATGTCAATGGTAGGTTCGGGCGATATCGTTATAACAGCAGACATACCCCTCGCTGCCCGGGCAGTGGAACAAGGCGCAGTTGCTATTGATCCCAGGGGGAACGTATTTTCCAGGGAAAACATACAGGAGCGGCTCGTCATGCGAAATCTTATGGAAGACCTGAGGGCCGGCGGCATCGAAACCGGAGGGCCATTGCGCTTCAGCGCCAGGGACACAAGGGAATTCGCGGGCAGCCTGGATCGAATTCTCTCACGCGGGAAAGCAGCACAGAGGTGAGGATTCAAGCGGCATGAATTGTAGTATGTACGGGATAAGGCGGTAGGTGATTAATATAAAACTTAGTTTTAATAATTAATGTTAATTGAAACAATGTTATAGTTGTTGACAGGAGTATAGAGCGCTTCATGATGGAGTATCTGAACCTGCTGGAGGATCACATGCATATCGACTCTTCCTTTGCCGGCACCATGCTGCGTGAATACCAGACAACGGTTAACTGGCGACATGCCATGAACTACGCTGCCGCGTTGAACGATACCAATGAGGCGTATTATGATGACGAACGCCCCGGAGGAATCGTTGCCCACCCGATGTACTGCGCGGCCCTTACCTGGCCCATCGTCGAAAGGGTTGGCGAGTTCATCGACTCAAAGGATTTTCCGAAAGAGCTATTGGCGACACAGGTACATTTTACCGAAAGCCTGACCATGTACCGCCCGGTGGTTCCCGGCGACACGCTCACCATTCGCGGCCGTGTGGATCAGATCGAGCCGCACCGCGCGGGCACTCACGTAATAATCAGGTTCGAAGCCATAGACGCGGGCGGGCAACGCGTATTCGTTGAGCACATCGGCGGGCTCATGCGCGGTGTCGAGTGCAGAGGAGGCGCCAGAGGCGCTGACGGCCCGAGCGAATTCGCTCCCATCGCAACCGCGCCAGCGGAAGAGAACGTGCGAGAAACGAATATCGCTATCAGCGCGCTCGTCCCGTTCGTGTATGACGGATGTAGCAACATTTATTTCCCTATCCACACTTCGAAAAAGTTCGCGCGCCAGGTGGGACTCCCCGGCATCATCGTGCAGGGCACGGCTACCCTCGCCATGGCAGTGTCTGACATCATCGCCATCGATGCAGATGGAGATCCAGGCCGGATCATGACACTACAGTGTAGGTTCACCGACATGGTTATGCCGGGATCCAACATCACGCTCCGGGTGACTGCCGGCACCAGGACTGAATTACAGAAGGAGTTGTTCTTTACCGTGCTCAACGAAGAGGGCCGTGCCGCGTTACGGAACGGCTTCATACGG
The DNA here is from genome assembly GCA_964591055.1 of uncultured Leptospiraceae bacterium. GTDB lineage: Bacteria > Spirochaetota > UBA4802 > UBA4802 > JAGODF01 > CAZPZJ01. Next base: position 1,545 of record CAZPZJ010000003.1, read on the forward strand.
ATTGCAGCAGATAAAAGGAGGGAGTCATGATGAAAACAACCGAAGAGCTGGTACTGCCGCTTGTCAATTCCTATATCGAATACTGGGCGAAACAGACACCTGATGCCATCGCCCTTATACAACATGAGGATGGCAGGTCGTTTACGTATAAGAAATTCGAGATGATGGTTGATTTCTTCGCCCTGAAGCTACTCGACATGGGGATTCGGAAAGGCGATACTATTGCAACGCTGCTGGTCCTGCTTCCCGAGCACGTCTTTCTCATGTACGCCTGCTTCAAGATCGGCGCCATCATCGCGCCGCTCGATGTGCGTCTCCAGGACGACGAGGTTGTGCGGGATATCGGCAAGATCAAGGCAAAGGCCTTTTTCTTCCTGGGACACACTCCGGTACGGGATTTCAGGACTGCGGGCGCCGCAGTGCGCGAACGCTGCCCGTATGTGAAGCACCTGGTGCAGTTTACACCCGACCCGAAGCCGGGCGATATTATCGACGGTGCCGTGGCTATCACCGACCTCATGAACAAAAAGCGCCTGGTGTGGTTGAAAATCAAGGACATGATTTCGGGCGGGCTTAAGAAGATTTACTCCACGATCGATAAGCGGACGCCCGCGCTCATCATCTACACGACCGGCACTACGGGGGAGCCCAAACCCGCACTCATCTGCCACGAGAACATCATTGTGCAGAACCGCATCCTCTCGCGTGGGATTGATGTAAAGAAGATTATCATCCTGGTAAACCTCCCGCCAAGCCATGTGGGGTGCGTTACCGAAACGCTCATGACCACCCTGTACCTCGGGGGCACGGCGGTGATGCTCCGGATATTCGACGTGGTTGCGAGCATGGACGCAATCCAGAAGCATCACATAAACGCAATCGGGCAGATACCCACACAGTACCGGATGATGTGGGCCCATCCCGATTACGGCAAATACAATCTTTCCAGCCTGAAGTTCGCGGCCTACGCGGGTTCGGCCGTGGACGTGGAGTTTCTCAAAAAGCTCTCGAAAATGGCGCCTAACATTGGTACTGGTATCGGCATGACCGAGAACGCGGGTTTTGCGACCTTCACGCCTCACGGCATCGGGTTTGAGGAAATGGCGGGTCAGGTAGGGCGAGCCTTCCCGGATCTTGCCGAGGTCACAATCAGAAAGCCCATGAACCCAGATGGAACCGCCGGCACGGAATGCCCCGACGGTGAGATCGGCGAGATATGCTATCATCCCCCTATTGTGTTCCTGGGATACTATGACCAGCCCGAGGCCACTGCACGGGCTATATCCCGGGAAGGGATCCTCTACACTGGTGACATCGGTTACTTCAAAGACATGGGCCAGTACCGTGCGCTTTATCTCTCGGGGCGGGAGAAGTTCATGATCAAACAGAAAGGATTTAAGGTGTTCCCCGGAGAGGTTGAAGATCATATCGCAAAGATGGAGGGGGTGGACATGGTCGAGGTCATCGGCATGAAGCACATCGTCTTTGATGATGGTATATTCGCGTTCGTCAAGCCAAGGCCCGGAGTGGTTGTCACTGCAGATGCGGTGATGGAGCACTGTAAGTCCATCGCGTCGTATAAGCGTCCGCAACATGTGGAGATATGGCCGGCAGACGAACCGTTCCCGCTGACCAGAAGCACCAAAGTCGACAAGCTCGCACTCAAAAAGCTTGCCGAACCGGTGGTCGAGTCACTCCGGATGAAGGGTGAGTGGGACGCATGATTCTCGTAAAGGATCAAGACGTAAGAACATGACGTTGAAAAAGGACCGAACAGGAAAAGAGATCCCCGCGAAAATCAAGGAACGGCTGTATCCCGTCGTGCTCGATCTTTTCTCGGAAAGGGACTTTCATCAGACCAACCTCCGGGACATATCCCGCATCTCGGGCATCAGCACCGGGACTGTCTATAAGTATTTTCCATCGAAGGAGGCGCTGCTCTTTTCCATCTTGGACGAGAACATCACCGCTCTCGGCACGCTCATTCGCGACCAGATACGTGGAATGGAAGATACAAAGGAAATATTCAGAAGGATATTCTGGGTGACCATGGATTTCTATGACAAGCACCCCGGCGTTGCGGTGACTTCCTTTATCACGGTCCCCATGCGCACATGGATGAAGGAGGCATCGTACCGCAGGGATGGGGAGCGGACTTTTGTGAAGGAAGTCCTTGATCGCACCAGGGAGCGCGGCGACATCGATCCGACACTTGACGACCGGCACATCTCCGACCTCTATTTCATGTTCTGCCACAGGCACATTCATGCGTGGTATTATTACGGCGTGCGCTGGAAGTTGGCGGACACGATCTCTGATTTTTATGAGCTCTTCTGGAAGCTTGTAAAGAAGTAGTTACTTACCCAGCGATACTGGGCTTGCTTATACGTATGTCTGCCCTCCACCCATGAACTGCATGAATTTACGAATGTCGTGAAAGATCATTCTTGACAGTCAGTCAGTGATTAAATCAAGTGAAAGGGTACTACTGGTTAAGTTAGATCGTTGCGGTTACGTGAAATCCGGAGAATTGGAAATCATCTGATGTATTCACAGGACTAGATAGATTCGGGATGATGAGACGCTTAAAAAGAGGTATCTGGTTATGGTACGACGCAATGTTTTTGGAGAGGTAACACAGCTGCTCTTGACCATCGATATGAATGGTCAGACGGCTTATACCATGGCTATATACTATGTCGATGGACTGTTGATTGACAGCGGCCCTGTACGGCAGCGTCAGGAATTTATGCCCTTCCTGGATGAGCTTGAAGTTAATATGGTAGTGAATACTCATCACCATGAGGATCATATAGGTAATAATCCGGTTTTTGCCGAGCGGGAAATACCCATACTTGCTCATTCATCCGGGGTTCCGCTTATTAATGATACCTCGATCTGGACTCCGAAGCTACTGTATTATCAGCAATGCTTTTTCGATTTGCCTCCGTCATCACCATGTCAAGCTGTTGGTGATCATGTTGATGGCCGCAAGTATCGATTCCATGTTATTCATACCCCGGGGCATTCTCCTGATCATATCGCCCTTTTCGAGGAGCGGAATGGTTGGCTTTTCACCGGTGACCTTTTCCGCTCGGTCAAGGTTACCCATCTCAGAAGAAATGAAGACTTTGCGGTAACGATGGCTTCGCTGGAACATCTCCTGAACTATGATTTTCAGACTATCTTCTGTGCTGGCGGTAGGATATATCAACCGGGAAAAGAGAAGTTGCGCGAGAAGATCGAATGGTCGAAAGACCTGCAGGCAAAGGCGTTGAGCTTGAAAGAAGGAGGTATGGGTAATGATGCTATTCGTGACCAGTTGCTGGGGCCGGAAAACATTATGGCCCAGTTTACTGAAGGCGATTATACCAAGCTGAATATGATCGAAGCTGTCTTGAAATAAAGCGAATGTCAGATAAGCACCCTGAGACAGGGAAAGAATCGAGATGTACAAAGCAAGGGAGATGAAAATGGATTTGATCAAGGTAGACGAGAATAGATGCAAACGAGATGGTTTCTGTGTTGCTGTCTGCCCTATGAATATTTTAAGCCAGCCGTCCCGTAAGGATTATCCCGTTGCATCCCCGGATAGCGCTTCACTATGTATCACATGTGGTCATTGCGTTGCTGTCTGCCCACATGGCGCCCTCACGCACACCCGAATGGATCCTGAAGTAATGGAGCTTACCGATCGGCTTCCTTCCCCAACTCCAGAGAATCTTTACCACTGGATGAAGATGCGGCGCTCTGTTCGAGCCTATAAGGAAGCAGCGCCGGACCGGGATCTGATCAAACAGATTATCGATGTCGCTAGCTATGCCCCCACAGGCCATAATGATCAGCCCGTTCATTGGCTCGTCATCAGCGGTAGAGAGAAGATAAAGACCTTAAATGAGATGGTCATCGAATGGATGCACGTTGCCGAGGAGAAATTTCCCCAGCTCTATTCCGTCCTTGCTTTCAACCGGATGATTGGTGACTGGGAACGGGGAAGGGACCGCATTACCCATAACGCTCCATGTCTGATTATAATCCATGCGGATACCCGCATATTCACGGGGCAATCGGCTGGTCTGATCACCATGGCCCATCTGGAACTGGCGGCCCACGCTGCAGGATTAGGTTCCTGCTGGGGGGGTATCTTCACAAGAGCTGCAGTATCACATGCGCCCCTAATCGATGCTCTGGGACTTCCTGAAAAACATGCGGTTATCAGTTCTATGATGATAGGATACCCCCGATACCGCTATCCCCGCATCCCACTACGCAACGAGCCTCACGTACAATGGGTTTAGTAACAGATCATTCAATGTGCCTAAAGATATTCAGTCGATCCCTGAATATCTTCTACACAGTGAGTGCTGCCAAAACAGGGAATACGATCACTCTCATCTTACTTGTGATTTTAACAGGTACCAGCGCTATCCAACACTAAACCAATAGCGATCACATGAATTAAACAGTCTGTGGTTTCAATGAAATACCTCAACGCAACCCAGATGGCTCGAATCATTTTCTGGTTTTCATAAGATAACTGCCCGGATTGCATTTCCTGAATTGAATGGATTTCACACACTTAAGTGTTCTCTGTGTACCTTCAGGATGAGGGTGTGGTTAATACTTGACATGCGAGTGAAGTGTTCGTATATTCCAATCGATAAAAACATGGAGGTATGAGTGACATGGCCGAAACGATCATTTTAAATCCCACGTCATTTCCACCACCTCCTATTGCCGTCGAACAGACGTGTTTAAAAGACCTCCAGGGAAGGAAAATAGGATTTCTGAGTAATAACAAGTCGAATGCTGATGCTCTGTTGTCGCGGTTATCAAAGCAATTGCATGAGCGTTTCGGTATCCTCGTGGAGCATTTTAACAAAGGTATTCCTTCACTTGAAGCCTCACGTGATCTACTCGACCAGATAGGCAACACCTGCGAAGGGGTAATTATTGCGGTCTCTGACTGAGGGTCGTGCACGTCGTGGAGTGTCCACGACCAGGTAACGTTAGCCCGAAAGGGGAAGGCAGTAGTTGGGCTGGCAACGGTTGAGTTCAATGAATTCGCGCATTCCCTTCTAAGACAGCACAGTGGAGAGGGCTTGCCGGTTGTCATTGTCGGGCACCCGGTAGGAGGAATTCCACGTGAACAGGCGGAGGCGTTGATCACCGGGGAAGTGGTAGAAAAGGTAGTTAACGCGTTGACGCGGGGAAAGATCAAATGATTATTGAAAAGGAAATCCCTGTACCAGACTCAGGTCAACTGGAAATCCGCATCGAAGGGGATGAGCAGGCTGCAGCGGAATGGCTCTACCATTGGGGATTGAGTGACGGCCTTCCTGTCATTGTCCCGACTCGCGCACGCGTTGACAAAATGTGCGAAGGTGCCACGCGGTATCCCCTTGAAAGCCTGGGAAATCTTGCCCCAAGGGGTGGACCGGCAACAATCCAGAAGATCGCCATAAACGCGGTGATGGCCGGCTGCCTCCCGGAGTACATGCCGGTGATCATGGCGGCTGTTGAGGCGATTCAGGATCCGCAGTTCAATCTTTTCGGGGTGCAAACCACCACGCATCCGTGCGGGATCATGACCATCGTACATGGCCCGATTGCTGAGCAGTTGGGGATGAATGCTTCCCATAATTGTTTTGGCCAGGGGAACAGGGCAAATGCCACCATCGGGCGGGCTATACGTCTCATCCTGCAGAATATCGGTGGAGGGATCCCGGCCACGGTTGATAAGTCAACACAAGGATCTCCGGCAAAATACACATTCTGCTTTTCAGAAAATGAAACACTCTGCCCGTGGCCTTCGTTTCGCGAATCGCTCGGATTCCCCGTGGAAGATAGCTTTGTAACAGTCGTTGCTGCTGAAGGGCCGCATAACATAAACGATCATGGCTCGACAACCGGCGAATCCATTCTTAACACAATTGCACAGACTATGGCGACAGTCGGCAACAATAACCTGTACGTGGGCGGAGATACCTTTGTGATACTCGGCCCGGAACACGCACGAACTATTGCAGATAGCGGCTTTTCGCGCGCGGAAGTACAACATTATCTGTACGAGCACGCTCGTGTTTCAACTTCCCGCATATCGCCGGGTAAGCTTGGCGAATTGTCATCATGGGGCGGCTGGGCTGACAAGATAGATCAGTGGGGCGGCAATATTCCTTTGGTCCGGGAAGTAGATAGTATTCGTGTACTTGTGGCTGGAGGCGCCGGCAAACATTCCTCATGGTGCCCCACCTTTGGCGTGACCTACAGCTCAACAAGAAGGGTGGTATTGGAGAGTACCATCTGTAAGACTGATACCTGCAACATATCATCAGATTAGATTCCAAGTATCTACATTTTCAAAACCACTATTCCGAAGGGAAATATAAGAACTATTCATAATAGAATTCATTATGATTCTTATTCCCTGTTTCGGGAAAGATAAAGTAAAGTTTGTAATAATGCTTCTTCAATAAGAGGTAAATCATAACTGGCGTGCATAAGAGGACAGTTGCGAACTCCGGCTTCATGCCGGAGTTTTTCATTTCTGAACAGGTACGAATAAGGCTTTAACCATTCGAAATCCCTGACGTGTTTTCCTGCGATACTCATCTAACCCACCGTGAGGCTTATTATCGTTCTTTATGCTTCACTGTGTGTCCACTTTTCCGGGACAGGGCCAGTGTATGAACAAGGCCCCCTCTGGTCGACCGATGGAAAGGAGTAAATTACATGATATTACTGTGGTACTATAATAAAATACATTATATATTATATAAATATAAAATATGCTTGTAATAATAACGGTATTAATATAGTATATTTATATGTTATTATAATATATAATAATACTTAATAATAACACATTTATAATTATAATGTTTTTTTATACACCGACAAATTCACAGCCCCAAATTCCAAAAGGGAAAATGTTACTTTTGCAACCATGGCCTAATTATTTAAACGGAAAGTTGCATTCAGGAATTGATCTTTATGCTCGGTTTGAAAAAGAGCATTACCCACAAGCAGTAGAAGATGGAAAAATTATTGCAGTTGTTCCCGGTACACCCAGAAAAGTAGGGTGTGTGGTAATTGAAGGTGAGTCCTCTGGTATGTTTTTATGTTATAAGCATATAAAAACAAAAAAGAGAATCAGAGAACTAGTTCGAGCGGGAGACCAGATTGGTTTTTATGATGATAGTGGAAGAGAATCAGGATATTGGAATGCTTCTCATCTGCATTTCCAGATAGTTAACAAAAATAAAACAAATATTAATATGGACCCCGTATTATACCTTATCACTTTAGACCCGAGATTTGTATTTATGATGAGAGATGATGTTCGGTCGGTATATAGAGAACGTTCTTATTATAGTAAGATGATTATTGAAAAAGCACCATGGTAATAAACAATATAAAAGTGAGGAAGTTATGAAGAATAAACTCGGTATTGGTCTTGCGATTCTAGGCATAATTATAATTATTTCTGCTATCGTGTTTTTTGCTCCGTCCTGCTGCTCGTTTAAGCCGATATGGAACGATAAACTTCCTCCTGAGTGTAACATGAGTTTGAACGCGATGCAGATATATCATAAAAGCGCTGATAAATCAGGATCGGTTCCGTCAACCGAAGCGTGTTATAAATGTCTTCATCGCTTACGATGTCAGGCGGAGGTGTTTGGTGTGAACGATAAAGGAGAGCCAAAACCTGTCGATTATGGGGACGCGGTAAAATATCGTAATTACGAACAGTGCAGAAGTGAATTAAAGTGACTTATGCACACAGTGCAAAATAAATTTTCTGAACCGCCTCTTTCAGGGTTCGGGAATTGTTTTTCGTTTTGTGCATTTCTGGACAGTTGCGAACTCCGGCTTCATGCCGGAGTTTTTCATTTCAGAAGAGATTCAAAAACTCCCCTTATATTCTTCTTGACGCTCCGCGGCGTTCCCGGACACACTTTGCGTGTCCGTCTGGAAATATATAGAAAACACGCGGGTTACCATCATGGTTGTGAACTTCTCAGAAAAGGTAAACTTTATCTGGAGCGTGGCGGACCTTCTGCGCCACGATTACAAGCAACACGAGTACGGGCAGGTCATCCTGCCGCTCACAGTGATGAGGCGGATGGACGCAGTGCTTGAACCCACCAAGGAGAAGGTCCTGAAGCGCCACAGGGAGCTGACCATGGAAAACAAGGATCCCGCGCTTTTCGCCATCACCGGGTACAGGTTCTTCAACGCGAGCAGGTACTCATTCCAGAGTCTGCTCGCCGATCCCGAGAAGATGGCGCTCAACCTGAAGAATTACGTGAACGGATACTCGAAGGACGCGCGGGAGATCATTGAGCACTTCAATTTCCACGACCACATTTCCCGCCTGGACAGGGCCAACCTCCTGTATCTCGTGGTAAAGCGCTTTGCCGACCCGGTAATCGACCTGCACCCGGACGCGGTATCCAACATCGAAATGGGATACATCTTCGAGGAGCTGATACGCAGGTTTGCCGAGCAATCCAACGAGACCGCAGGCGAGCACTTCACGCCGCGCGAGGTGATCAAGCTCATGGTCCATGTCCTCTTCGCGGAGGACGCCGAGGCGCTCACGAAGAGCGGCATCATCCGCACGCTGTACGATCCGGGCTGCGGCACGGGAGGGATGCTGTCCGTGGCGGAGGACTACCTGCGCGAAATCAACCCCGGCGCGCAGCTCAAGGTGTTCGGGCAGGAGATCAATCCCGAATCCTACGCCATCTGCAAGGCGGACATGCTCATCAAGGGACAGAACGCGGGCAACATCAAGTTCGGCAACAGCTTCACGCACGACGGGTTCGAGGGCACGCAATTCGATTATATGCTCTGCAACCCGCCCTTCGGCGTGGAGTGGAAGAAGTTCGAGAGTGCGGTGCGCGACGAGCACAACAAGAAAGGGTTCGGCGGGCGCTTCGGCGCGGGGCTTCCGCGGATCAACGACGGGTCGCTCCTCTTCCTCCAGCACATGATCTCAAAGATGAACCCGGCCAACGGCGGTTCGCGCATCGCCATCGTCTTCAACGGATCGCCGCTCTTCACGGGCGACGCGGGCTCGGGCGAATCGAATATCCGCAAATGGATCATCGAAAACGACATGCTTGAGGCGATCATCGCGCTTCCCAACGACATGTTCTACAACACGGGCATCGCCACCTACGTGTGGGTGGTGACCAACCGCAAGGAAAAGCGCCGCAGGGGCAGGGTGCAGCTCATCAACGCCGTGGGCTTCTACGAAAAGATGCGCAAAAGCCTGGGAAGCAAGCGAAACTATATCACCGACGAGCGGATTGCGCAGATCACCGCCCTCTACCGCGACTTCGCCGATAATGAGTACAGCAGGATCTTTGATAACGGGGACTTCGGCTACCGGCGAATCACCGTGGAGCGCCCCCTGCGCCTCAACTTTGCGGCGTCCATGGAACGCATTGAACGCCTGAAGGAGGCCTCCGCCTTCCGGAACCTCGCGGTAAGCAAAAAGAAAGGGAAGGCCGGCGAAAAGGAAATAGAGGAGGGGAGGCGCGTCCAGGAGGCGTTCCTTGCCGCGCTCGCCGGAATGGGCGATACGCTGTACGTGTACCGCGATGCGTTTACCCGCGCGCTCGACGAAGCGATAAACACCGCCGGCGTCAAACTTCCCGCGCCTGTCCGGAAGGCGGCGCTTACGGCGCTATCGGAGCGGGACGAACACGCCGAGATCTGCGTGACAGCGAAGGGCGATCCCGAGCCCGACGCGGAGCTGCGCGACTTCGAGAACATCCCGCTTAAAGACAACATCGAGGCGTATTTCGAGCGCGAGGTGCGGCCCTATGTGCCCGACGCGTGGATCGATGAATCGAAGACGAAGATCGGCTACGAGATCCCCTTCACCCGGCACTTCTACGTTTACCAAAAGCTTCGGCCGCTCGAGGTGATTGATAAAGAGATATGGGACCTGGAGCGGGAGATTCAGGACCTGCTCAAAGAGGTGACGCATGGGTGATAATCGTGGCGGTGAATCAAGGGGAGAGCTGGTTATCTACCAGACTGAATACAGTTCGACCCGGGTGCAGGTGCGTCTTGTGGATGAATCCGTTTGGATGACGCAGGCGGCGATGGCCGAACTGTTTCAGACGACCCCTCAGAATATTACCATCCATCTGAAGGCGATATTCGAGGAAGGTGAGCTGGATGAGGCGGCAACCTGTAGGAATTACTTACAAGTTCAAATAGAAGGCAACCGGGCCCATCCCATGAGCACCCCGTTCCCCGCCACGAAGCCCTCGCCCCTCGGGAGAGGGCGCGGCAAAGCCGGGGTGAGGGGCGTGGAGGGCCGGCATGTATAAGCCATACCCGAAGATGAAAGACTCCGGCATGCCGTGGATTGGGGAGATTCCGGTGGGGTGGGAGGTAAGGAAGCTGAAGTATGTTTCAGATGTGCAATTCAGCAGCGTAGATAAACTTACAAAGGTAGATGAGTTACCTGTTCGTTTGTGTAATTACACTGATGTATATAATAATGATCTTATTACTGAAGATATTGAGTTTATGAATGCTTCTGCCACCAAGGAAGAAATATCTAAATATGCATTGTTAGAGGGAGATATTTTAATAACAAAAGATTCCGAGTCATGGGATGATATTGCTGTTCCTTCGTATGTAGCTGCGGATTTAGATAATGTAATATGCGGGTATCATCTTGCTCGTATTCGGCCTTTCAATGGTAAGGTAATAGGTAGGTTCCTTCATAGGTCATTCATTGCTAATGGTATTTGTGATCAGTTTAAAATATCTGCAAATGGAGTTACTCGATTTGGAATTGGCAAGCTATCTATAAGTAATGCATTATTCCTTCTTCCCCCCCTCCCGGAACAGCGCGCCATCGCCGCATTCCTTGACCGTGAAACCTCCCGCATCGACGCCCTGATCGACAGGAAGGAGCGGCTCATCGCCCTGCTGAAGGAGAAGCGGCAGGCGCTCATTACCCGCGCCGTGACAAAAGGGCTCGACCCCAACGCGACAATGAAAGATTCCGGCGTACCGTGGATCGGGGAGATTCCGGCGGGGTGGGAGGTGAGGAAGCTGAAGCATGCTATAAAGAACCGGTTAATGTATGGTGCAAATGAGAGTGCTGAGTTTGATGATGTATCTTTCCCGCGATATATTCGTATAACTGATTTTACTGAAGGCGGAAAGTTGCGTGATGATACTTTTAAATCTTTACCCCCCGATATCGCTCATGATTATATTCTATCTGAAGGGGATATCTTATTTGCACGAAGCGGAGCAACAGTTGGAAAGACTTTCCAGTTTAAAGATTATGATGGAAAGGCATGTTTTGCGGGTTATTTAATAAAAGCATCTCCAGATACTAAGCATATCTTATCAGATTATCTATATCACTACACTCGAAGCTTTTTTTATGAGGAATGGAGAAACAGTATATTCATTCAAGCGACAATACAGAATATTGGTGCGGAAAAGTATCAGCAATTATCGGTTGTTGTTCCTCCTATCCCGGAACAGCGTGCCATCGTCGCATTTCTTGACCGTGAAACCTCACGCAGTGATGCTATAATCGATAAGATCACAGATCAAATCACCAAACTCCGCGAGCTGCGCCAGACGCTGATCTCCCACGCCGTGACCGGGAAGATCGACGTGCGCGGCGAGGTCGCGGCCGCGGAAATGGAGGAGGCGCCGGCATGAGCGCGAAAGTTGGCAGAAACGATCCCTGCCCCTGCGGCAGCGGCAAGAAGTACAAGAAGTGCTGCATGGACAAAGATGACAACGTGATCCCCTTTCCCGGCGCAATGCCGGGTTTCTCGGAAGAAAACCTGCGTCGCTATGGGGAAGCGATGGAGCGCTGGGACGAGGCGCGGGGGCCGCGGCCCTCGTTCAACGAGTTCATGGGGCGGCCCAACTTGGCCACCCGGTCGGTCCGGGACATGCAGGAGATGGTGCAGGGGCGCAATTTCGACTCTCTTGAAGAGCTGAACGCCTTTATGCAGAAGCACATGGAGGAGCAGAACAGCGCCCCGCGCGGGGAGTTCCTGGGGCTTTCGCCGCTTCAGATGCGGGTCGTCCTCGAACGGCAGTTCCGCGAGGAGAACGGCATCATGGCGATACGCGACGATATCGCCGACGTCGACGCGGCGGATGTTCCCGCCGTAAGGCAGTGCCGCTTCCTGCTGGAGAGGATCGGCGCGTCCGGGAAGGGCATCAAGGCCACGGCGAAGGGCAATCTCCCCCGCGCGCTTGCCGTTGAGTTCTACGAGGCGTTCGAGAAGGAAAGCGACCCTTACAAAATGAAACCGACGGGAGAGGACGATGCGCCGCTGCTCGGCAGGGCGAAGTTTGCGCTGCGAAGCCTGGGGCTGATCAAATTCGGCCTGGGGCGTTACACGCTGACAAAAAAAGGGAGCGCGCTTCTTGAACGCTTCGCCCCCGCCGCGCTCTACCTTGACCTTTTCCGCTTCAACGCCTGGAAGCTTGACTGGCTCTCGTCGACGCGCTACCCCGATGCGATGGAATTTCTCCAGACGTCGTGGGTGTTCTGCCTGTACCTGCTTCGCCAGAAGGCCGCGGACTGGGCCGTCGCCGACGACCTTGCCGAAACCTACATGCGCGCGTTTCCCGCGCTGATCGATGAGGTGGGAGGTGAGTATGCCGAAACCCTGGTGCGCTCGGGCTTCATCTTTCTCTTTCTCGAAAGGTTTGCGCTTTATTTCGGGCTGGCGGAGCGCGTTTCCGTGGAGGACGTCCTGCTCAATCATGACGCGAAGTTCAGGACCACGGAGCTGTTCAGGAAGCTTGTGCGCTGGAGCGTCTGATGAGGGAGCATGCGCATCGAAGAAGGTGGTTGACTTCGCGTGCGGAGTGGGATAACATGTTCGGTATCCGGGAGCGCTGTTATCGACGTCCCCGGTATTGATTGCCTGAGAAATATTGAAAGCCGGGAGATCAGCATGAAGCTTTCAGAAGCGCGCCTGCGGGCCATATCTTCCTACTTTACAGGCAAGCCGGTAAAGCGCGCCTTCCTGTTCGGATCGTACGCGCGCGGCGATGCGGATACGCGCAGCGATATTGACCTGATGGTTGAGCTTGATTACTCGGCGAGTATCGGGCTCAGGTTTTTCACGATGCAGTGCGAGCTTGAGGAGCTTTTGAAAGCACGGGTTGACCTTATAACTTCCGAGTCGGTTAATTCCTATATCATGCCGTATGTGGAAAAGGAAAAGGTCCTGATTTATGAGAGATAGTCTCGGCGACCGCGCACGGCTTCTTCATATTCGGGACTCGATCGAATCGATACAGGACTATGTCAGGGACAGTGACTTTAAAGGATTCAAATCGGATCGTATGATGATGGACGCCGCAGGCAAGCGGCTGGCGGTCATTGGTGAGGCCTGTGACCACCTGTCAGATGATCTCAAAAATGAATATCCGTCAACCGAGTGGTTTAAAATAAAAGGCCTGCGAAACAGGATAATTCACCAGTACTTTGATGTTGATGTCCGGATTATATGGGATGTGATACAGGATGATCTTCCGTCCCTCAAGGATGTTGTGGAAACAATGCTGAGGGATAAATACAATGAGTACTGACCACCGCGAGCGTGAATTCGAGCGCTCCATAGTACAGAGCCTCGTTGACCATGGCGGATATATTGAAGGCGGTCCCGGTGACTTCAGCGCGGAAACGGCGCTCCTTGCCGGAGCGGCAATCGCGTTCGTGCGATCGTCCCAGCCGAAGCAGTGGGAGCGGTTCGCCTCCAACCATCCGGGCGACGCGGAGCCGCATTTCATCAAATGCCTCTGCAAAAACCTCGACACGCACGGCATGCTCCATGTGCTTCGCCACGGCTTTGTGGACCTGGGCGTCCACATCGACATGATGTTCTCCATGCCCCAGACATCAATGAATCCCGAAGCGATGGAGCTGTACGGGCGCAACGTGCTCACCGTCGTCCGCCAGGTAAAGCACAGCGTGAAGCGGCCCAACAACGCGCTGGACCTTGGCTTCTTTGTCAACGGCCTTCCCGTGGCCACCGCCGAGATCAAGACGAAGTTCACCGGCCAGTCGTACCGGAACGCCCGCACCCAGTACCGGAATGACCGGGACCCGGCGGACCCCATTTTCCAGTTCAGGAAACGCGCGCTCGTCCACTTCGCCCTTGACACCGACGAAGTGTGGATGACCACGCGGCTCGCCAAAGAGGCGACTCATTTCCTCCCATTCAATAAAGGCAACGGCGACGCCGCGGGAAATCCCGTCAACCCGGACGGATACAAAACTGCGTACCTGTGGGAGTATGTCCTCGCCCGCGACAGCTGGATCGACATTCTGGCGCGGTTTCTCCATCTTGAGGTGAAGAAGGAACACGGCAAGGTCGTTTCGGAGACGATGATCTTCCCGCGCTATCACCAGCTCGACGCCGTGAGAAAGCTCACCGACGACGTGCGCCGCCGCGGCGCGGGAGGCAATTACCTGATCCAGCACAGCGCCGGCAGCGGCAAGAGCAATTCCATTGCGTGGCTTGCCCACCGTCTTGCAAGCATCCATGACAGCGCGGATCACAGGATTTTCAACAGCGTGGTCGTCATCACCGACCGCAGGGTGCTTGACAAACAGCTTCAGGACACCATTTACCAGTTTGAGCACAAGGCAGGCGTCGTTGAGCCGATCGATAAGGATTCCGGCCAGCTCGCGGCGGCGTTGAAAAGCGGCGCCGCCATCATCATCACGACGCTGCAGAAGTTCCCGTTTGTGACCGAGAAGATAGGCGAGCTTCCCGAGCGCGCGTACGCGGTGATCGTCGACGAGGCCCACTCGTCCCAGACCGGCGAATCCACGAAAGAGATGAAGGCCGTGCTCTCGGCGAGCCTTGATGAGGCGGAAGCCGAGGCCCTTGAGGAGGAAGCGAAGTCGTACGATTACGAAGACGAGATCGTGCGCTCCATGTCAGCGCGCGGCAGGCGGAAGAACCTCTCGTTCTTTGCATTCACCGCCACGCCCAAGTTCAGGACGCTCGAGATGTTCGGGACGCCCGACGCAGAAGGGAAGCCGCGGCCGTTCCACCTGTATTCCATGCGGCAGGCTATCGAGGAGGAGTTCATCCTGGACGTGCTGGGCAATTACACCACCTACAAGACGTTCTTCAGGATCGCGAAGCGCATCACGGATGATCCGGAGTTGGATAAAAAGAAGGCGGCAAGCGCCCTCATGCGCTATATTTCCGGCCACCCGCATAACATCGCCGAGAAGACGAAGGTTATGGTGGAACACTTCTACCATACCACGCGAAAGCTCCTGGACGGGAGGGCAAAGGCAATGGTGGTCACCGCGTCCCGTCTCCATGCGGTGAAATACTACTTTGCGTTCCAGAGCTACATTAAAGAGCGCGGCTATCAGGACGACGTGAATGTGCTCGTCGCGTTCTCCGGGAAGGTGAAAGACCCCGATACCGGCGCGGAACACAGCGAAGCGAGCCTCAACGGATTTTCCGATAACGGGATACCCGAGCAGTTCAAGGGAGTGTATAATATACTCATCGTGGCGTACAAGTTCCAGACGGGGTTCGACCAGCCGCTGCTTCACACGATGTACGTCGACCAGATGCTGCGCGGCGTGAAGGCGGTGCAGACGCTTTCACGGCTCAACCGCATTTTCCCCGGCAAGAGAGGCGCCTTTGTGCTGGACTTTTGCAACGAGGCCGGCGACATACGCGACGCATTTGAGCCGTACTACGTGTCATCCACGGTCGATGAGGTCACCGACCCGAATGATCTGTATGATTACAAAGCGGAACTTGACGATCACCAGGTGTACTGGCCGCAGGAGGTTGAGAA
>CAZPZJ010000003.1:17502-20318 GCA_964591055.1 uncultured Leptospiraceae bacterium
AGGTTTCTCAGAACGAAGCTTCCGAAAGGCGATCGGGAGGGCATTGTCTATATCGACGATGACGTCGCGCTTGAATACTACAGGCTGCAGAAGATACATGAGGGACAGTCGATGTATCTGTCCGGCGAAGACAGTGAGCTTCCGTCGGATGTGACGGGCGCTTCCGCCCGCGGAATGGACGATGAAAAGGTCCGCCTTTCGGAGCTTATCAGCACCATCAATGACCTGTTCGGCGACTTCGATTTCGGCGAGGCCGACAAGCTCTTCTTCGACCAGATAGGCGCGGACCTCGCAAGGGATGAGACCGTTCAGGCGCAGGCGAAGAACAATACGCGCAGCAACTTCCTGCTCGGCGTGCGGGACGCCGTTATCGACGCAGTGGTGGATCGCATGGAAAAGAATGACCGGATGTCCAAGAAGTTCCTGGATGACGAGGCCTTCCGTGAAATCATACTCGACAGGCTCATCCTGGAGCAGATATACCGGACGCTCCGGATCAGCGCGCCATCCGTAAGGTAGTAATATCTCATTCACGGTCCTGCTGTTCGGTTGCCACCAATATAAACAAACTCTCAATTGTTCGTCGGAGAAGAAAAACTTCATTCCAAAAAAATTACCAGCGCTCAGGCACAGTTCATTCCCCGGGAGGCACATCTTGTTCCGGCTCCCTTGACAGGGGATTTGAATATCAATACATTACATTAACATTAAAACCCCCCAATCATCATTCTTCCTGGGATGATAATTAATTAATCAATAAATCTTTCTTTTAAATGTATCAAGATATATTATAATAATATAATATTTGATGTTGATAATATATTTAACATAATATACTTATAATTATATATGATATTTACTTTATAGAAAAGATGCCTCCTGGAAACATGCAAGCATCGAGTTTCAGGGGCAATGTCTCTATAACGGGGATTGTGCGTCACACAGATGACAGGTAGAGCCGTAAAACATCTCGATATCTCCTTCAAGGGGAGAGTTACATGTGCAAGAGAATCATTCTATGCCTCATCGTACTGAGCTGTGCGTATTCTTCAGTTCATGCAGAAAAGCCGATCATAGCTGTCGTTGATTTCCAGCCCAAGAATGTTTCCAGAATAATATCAATCGCGGTATCCGATCTCGTGCGTTCGGAGATGATCAAAACCGGCGCTTTCACCATGATCGAGCGCTCTCAAATGGATGAAATCCTCAAGGAACAGGGACTTCAGATGAGCGGCTGCACCGACACTTCCTGCGCGGTGAAGGTCGGCAGGCTCATATCGGCCAAAAAGATCCTGGTGGGCGAGGTCACCGGGATGGGCGAATCAATCGTGACGACCATACGAATCGTGGATGTCGAAAAGGGAACGGCGGAATTTGCCGCCACTGAAAAATCGCCATCTATCGATGACCTTGACAAGGCCGCGAAAAACATCACCCTCGAGCTGTACGCAAGCATGAAAGGGGGGCTGGCCCTCGACCTGGAGGATTTGATCATCACGGAGAAGGGCTATTATCTGCGGAGCATCGTTCCCGGGTGGGGACAGCTCTATGTCGGAAAGAGAGTCCATGGCTATACCGCGATCGGCGCATCAACGGCCGCCGGTGCCTTTTTCCTGTACAGCTACATCAATTACGTGAACAGGAAGAGCGATTATGAAAACCTTCCGGCCCGGACCGACAGGGACACCTTCAATGAGAAGTACGACCAGTATTCCGATTCCTACAGGCTTCTCAACATATCAATGATGGTCCCGGGGGCCGTGTACATCGCCCACTGGGTGGACGTGTACTTCTTCACGAGACCGGATTTTGACAAACTTGACAGGAAGGCGCTCCGGGGCCCGCCCCTCCATCTGGGAATGAAAATGTCCCTCACCCATACAGTCGCCTGTGATAAAACAGATCATAAAAATTGATTGCTAATTGCCTCTCGCCCGTGGTACTAATGATGCCATGAAAGACTCCGGTAAGCAGCAAACTCGGAAGCTGATTCTCCTTGTCGAGGATGACGCCATTATCGCAATGGATGAGGCGTATCTTCTTGAGAACAACGGTTACCGCGTCATTACCGCGAACAGCGGCGAGGAGGCGCTGGAGCTCTTCAGATGCGGCGAAACGGCCGATCTCGTACTCATGGACATCGATCTTGGTAGGGGCATGGACGGCACTGAAGCGGCAAAGCTCATTCTCGCGGAGCGATCCATCCCTGTTGTGTTTCTGTCGAGTCACACTGAACGCGAGGTGGTGCAAAAGACGGAGGGAATCACCTCATACGGCTATGTCGTGAAGCACAGCGGAGAGACCGTGCTCATGGCCTCCATCCGGATGGCCTTCAGGCTTTACGAGGCGAACCTCCTGCTGACGGAAAAAACCACCGAACTTGAAGCGGCATTTGAAGAGCTCGAGGCCACCAACGAGGAGTTGCAGCAATCCAACGAGGACCTCAGGCTGTCGCAGGAAGAGATCATGAAGCGGGACGCTGACCTGCGGGAAAGCGAGATGAAGTACCGCACGCTGGTGGAAAATGCAAACGAAGGAATACTGATTGCGCAGGACGGTAATTTCGTGTTTGCGAACAGACGGCTTTCTGCGATGGTAGGTGTCCCGGCGGAAATGCTTGTCGGGAAACCAATAGCGGATTACATCCACGCAGACGACCGTGAGCATGTCATGGCGCAGCACTCCCTCAGGCTGCAGGGGCGTGACGTCCCGGATGGATATGACTTCAGGGTGATCACGGCAGGGGGAAAGAACGTCTGGGTGCGCGTGTCGGCCGCGTTGATAACATGGAGCGGCAATCCCGCCACGATCAACCT
>CAZPZJ010000003.1:20418-35389 GCA_964591055.1 uncultured Leptospiraceae bacterium
TGCGCGTGTCGGCCGCGTTGATAACATGGAGCGGCAATCCCGCCACGATCAACCTACTCACCGACATCACTGAGCGCAGGTTCGCCGAAGAGCGATTTCGCCTCATATTCGAGGGTTCCAATGATTGCCTTGCGACTTTGAATCCTCCCTCCTGGAAATTCAGCTCCTGTAATCAAGCCACACTGAAATTGTTCCGCATGAAAGAGCAGGAGGATTTTATCGGCCTTCATCCCGCCGATCTGTCTCCCGACATGCAGGAGGACGGACGCCCGACTTCCGTGTGCGCAGTTGAGAGTATCCAGGCGGCGTTGAGGCACGGTTCGCACTTGTTTGAATGGATGCACACGCGCATCAATGGAGAGATTTTTCCCGCATCAGTGCTCCTGACGCGTCTGGAGGACGCGACAGGCATGTTTCTGATCGCGAATATCCGGGATGTCACCTTGGAAAAGCTTGCACGGGATCTTTTAATGGCCAGCAGGCGCGAGCTCGAGTCAATCATAGAGTTCCTTCCTGATCCCACCTTTGTGATAGACAATGAGAGGCGCGTGGTAATCTGGAACCGGGCGATGGAGGAGATGACGGGGATTGACGGCGTGGAAATGATCGGGAAGGCCGGGTACGCCTATTCGGTTCCGCTTTACGGGATACAGCGGCCCCAGCTCATCGACCTTGTGCTGGGCGCTGATAGCAGCACGGAAAGCCTGTATCACACAATTCGCCGGGAAGGAGGGGCTATTACCGGCGAGAGCTTTTGCCCCGCCCTTCATGGAAACAGTGGAGGGTGGGTGTACGCCAAGGCTTCTCCTCTGCGGGACAGGGAAGGGAATGTGAACGGCGCGATCGAAATCATCCGCGACATCACAGAAACCAGGGCGGCAGTCACCGCGCTCCAGGAGCGTGAGATAGAACTTACGCACCTGTTAAAAAGCATGATCAACGCGTTCGTGATTTTCGATTCCGTGTTCGACGGGAAGGGGGATTTCGTCAGTTATCGTTTCGTGTACATCAATGATGCCTATGAAAGAATTACCGGCGTCAGGAACGATGAAGTCCGGGGACGCACCGTGCACGAAGTCTGGCCCGGGACTGAGCAGAGCTGGATTGATGCGTACGGAAGCGTCGCGATCACGGGAGTTCCCCGAAGCTTCGAAATGTACCACCAGCCGACATCGAAGATGTATTACTGCAACGTGTACAGGCCATGGAGCTCTCGCGACAGGTTCTGCGTCATTTTCGAGGACATCACGGATCGGAAGAAGGCGGAGCGGGAGAACCTTGCAATTAAAACCAGGCTTGAAGGCATCCTGAACGCGATTCCTGACCTGATGTTCGAGATGGATCGCGAAGGTTATTATCGTTCAGTCTATTCGAAGCGGATGGATCTTCTGCTGGTTCCGCCGGAACATCTGATCGGAAAATCGCTCGGGGAAGTTTTACCTCCCGATGTGTACGATGTAGCGAGAGCGGCGCTGAACGAAGCCTTTGAAACTGGTTTTTCCCATGGCAGGCAGTACAGTCTGGATCTTCCCGCCGGGACTTTCTGGTTTGAGCTCTCAATAGCTCGCATGACTGATGTTCCGGGACGGGACACTCGATGCATCTGCCTGTCAAGGGACATCACCGCGCGCAAGCAGACCGAGGACGCCCTGATAAAAAGCGAAAGCCAGTACAGGAAGCTCTTTGAAAACGCGCCGGTCGGGATATTCCGCACAAATTCCCGCGGTGAAGTCCTTGAGGTCAACAACACGATGGCGAGGATTCTGGAGCTTGATTCGGCTGAGTACGCGTTGCGATTCTATCATAATCTCGGCGAGCAGTTGTACGTTGATGCGGTACGAAGGAATGAATTTTTACAATTGCTGAAGAAAGAGCGATCTGTTGAAAATTTCGAGTATGACGCCCGTACGGCGGACGGCAGAATCATAACACTGAGTATGAACGCGCGAATCGAGGCGGTTGGAGATGACGGATCGTTCATTATTGAGGGCTTTACAAGCGACATTACCGCTAAAAAGCGTGCTGAAGAGGCCCTTGCGGAAAGCGAGAACCTCAGCCAGTCGATTCTGAACTCGATTCAGCATCCGATTTTCGGTGTTGAGTACAGGCGCATTATCTTCGTAAACGCGGCGATGGAAAAATTGTTCGGATGGAAAAGGGATGAGTTTATCGGAAAGAGTACCCGGATACTTTTCAGAAACGATGATGAATGGCTCGAATACGGGGAAAGGCTCTATTCCGGACTTCAGCGGCAAAAGTTTGTCGTCTTCGAATCAGACATCCCCTTCGTGGCAGGTGACGGGAAGCTGCTTTTGTGCAGAAACACCGTCTCGTGGATAGGGGATGATCCCGGTCCCGGAATGAAAATTGTCGCCATTTTCGAGGACATCACCGATCAGAAGAGGTCGGATGAGATGTGGAAATTCGCCCTCGAGGGGGCCGGCGACGGAGTGTGGGACTGGAACGCGAAGACCGATAGAGTGTACTTTTCAGGGCAGTGGAAGGCGATGCTCGGATATGAGAATGGAGATATCGGCGATACGCTTTCGGAATGGGAGCGCCTGCTGCACCCGGAAGACAGGGACAATGTCTTCAGGGATATTGAAAGGCACTTTTCCGGTGAAACGTCCGTGTATACCAGTGAACACCGGCTCAGGTGCAAGGACGGGACATACAAGTGGATACTCGACCGGGGAAAGGTAATTCAGCGGGACAACGAAGGAAGGCCCCTCAGGGTCATCGGGACCCACACTGATATCAGTCGCATGAAAAATTCAGAGGTGAAACTCGCACTCGCCCTCGACGAGAACCAGGCGCTTCTGCGGGAGCTTCAGCACAGAATAAAAAACACGCTGAGCATAATCACGTCTCTTGCGGGAATTGAATCCGGCGCTGGTGTGGATCCATCCGTGAAAACTGCGCTTGAAAACATCAAGGGCAGAATGCGCGCCCTCTCAAACCTGTATTCCCTTTTATACTCCACCGGGGATGTCAAGGAGGTGAGCCTTGATGGGTACCTTCGTTCGGTGGCGGATTCCGTTGTGAGCGCCTTCAGTGCTCCGGCGAGCGGCATGAACATAGGCTTTGATCTGGAAGCGATGAAAATCAACGTGAAGAAAGCCACCTCGTTCGGGCTCATCCTTAACGAGTTCCTCACCAACGCATTCAAATACGCATTTTCAGGTGGGGGGGATATCATCATACGCGTGAAACTCGAGAGATCGGGGGGAAGCATTGTTCTTTCGGTTTCGAATAGCGGCAAGGGGTTATCGGAAAATTTCGATCCGGAAAAAACGGAAGGATTCGGACTGAAGCTTGCCAGGATGCTGGCCAGGCAGCATGGCGGAACTTTGGAATTCGGCAGGGGAGAGATGACGGTGTTTACGGCTCGGATGCCCGAATTCTGAGTACGAGACACTCTAAAAAGTGGTTGAATATTCCCTCTCGTCGCTTATTCTGATTGCGGTATATATGACATGAACCCTTCCGATACCCCGAAAACAATTCTGCTGGTGGAGGATGACGCCATCATCGCGATGGATGAATCCGCCATGCTCGCGAATAATGGTTACACGATGATCGTGGCGTATTCCGGCGAGGAGGCCGTCAGGATCTGCGCCGGGAGCGGCGGAGTCGATCTTGTGTTGATGGATATCGACCTCGGCGACGGAATGGACGGCACGGAAGCAGCCAGGGAAATCCTGAAAGCCCGGGACATACCCGTGCTCTTTCTGTCGTCGCACACCGAGAAGGAGATCGTCGATAGAACCGAAAAGATAACCTCGTACGGGTATGTCGTCAAGAACTCCGGGGAGGTTGTCCTGCTTGCGTCGATTAAAATGGCGTTTCGACTGTTCGATGCAAACCGGAAAGTGAAGAACGAGCTTGCCGAACGAAGCCGCGCCGAGAATGAGCTGAAATCATCCCTTAAAAACCTGCGCCGAAGCCAGAGCATCGCGCGCATCGGCAACTGGACGCTGGACCTTGCGACAAACATTTTCACGGCGTCAGAGGAGGGCCTGCGGCTTTTTGGCATCCTGGACCAGGCGTCTCCGACTTTTGATGAAATCGCGTCATTGATCGATGACGCCGACCGGCCGCGTTTGCGCGCCGTTGTGTTGGAGTCGTTGAAAACCGGAAATCCTTACCGGGTGGAGATGCTGATACGCACCCGGGACACCGGCGAGAAAAGGCACATCCTCTCCATCGGGGAAGTGGAGCGTGATGAAAATGGTTCACCCGTTAGAATCGCGGGGCTGAATCTTGATATCACGGAGCGCAAGCTCTCGGAGATCGCGTTGCGGGAGAGCGAAGAGCTCGTAAGAAAGAAGCTCGACGCGATTCTGCGTCCCGAAGGAGACATCGGGACGCTCAGCCTTTCGGATGTGCTCGATCCCGGTGCGCTGCAATCGATGATGGACGATTTTTACACTCTGACGGGTATTGGCGTGGCGATACTCGATATTGACGGGAATGTGCTTGTCGCCACCGGATGGCAGGACATATGCACCAGGTTTCACAGGGTGCATCCTGAGACAAGCGAATACTGCCGGAAGAGCGATCTCGGGCTTTCCTCGGGGGTGCCTCCCGGCACCTTCAAGCTGTACCGATGCATGAACAACATGTGGGACATGGCCACCCCCATCATACTCAGCGGCCGGCATATGGGAAATCTGTTTCTGGGGCAGTTTTTCTTTGACGATGAGCGGCCCGATAGAAACCTGTTCCGGGAGCAGGCGCAGCGATACGGATTCAACGAGGAAGAGTATCTTGCCGCTCTTGACCGGGTGCCGAAGTGGAGCAGGGAAAAAGTAAATACAGTCATGACATTCTACAGCAAGCTCGCGGAGCTTCTGTCAATGTTGAGCTTCAGCAACATCAAGCTCGCCAGGACGCTGTCCGAGCGTGATACGCTTCTTGAAAAGCTGAAGGAGAGCGAAGAGCATTACAGGAACCTTGCTGAGGACATCCCCGCATTTATTTCAACATTCCTCCCGGATGGTACGTTAACGTATGTGAACTCATCGCTCGCCGCGATTGATGGATTGACTCCTCAGGAAATGACAGGGCGATGTGTGTACGATTTGCTTCCCGAGGGAGAGCCACGCCGGATAATCGAGAATCTGAAAGCGCTGACGCCGGACAACCCGATTGAAACGCATGAACAGAGATATGTCAGGAAAGACGGGAGAAGCATCGTCCAGCAATGGACAAACCGTGCCTTCTTTGATGAAACGGGTCGCGTGACGAGGTTCCAGGCGATCGGCCGCGATGTCACGGAATACAAAATGATAGAAGACGCGCTGCGCGAAAGCGAGAACAGGAACAGGGCGCTGCTTGACGTGATCCCGGATCTCCTCTTCATCATGAATGCAAACGGAGTTTTTATCGACTACCGGGGGTCAATGGAATCTCTCCTGCTTGCGCCCGACGTCTTTGTCGGCCGGACAATACAGGAGACGATTCCGGAAATCGCCGACAGGGTTCTTGCCGCTATCGGGAATCTCTTTTCAACCCGGAAATCACAGACGGTTGAATACCAGCTTGAGATGAACGATGGAATGCATTTTTATGAGGCGCGCCTGGTGATGATGAACGAAGAACACGCTCTTGCGATCGTACGCGACATCACCGGGCAGAAAAAGGCCGAACAGGACAAGCTCGCGAGCGATGAGAAATACCATGCCTTTATCAATGCTTCCCTGGACATGGTGTATCTCAAGGATGAAAAATTAAGATATGCGATGATCAATTCCAATCTTGCGGAGTACTTCGGAATGAGCGTTGAAAGCGTTATCGGGCGCACGGATTTTGAGCTCATGCCCGTTGACGCCGCCGACAATTGCCGGAAAAGCGATCTTGCAACGCTGAAGTTGAATTCAATTGTTGTGACGGAGGAGGAAGTCGGAGACAAAATTTTCGAGACAAGAAAGTTTCCCGTGACCGTCGGGGGCGTAACGGTAATCGGGGGGTTCATCCGGGATATCACTGAAATGAAACGCACGGAAAGGGAGCTTGAACTGGCGCTGGAGCAGAAGCAGGCGCTGCTGAGCGAACTTCAGCACAGAATCAAGAACACGCTGATGATGATTTCATCGATGGTAAGCCTTGAGGCCAGCGCGTCCGGGGAACCTGTCGTGAAAAAGGAGCTTGGTAATGTCAGGTCAAGAATTGAAACGCTTTCAAATCTCTACTCGATTTTATATTCTTCAGGCAACACAAAAACTGTTCAGCTGGACCGGTATTTCAATACAATTGTGGAATCTCTCCTGACCGCCTTTATGCCGGTTGTGAAAACGATCGATGTCAGAAAAACTTTTGAAACAATAACTGTTGACACCAGGCGCGCTTCCCCGATGGGGCTTATCCTCAACGAGCTTGTTACCAACTCCATCAAGTACGCATTCAAGGAAGGCGGGGTAAACACCCTGCTCATAGAGCTGCGGCATGTGAACGGCGAAATAGAGTTTTCAGTGTTCGATAACGGGCCCGGGTTGCCGGACGACTTTGACCTTGAGCGATCCACCGGGTTTGGACTCAGGCTGGCTTTGATGCTGGCGGGACAGTTGAAAGGGAGGATTGAGTTCGAGCGTGCGGCGGGAACGCGTTTTGTTTGCAGGGCCCCCATGACTGCGTGATGGAGACGTTATTACATGCGCACGCGGGAATTGCATGTTGGCTGGTCACAACAACCTTTTTCCATTGACTTTTACAGGAATCGGATTTCTGCTGTGCGGACCGATTCGCCCTTGCGCCAATATCCGGCACGTATGGCATTTCCGCAGGGACCCAGTTCAAATAAAAAGGGAGGAACACACAATGATTCGCAGGGTACAATTGATTTTACTCGCGGCGCTTCTTGCAGCAGCAATGGCGACGACGGGGAATGCACAGGTTGTTGTCACACCCGCAACAGCTTCTGGAAACGATGCAACACTTGCTGCAGCACTTAATTCAGCATTTAATTCATCAACATTCGGGAATGATCTTGCAGATATATTCCTGAAGCCTGAAGCGGAAAATCTCTCCCGCACCAATGTGATCGGCGCGCTTCAGGGACACCCCGGGAGCGACGCGACCATTATGAGCGGCCTCACCCCGGGATTCATGGTGGGATTCACAGCGGGGGGGACGGGCGGCGTATCGGAATCAAGGGATGTTCCGCTTGGTAATGGTACGGTTAATTTTCCTCTTGCTGCGGGAACCGTGGGCTTTAACGCCTATGCCAGCATCAATCTCGGGCTCTGGGGCATGGGACTGCCCAACATCGATGTCATCGTACATCAGGGCGGCGGCAGCTTCAGCAGGGAATTCGGAGAATACGAGATAGGCGGGAGCAGTTACCGGGGAGGAGTTTTTGTCCGGTATCACGTGTTGAATCCCATCAACCTGCTGCTGGTCAAGTTTCTGGGGCTGTCCGTCGGAACGGGCTACGCGTATCAGAATATCGATTTTGAACTATCAAGGAATTCGACTGACAGCTTAAACATCAGTGGGATTGGAGCAGCAGGCTGGAGTAACAAACAATCAATTGAGTTCGAGGCGACCAACAGCGTGATCCCTGTTCAGGTGCAGACGGGCTTGAACGTCCTGTTTATCCTGAACGTCCATGCGGGGCTGGGATATGCGTTTGCGTTTGGCGATACTGAAGTGAGTTATTCGAATACGGGAAGGGTTTCGACCACAATAGCGAATGCTGACGTCTCAATGGTCTATTCCCGCAGCGCCGAGGCCGAGAGCACTGCCTATATCTTCGGAGGCGCCGAGCTCAAGATATTCCTGGTACACCTGGGTGTGGAGGGAATCTGGAACCTGGATTCCGATGACAGCGTGTACGGACTTACCATGTACGCAAGGCTCCAGTGGTAGCATCGTAAGCATTGACTGAGGCAGCCATTCGAACGCCCTGTTCATGGCTGCCGCCCATGACGCCTGTTGCAGCTTTACATCCGGAGCAGGTGAAAGTACGCGCTGTGATGCGGTATGGGCGGTGTCACTTCCCGAACATGAAATTGTGGATGGGAGTGTAGGTTGACGGACAAACGCCGTTCATGTCGCGCAGGAGGGCCCCGCCGACCTTTCTGTATGCCTCTATGCAGCGTTCCCGGGGCTCTATCTCCTCGGTTATGCAGGTATGGAACATTTGCTTGTTGGTCGTCATGATGTTGTATGATTCCCGTATCCTGTCATGCGAGCAGACGGAAGCCGAACGCTCGCCGTGGATGCGGACACACTCGCTTTTGCACAAGCTTACGAAGTTATCACCCGGATTGGCCTGTGAACCCCCCGCTTCAGCAAGCAGGAAAGCGAGCGTGGTCGCGGCAATTGCGAACAGGAAGTATCTCATTATCGAATGGAATTGTAATTTCATCGCAGATCAGTCGTAGTGGTGCTCGTTCATGGGATGAAGGTAGTTTCTCTCGACAAGGTTTTCCAGCTCCGCGATGAGCTCACGGTAATAGCTGTTTGAAAAAAAACGGTGGATATCAATGCGGTCGTCCTCGAAGGCCTTGAGTATGTTCCTGTAGTCGCTCACGCCTTCAGTCGGGTCGGTGCAGATGCCGTGGTTTTTTCCGTACGAGCACAGCAGGCAGCTCGGGTTGTGAACGACTTTTGAGCATTCGATATGCTGGTATTCATACTTGTGGCAGAAAGGGCAGAATTCGTAGCGGAGGCCGGAGCAGTTGTGCCTGAGGATGGCGTCCCTGATCTTCTTCCAGATTTTCTCGGCCTCGGCGCCGTCCCACTGCATGATGTCATCCCGGTCGGCCTCGGAAAAATACCATGTGCCCGGGATGGACAGCTCTTCTTCAAGCCATCGCGCTTTCTTTTCCATGAACTTTACCAGCGCCATGTTGTATGACTTCATGCTGTACCCGCCGACCTTGAATGTTCAATCCCGCACTGTAATACAGTATAATAACCGGATGGGTGGAATGTCAATTATTATTATTCTGCTGTACCATCGTTGATTATCCGCCGTGTGATGAGATCAACGGTTTTTCTCACTGATTTTTTAACCGCATCGGAAACCGGGGCGAAGAGCTCTGTAGATACAGGCTCAATTCCCACAACGATCACGCGGCAGCCGATGGAATTTGTAAGATAATCAAGAAACATTTTCATGGGGAGCCGGTGGGTGAACGCGGACTCGCCGATGAATTCCCGCGGATCAAGGATGGAGACAACGCCCGGTTTCTCTCCCATTTCAGCGCAGTCGAAGAGGATGACGTGGGAAGGGGCGAAGTCGCGGAGTTCTCCCGTGAAGTTTTCCGGCGCGGTGTGGGCGGTGATGACGCGAACAGGAAACGGTAGGTGCTTTGACGCAAGACGCCTTTTCAGCGATTCGCTGACAAGCAATCCTGCACGGTCGTCACCCCTGATCTCTGATCCTATGCCGACAAGCGCCAGCCTGGCAATCCCTTCAAGGCTCTTCAGGAGCTTTTTCAACAGGGGCGTCTGCATGGTGATATGTGATTTTCAGCGCGTCGCGGCTGAACTGTGCGAGTTCAAACTCGCCGGTAATGGCGAGCGCGTCCTTGTTGCACGAGTCGACGCACTGCGCGCAGAAAATGCAGCGGCCGAGGTTGAAATGCGCCTCGAACTTTTTTTCTCCCACCTTGACAATTTCAATGGCTTCCGAAGGGCAGTCGCGCATGCACAGCCTGCAGCCGATGCACCGATCGGGGAAAAATTTAATCTTGCCACGGTAGTTTTCAGGCAACTCGGCTTTTACGGCCGGGTAGGTGGTGGTGACGGGCTTTTTCATGGCGGAGCTCATCAGCAATCCGAGCATTTTTCCGGGTCGTTTCATGACATGAGAGCTCCTTTGATGACGAGTGTCGCCAGAATCTGAATGAACGCCACCGGGGCGAGATACTTCCAGCAGAAGGTGATCATCTGGTCGATTCTGAAACGGGCGAGGAGAGTGCGCATCAGCGCGACAAGAATGACGATGAGCAGAATTTTCGCGAAAAACAGGGGGATTGTGGCGTAGAGCGGCAGATGCATTCCCCATGGCATAAATACCGCGGCCAGAAGCGCGCTGCCTGCGATGAGCTCAATATTGAGTGTCATTCTGATGAATGCGAACAAGCGCCCGCTGTACTCGGTGAAACTGCCCGCGACGATCTCGGTTTCGGCCTCAGGAATGTCGAACGGAACTTTTTCGAGCTTTCCCATGAGGGCTATGAACGATACGCCGAACGCGACCAGGTTGAAAAGCCAGTACCAGGGGTGCGCCGCGTAGAACTCGGTAATTTCGCGCATCGACCATGAGTCCGCAAGAAGCGCCGGGGTGAGCACGCCCAGGAAGAGGGGAATTTCGTAGGCGAAAAGCTGGGTGATCGAGCGGACCGCTCCCACCATGGAATACAGGCTCTTTGAATACCAGGCCCCGAGAAAAAACGAGAGTGTGGGCAGGGTGAGCAGGTAGAGCACTACGATGAGATCGCCAGAAAATGAAAACGGCGTCGATGTTGTCCACATCGGGATGATCAGAAATGCGGTGATGCAGGACGTGAAGGCGACCAGCGGCATCAGTTTGAATATTGCAACATCCGCATCTTCGGGGACAACCTCCTCCTTGGCGGTGAGTTTGACGAAATCGGCAAATGGCTGAAAGAGAGGAGGGCCGATCCTGTTCTGAAAGCGGGCGTAAAGCTTGCGGTCGATGTACTCGACCAGAAAACCGGCGAAGAACAGGAACAGGAGCCCGGGGAAAACGAATATGTGAAAGAGCAGCGTACCCATGCTATTTGTTCTCCATCATGTTGTGAACTTTCCTGTTGAGATCCGCAAAATCGACGCCCCGTTTCCTGTACCAGTCGATGGAATACTCGCGAAGCGAGGGCCATGAGAGGTTTTTGCCCGAAACGCCGTCCCTGACCACCCTGATCGCGCGATCGGTACAGGAAAAACACGGGTCGATTGCCGCGACAACGATGGGCATGTCGGCGAGGTAGCGGTCCTGAAGCATGTGCGAGACGGCCTGGATGTTGGCGAGCGTGGGAGCGCGCACCTTGACCCTGTCGGGCTTGTCGGTGCCGTTGGAGCGCACGTAGTGCACATCCTCGCCGCGGGGCGCCTCATATCGGCTCAGCGATTCGCCCGCCGGAATGCGCCGGGGCGCCTTCGCGGTGATGGGTCCATCGGGCATGTTGTCGAGCACCTGGCGGATGATGGAACAGGCTTCCATCATCTCACCCAGACGCACCAGAGTCCTTCCGTAGACGTCATTATGGTTGTCGGTTATCACCTTGAATTTCACCTGGTCGTACGCTGCGTAGGGGTCGTCGCGCCTCACGTCGATGTCTACTCCGGAGGCCCTGCCCGTCGGTCCGATCGCCCCGAGCCTGAGAGCGTCCTCATTGGAGAGAACGCCGACACCGGAAAGCCGCTGTATGACGGTTGACTCCTCGCTTGCGACCTGGATGTAGTACTTGAGACGATCCTCGAAAAAGTCGTTCGCCTTTCGTATCTGCGCGGTCTGTTCGGGCGTGATGTCCCTGCGGACGCCGCCGATGGTGTTCATGGCGTAGTGGACGCGGTTGCCGCTGATGAGGGCCAGCGTGTCCATAATGGCTTCGCGGTCCTTCCACGAGTACATGAGCAGCGTGTCAAACCCGATTTCGTGCGCTGCGACGCCGAACCACAGCATGTGGCTGTGAATGCGCTCAAGCTCCGCAACCAGCATGCGGATGTATTTCGCGCGGGGCGGCACTTCAATCCCCGCGATCTCCTCGACCGCCTGCGCAAAGCAGGTGGAGTGTGATTGCGAGCAGATGCCGCACACCCTTTCGAGTATGTAGAGGTCCTGTATGTACGTCCGCTCTTCGCAGGCCTTTTCAATGCCGCGATGGTTGTAGCCCACCTTTACGGTCGATGCGGTTATTTTCTCGCCTTCGAGCGTCAGCAGAAAGCTTGAAGGTTCCTTCAATGCCGGGTGCTGAGGCCCGACGGGAATTCGTACCTGTTTGTCTGACATGTGCGCCTCCAGTCCTATTCAGCCTTCGGCTCGGTGCCGGGCCGGTTCCAGTCCTTGCGAAGAGGATGCTGATCGGTTGGCCAGTCGTCCGAAAGGGGATATCTCCTGCCTTCAGGAAGGCCGTTGACACGAATGCCCAGCAGGTCAACAAGCTCGCGCTCGTATAGCTCCGCGCAGGGGAAGGTGGCCGTGATGGAGCCGATTTCAGGGTTGTCCGCGGGAAGCATCACTTTCAGGTTCAGAAAGATGCTGCTGTCCCTGGACATATGGTAAATGACCATAAAGCGGTCCACCATATCATTACCCGTTATAGCAGCAAGGATGGAAAATCCCAGATTATTTACACAGAAATCGAAAACTGGTGAAAAATTATCATTCGCCAGTTCGCAGAAAATCCTGCGGGGGCGCTGAATAACGGTTGTTTCCGCCAGAAAATCGAATCTGGCGCAAAGTTCATTTTTTATCGCTTCTTCATTCATTGCCTTGCCCATTGTGCGCTGGTTATTTAAGGCTCGATAAGAGTTTCACGACGCCATCGATGATCGTGTGCGGATTGACGGGGCATCCGGGAATGTAGGCGGATACCGGTATCACGGAATCGATCCCGTCCATGACGTTGTAGCATCCCCTGAAGACGCCGCCCGTGCATGCGCAGGTGCCGACTGCGACGACGAATTTCGGCTCCGGCATCTGGTCGTAGATACGCTTGAGCCTTGCCGCGGTCTGGCGCGTGACCGCGCCGGTGCAGATCAGCACGTCGGCGTGGCGCGGAGTTCCCTTGAGCACGATGCCGAAGCGCTCGATATCGTACCGGGGAGTGAGCGCCGCGATGATCTCGATATCGCAGGCGTTGCACGAGCCGGAATTGAAATGGAGGATCCAGGGCGACTTAATCCTCGACCAGTTGACGATTTTCTGAACGATACCCATGACTCAGTTCTCCAGAAGTATGTACAGGCCGACGAACGCGCCGAGTATGTACACGGCCGCGATCGGAAGCGCAATGGATATTCCCACGGGAAACGTGGAGACGAAAAGCGCCACCACATGAAGGATGGTGAAGTAAAACGCAAAATGAAAAAACTGACGGTAATCAGGCTGAAGCTGGCGGTCCTCCACTTCCTCGCCGCAGCTGTACGATTTAAAGAGCGTCCCGGGCCGATTGTCCCGTCTGTAGGCCAGGAAGGCGAACAGGAATGACAAAAGGGCCGTGGCGGCGAAGATGATGAGGAAGATCGCTGCCGGTGTTGATAAAAGCTGGGCGGAGTCCATAAATTACCCCTTCAGGTTGCGAAGAATCGAAATGTCGGTCGTTCCGTGCTTCCGGTGAATGGAGATGATGATCCCGCCGGCGACCACGGCGAGGACCACCTCGACGATGATGATGCTTATCACGTACACCTGCGCGAGCGACGTGTTGCCGCTCACGTATCCGGCGAGAATGATCAGGAGCGTCACCGCTTTGGTCATAATTCCGAGCGCAATGAGCGCCCTGATCAGATTGTCCGTGGTGATGAGCGCGTACACGCTGATGACGAGCACCATCGCCACGGCGATGCCGAACGATTTGAAGATCAGTATCATGGCGGGTGTCATTTCTTGTCTTTCACCTCGCGAAAAAGGATCAGTACGCCCATGGCCCCCGCGAGCAGCAGGGTGATCTGGCCTATGATGTCAAGGTGCCTTTCCTTCCAGAAAACGATCCTTGGATCGGCCGGGGCGAAGCCGGCTTTGGTCATGAGTGCGCCGTCCGGAATTACAATATAATTGATTGACGCCCCCACGGCAAGCACGAGGGCGGCGAGAAAAGCGAAGCGGATAAGCCGTCCTTTCAGACCGGATTTTCCGGGCTGGTCAGATCGAGCTTCTGTAAGGCTGATCATGCTGATGAACAGCACCGACACCAGACCAGCGCATACCGAAAGTTCAAAGATCGCCGCGAGAGGGGAGTTCAGTCTGAAAAGAAGTATCGAGAGAATGACGCTCACCAGCGCCAGTCCGATAGCCGATCTGAGAATACGGCCGGTCATCGCGGTCCAGAACGCGGCGATGGCGAAAAGGGCAAGTAGAATGATGTTGAGAACCATCTGTCGGCACCTTTGATTCGATTTACATGAATATCCGGCCTATCGGCTCAAACACCGTCCGGTATACCAGCGGGAAAAAGAGACCCGCACCGATTGTTATTGTAGCGAGAATGATTTCGGGAACCACGACTTTCCAGTGGGCTTCCCTGATCGATTCCAACCCATCCCTGAGTTTCCCGAAAAAGACAAGCCTCTGCATGATGAGCAGGTACGCCATGGTCAGGATTCCCGCTAAAAGTGCGATCGCCGCCACGGCTCGAAATCCCGCCTGCCAGAGCCCGATGATGATCAAAAGCTTGCTCCAGAATCCCGCCAGCGGCGGAATGCCGGCCGCGGAGAGAAGCCCTATCACCGAAGTCGCCCCTGTAACCGGCATTTTGGATGCAAGTCCTCCCATCGCGGTCATATCGCGACTTCCGGTTTCAGATTCAACCGCCGCGGCGTTGACGAAGAGCAGGGTTTTAAAGGTCGCGTGGTTGAACAGATGAAACACAGCGCCTGCCACCGCGAGCGGGGTTGCAGCGGCGAAGCCGGCAATGATGTAGCCCATTTGGCTGATGCTTGAGTACGCGAACATGCGCTTCATGTCCTTCTGCGTCATTGCGATCAGGGCTCCCGCGACAATCGACAAAAGGCCAGCGGCCATCAGGATGGCGCTCACTCTGGGCGTGAAGCCGAACACCGAGCCCACAAGCCTGAGCAGCGCGTAGATGCCGGAGACCTTCGTGATGATGCCAGCGAGCAGCACCGAGACCGGAGACGGAGCGGACGAGTACGCATCTGGAAGCCACCAGTGAAAGGGGAAGAAGCCGCCCTTGACCAGAAGGCCGGCGATGAAAAAAATCACCGCGGATTTCACCATAAATGAATCGGGTGAGAGCTCGATTGCGCTCCTGAC
>CAZPZJ010000003.1:35489-36569 GCA_964591055.1 uncultured Leptospiraceae bacterium
TTTTCACCAGCGCTTCGGTGAGGAAAATCACGCACATGGACACAAGCGCGATAAGAAAGAGCAGCAGCATGGTCAGGGCATCGACGGCGGTGGTGAACGCGAATACCGAGCTCAGCACGGGGATTTCCATGTCGAGCAGTGATCCTGGAGTGCGGATGCTTGCAAGCATCTGAAACGCTGTGAACGCCGACACAAAGGCGAGCGCCGTTCTCCTTAAAGG
Source organism: uncultured Leptospiraceae bacterium (assembly GCA_964591055.1). GTDB lineage: Bacteria > Spirochaetota > UBA4802 > UBA4802 > JAGODF01 > CAZPZJ01. Next base: position 35,710 of record CAZPZJ010000003.1, read on the forward strand.
GCGAACAAATGGGAGATTGACGACGAAAAGAAGCACCAGCGGCAGTATTATCAGGAGATGAACCATAACGCAAGCTCCGTTTATATTAGGGCATACACGACAACCGCCGTGATTCCAATCAGGGACCAGAGCAGATAATATGAGTAATTGCCGTTTTGCAGCGCACTGAGCATCCCGCCTGATCGCATTGAGATTGAAACGGCAGCCCGCTCATAGAGCCAGTCGACGCATTGATCGGCAGCCATCGCGAACCGGGCGAAGAATCTGTTGAGATAAAGGCCCCATGTGTACGGATCGAGGCGGCGCGCTTCCGCCTGGCTGTAGGCCCAGGAAAATCCCGGTGCGTAGTGAATGTGATCGGAGGCCTTGAGGCCGCTGCCGCCCTTTTTCACGCCGTAGAGGTGGTTGATCACTGCGAGAGCAAGCGCCGCGATCGTCGCGAGGAAGAGGACCATGTTGACATGATACCCGCTGAACGATCTGCCCGCCAGTATCCGCGCTCCGGCGATCGGTTGGATGAAGCGCTCAAGCGGAAGGTAGTTATACACGCCGAAGAGCACGCACAGCGCCGCGATGACAACCATCGGCGCGAGCATCTGCCACGGGGCCTCCCTGACGCCGGAAAGCTTTTCCGGGCGCGGGCCGAAAAACGCGGCGTGACCGAGCTTGAGAAACGATGCCGCAGTGAGCACTGAACCCAGAAGCGCTACGGCGTAGAATGCGACACCACGCTGAAGCGCCGCGTCGTATACCAGCTCCTTCGAGAAAAAGCCGTTGAACGGCGGCACGCCGGAGATCGAGGCGGCGGCGACCGCGAAGCATGCAAATGTCACCGGCATCGAGGCGCGAAGACCTCCCAG
>CAZPZJ010000003.1:36669-42322 GCA_964591055.1 uncultured Leptospiraceae bacterium
GTGAGCGCGAACATGTCGAGCGCGATGCGGGCCAGGAAATAGATGCCAAGCAGTTTTTCCAGCGCGGCGGGGAGGATAGCCATGAACGGCAGGTGCGCGTTGACCGCCGCGTCGGGAATCCAGCTGTGAAACGGCATGGATCCCGCCTTGGAGGCGGCCCCGATAGCCAGGCAGATGAACGCTACGGAGCCCAGCCCTGTTGACGGCAGCGAAACATCGGATATGACCATCGTGTGCGCGAGCATTGACGTAAGCGCGATTCCGATCATCATGCACAGGTCGGAGAGGCCGACGATGATGAAGGCCTTGGTGGCGGCCCTGTATCCGTCCGGATTGCCGATGGCGATCATGGCGAACAGGGTGACCAGCAGCCCCTCCCAGAAGAACAGAAGCAGTATCAGGTGGTCGGCGAGCACCGCGCCGTTGACCAGGCCGAGCGTCAGCGTGAAATAGCCGAAAAACTGCCCCGAGCGCTCACGGCCTTTCATGAATACGGTGGAATACAGGGCGATGAGGGCCGCAAAGGCGCACGACGCGATTATTATGAACGAGCTGAAGTGGTACAGGCGGAAGGACATGTCCCAGTCAAACCCGAAGTATGGCAGCGCAAGCGTCATTTCTCTTCCGGCGAGGGCGCAGGAGAGGACAAGTGCGGCCACGGACGTTCCCAGCGCGAGAAGTTGATTGATGACACGGTGACGCTCTCCCAGAGCGAGGATCAGGGCGCCGGAAATAAACGGCAGGATGATAATTGCAGCCAACAGGGAGGCTCTCATCGTATTCCTCCGAGCATTAAATGTGCGGTGAGCTCAATGTAACGGCCGGTGCAGGCCGCGATGAGGAATCCTCCCAGCGAAAGGGCTCCGAGCACCGTGACGGTGAACACCATGAGCGGGGAAGATTCGCGTGCGGGCTCCCCGACGGCCGGTTTCAGGAATATCATGTTGAAGGCGCGGAACAGGTAGAGTATTGTTAAAAAAGCGCCCGCAATGAACACAAATGAAATGGCGATCTGTTTCGCGTTGACCGCGCCCGCAATCACCATGTACTTGCTGAAAAAACCCCCGAAGGGCGGAATCCCCATCACCGAAAACGCGCACAGCAGAAAGGAAACCGCAGTGAACGGCATTGTCTTCATCAGGCCGCCCATCCTGGTGATGTCCTTGGTATGCGTGTTCTGCTCGATGATGCCGGCGCAGAGGAAAAGGCCGGCCTTGGCGATGCCGTGCATCAGGATGTACATCAGCCCTCCCGCAACGCCGATCATGGTGCCGGTTGAAAGGCCGAGGAAAATGAAGGCGATCTGGCTGATGGTGGAATACGCGACAATCCTCTTCAGGTCGGTTTCCCTGAGGGCCGCGCCCGCCGAGACCAGCGCGCTGACCGCGGCAATAACGGGGACGATCGTGCTCCAGACCGCAGGCATGGGAATGGTTGCGACAAACAGCCTTGCGAACACGTACACACCGATTTTTACGAGAACAGCGGCGTGCAGCAGGGCGGTCACGGGGGATGGGGCCACCCCGGCGTCGGGAAGCCAGGTGTGAAATGGAAGAGTCGCCGATTTGGCCAGAATGCCCGCCATGATGAGCGCGACGGCGACGTGCGAAGCAGTGCCGGCGCGGAAGGATTCCCTGATCGCAGCCAGGTCGAAGCTTCCTGCCTGCTGATAGAGCATGATGAAGCCGAGGAGCATGGCAAGCGCCCCGAACACCGTGACGAGGAACGCCTTGTCTGCCCTGCGGACGTAATCCTTTTCCCTGAAGAAGCCGATGAGCCTCCAGCTGGTGATGGCGGTCAGCTCCCAGAACACGTACATGATGATGAGGTTGGCTGACAGCGCGAGTCCCATCATGGAGCCGAGGAAGAGCACCACCATGAAGTAGTATTCGTTCTGGTTGTCGTAATGGCTGATATAGTCAAAGGAAAAAAGTATGATGAGGGAGCTGATGAATGAAGAGACGGCCGCCATGAATATCGAGAGCGCATCTGCCGTGAAAAGTGCTCCTGTGTTGAAAGGCAGTGTAAAGGACGCGGTGACTGCTCCGCCCGACAGTATCGGTGACACCAGCGCCAGAGAGCATACAAACGGCACGATTGCCGCCGTCAGGGAGAGCAGGTTGCGGATCAGGATGCCTGCGGCGCTTTTTCCGGAGAGCGGCAGGAGAAACGCGGAACAGAGCGGGAACAGCACTAACAGATATACAATCGTTATTGGTTCCATATTGATATTCAATATAAAATATTATAGTGAAATGCAGATTAAGGGCAATTATTGCATATTTACATTATTGTCAAGATATTTTTAGTTGTACTTAATATATCAGTGTTTCAATACAACATGGAGCGGAAATTCTGAAGAAAAATGATTGATTCTGTGACACGTTGATTGATGTATGAATGCGCCGTGGGATAATGGGTGTGATGAAACGGGCATCTGAAATACGGGTAAGGGGCATCGTGCAGGGAGTCGGCTTCAGGCCGTTTATCTTCCGCATCGCGCGGGATTATCGCATACATGGAAGGGTGTGGAACGATACCTGGGGAGTGCAGATACACGCCGAGGGGTATTCCGGCGATATCGAGCGCTTTGTGGAGGAAATACGCTCCAATCCGCCGCCCCTTGCCGTTATACAAGACGTGGAGATCGTCGATGGCGAGATGTGCGACTTTGAAGATTTTGCCATTGAAAAGAGCAAAGTGCTCGAATCAAGGTCGACGTTCATCCCGCCTGACACGATGGTCTGTGAGGACTGCCGCAGGGAGCTCGGCACGCCGGATGACCGGCGGTATGGCTATCCGTTTATCACCTGCACCAACTGCGGGCCGAGATTCAGCATCGTCGAGGATATTCCCTATGACAGGGATTACACCACGATGGCGACCTTTGAAATGTGCGACGAGTGCCGGCGTGAATATGAAGACCCTGCAAACCGGCGCTTTCACACGCAGCCGGTCGCCTGTCCCGTATGCGGCCCGCGGCTCACCCTGCGCGATTCCCGTGGAGCAGTCATTACCGAAGACACGGACGAAATCGTGCGCTTCACCGTATCGCATCTCCTCGAGGGCGATATTTTCGCAATCAAGGGAGTGGGGGGCTATCTGCTCGCGGCGGATGCGATGCGCGATGACGCCCTTCACACGCTTCGCGAGCGGAAGCGCCGCCCATTCAAGCCTTTCGCGCTGATGGCGGGGAGCCTCGGCGTGATAGAAAGCTTTCTCGAAGTGTCTGAAAGGGAAAAGGAGCTGTTGCTTTCAAAGGAGCGGCCGATCGTCATCCTCCGGGAAAAGAAGCGATGTGTGAGCGCACTCGTTGCGCCTTCGATGGAATACCACGGGATCATGCTGCCGTACATGCCTTTCCAGTTCCAGCTTTTCGATGCCGCGCCCGACATGGTGCTCGTTATGACGAGCGGCAATGTTTCCGAAGAGCCGATCGTGTTCCGCGACGATGAGGCGATCCTGAAGCTCGGCCCTTTTGTCGATTACGTCATCTCCTACAACCGCGCGATCGCGTCCCACACTGACGACAGCGTCCTGTTTGTCGAGGGGGGCACTCCGTACTTCATCCGCCGTTCGCGGGGCTACGTGCCCGTACCGTTCATGCGCGAACATGGCGCCCTGCAGACGCTCGCTCTGGGCGGCGACATGAAGAACTGTTTCGCGCTCTCGCGCGGAGGCACTGTGATAATGAGCCAGCATCTCGGGGACATCTCGACGCCGTCCGGAAACAGGCTTTTCAGGCGGACCGTTGACATGTTCAGGAAGATCTACGATTTCAATCCCGAAGCCGTGGCGGCCGATCTCCACCCCGGATACTTCACCACCTCGATCGCCGACGAGTTCCAGGCGTCGGGGCTTCGGAGGGTCGATGTCCAGCACCACCATGCGCACATCGCCTCGGTCATGGACGAGAAGGGTGTGCGCGACAGCGTGATCGGCCTCGCCTTCGACGGAACCGGATTCGGGACCGACGGTACGCTGTGGGGCAGCGAGTTTCTGGTGGCCGACAGGCGCTCATTCGTGCGGGCCGCCCATTTTTCATACTTCCAGCTTCCCGGCGGAGAGAGCGCGATTCACGACGTCTGGAAGATCGCGGTGTCGATGCTGTACCGGCGCTTCGGAGAGTCAATTCCGCTCTTTGCGGGGGCCCCGGGCGCTCCTATGCTCATTGAAATGATGCGGAAGGGGATCAACTCTCCGGAGACGTGCAGCATCGGGCGCATTTTCGACGGAATTGCGGCGATGCTGGGGATCTCGCGCACCATCAGCACCGAAGCGGAGGCGGCGCAGCTTCTGGAAACGGCGGCCGCAAGGGGAATCGATCAATCGGCGCTGGCGTTTGTCGTCCCGATCGAACGCCGAAACCGCATGGTGCTGTCCACGGAATCGCTGGTGGAGTACGTCATCGATCTGATGAAGAGGGGCCTCCCGGTTGAGAGGATCGCATGGCTGTTTCACCTGTCGATTGCGGCTTCCACTGAAAAAGTAGTTGAAATCATCGCCGCTGAACATGGAATACGCACAGTGGTGCTCTCCGGGGGAGCGTTCCAGAACAGGCTGCTGCTTCGTCTTCTCAGGGAACGGCTCGTCGCAGGGGGATTCACCGTGTGCGTTCCGGAGCAGGTCCCGGTGAATGACGGGTGCCTGGCCGCGGGCCAGATCGCCGTAGCGAGGGAACATCTGACAACATGAAACAGGATGCGCTGAAACAACACGTGGAAAAGCTGCGCGCGTACGACCTGAACCGCGACGTGCGCATCATGGAGGTGTGCGGCACGCACACCACGGAGTTTTTCAGGAGCGGCGTAAAAAGTCTCTTCCCGGAAGGGTTGAGCCTCGTGAGCGGCCCCGGATGCCCCGTGTGCGTCACGCCCAACGAATACCTCGATCGCGTTATAGAAATTGGAAGAAAATACCGCCCCATCATCGCTACGTTCGGCGACATGATCAACGTGCCGTCGTCCCGGAGCTCGCTGAAAAGCGAAAAGGCTGTGGGGCTCGATGTCGTGGTGCTGTATTCGCCCATGGAGGCGCTTGACATCGCCGGGAAGAACCCCGACCGCGAAATTATCTTTCTCAGCGTCGGGTTCGAGACCACCGCGCCGGGCGAGGCGATCACAATTCTTGAAGCGCGAAAACGCAACCTGCGCAACTACTCGGTGTGCCCCGGCAACAAGCTCACACCGCCCGCAGTCGCCGCGCTGCTCGATTCCGGCGAGGCGAAGATTGACGGTTTCATCCTGCCGGGACATGTCAGTGTCATCATCGGCGCGGGTGGATGGCGATTTATCGCGGACCGATACCGGGTGCCCTGCGTGATCGCGGGTTTCGCGGGACACGATCTTGTGGCGGGGACGCTCGCCCTTGTTGAAATGATCGCCAGGGGGAAAACCGGGATGATCAACGAGTACGCGCGGGCGGTGAAGGAGGAAGGAAACCCGATGGCGCTGGACATCCTCGACCGGGTTTTCGTGCGAGCGGATTCTCACTGGCGCGGCATCGGTCTCATTCCCGAGAGCGGCTTCGCGCCTGCGCCCGATTACGCAGAATTCAACGCGTTCGAGCGATTTCCTGTCGACGTGCCGCCCGCCCGCGAGCACGCCGGGTGCCGCTGCGGTGAAGTGCTGAAGGGCCTTCTCACGCCGGTGGA
>CAZPZJ010000004.1:0-9884 GCA_964591055.1 uncultured Leptospiraceae bacterium
CTTTCGTTTTACGGGGGAAGTCCCATCGCCCGCAGGCTTGCAATGCTTCGCGAGGTGGGACTGGAGTACCTGGAGCTCGGGCAGCCCCTGTCAACACTGTCGGGAGGTGAGTCGCAGAGGCTCAAGCTTGCGTCGGAGCTCCACAAAAGCGGCAATGTGTATGTCATGGACGAGCCTACCAGGGGATTGCATCCCGCGGATGTCGAACGCATCATGAAGATTGTCCATGGTCTCGCTGACAACGGCAATACCGTCATCATTGTCGAGCACAATCCCGACGTCATCCTGCAGGCTGACTGGATCATCGATCTTGGTCCCGGAGGCGGTGATTCGGGAGGATTTGTTGTCGCCGAGGGAACACCTGACACGGTAATGGCATGCAACCGCAGCCACACGGGATTGTATCTCAGACGCCTGTGTTCCGGAAAAGGAGAGCGTTGTGCGCGACGGGCATGAGAGACATGCGCAACGCGACACACGGAAACGCGCGTGCCGCGCTGGCTGCCTACCCCCGCTGTCCGGTTGTCACTTTTCCGTCGCGGCGCAGAGCGCGATGCTCTTCATTGCGCTCTGCATCCTGTGACTTCCGTTTTTCGAACGCCGCGGTTTAGATGGCTTTCTTTTTCGCCGGGGCTTTTTTCTTGGCGGCTGCTTTCTTTTTCGGAGCGGCTTTTTTCTTTGCCGGGGCTTTCTTCTTCGGAGCGGCCTTCGCTTTTGCCGCTTTTTTTGCCGGGGCTTTCTTTGTAACAGGCATTGCAGTTCTCCTTGGTTGACGAAGTCGAATGCGCTCTCATCCGCATCAACGCCGCAAATGCGCGTTGTGCCAAATAAGTCAGACATGCTGAAAACAGGCGCATTTCAATTAATGCATTACATCATAACACTTCATTGTATGCAAGTCTTTTCTTGTTTCAGCCGGGGAATGATGAATAATTAATTTTTATTTTCGGAGGACGATACCCGCACGCTTCGAAGATAAAATTTCGTCAGGCGGTCGATGTACTCCGTGGTGAAATCGGTCCGTTCAATCACGAGAAAGAAACCGTGTTCGCTTGCGCGAAAACCGTTGTGGTAACCGCTGACAGATAAAGATTCGCCCGGTGAGAGCACAATCTCTCTTTCCCCGTCCCCGTCGTCGATCACAAGGCCCGCCGGCCCTTCCATGCAGACGAAGAGCTCCGGGTGAGAATGTTTTTCAAGCTCCGTGATTTCACCGGCGCGCGATGCGGCGGGTCGGTATATTCCGGCGCGCCACGCACCATCATCGCTGTAGACGACCTTCCACACTGCATCGGGCTTCAGCGCAAGGACGCCCGATCCCGTTTTGGAGCCTGATCTATCCAAGCGTGAAACCCTTTTTTGTGATCAGCCGGATGCAGGCCGCAACAACGTCTTTGTCGTAGAGCTTTTCAGAGTTTTTCGTAATTTCCTCGATCGCCCTGTCGAGTCCCGGCGAGATGCGGTAGGGGCGGTTGGTGCCCATCGCCTCCACCACGTCAGCGACGGCGAGAATCCTTGACTCGAAGTGTATCTCATCGCCCTCAAGCCCGTACGGGTATCCCGATCCGTCAAGACGCTCGTGGTGCTGGAGCACCATTGCGGCGATTGGCCAGGGAAACTCGATGTCGCGTAAAATTTCAAATCCGATTTTCGGGTGGGTCCTGATGACTCCGACTTCCTCTTCGGTGAGAAGGGTGGGCTTCGTCAGGAAGTCGCTCGGTACGTAAATCTTGCCTATGTCATGAAGGCTGCCCGCGTAGTTGATGCCCTCGATGTCTTTTTCGCTCATGTCGAGCTCCCTCGCGATGGCGCAGGCGAGCAGTGCGACACTCCTCTGGTGGCCTGCGGTGTAGGGATCGCGTTTTTCCAGCGCGTATGCAAGGGCGTTGACCGTCTGCTCCAGCAGCCTGCGCGACAGCTGGACGCTGTGCTCAAGCTCGATGGTCCGCTTCGAAACCATCGCCTCGAGATCGCGGTTGAGCGTCCTGAGCTCCTTTTCCGCCACAACGAGCTCGTTGTTGGCGGATTCAAGCGCAGTATTTTTAATGGTGAGCGCCTGCTTGAGGAGAATGACCTCGTTTCTGGTCTGCTGCATCGACTGTCTGAATACGCACTGCCTGGTGATGTCCTCGACGATTACAAGCAGGAGCGCGCCGTTGCCGCTGTTCGGGAATATGTGTATGTTGAAATAAATATCGTCGCCGGGGGAGCGCATGAGTTCGTAGAGGGTGTAGGCCGAAAGAGCGCCGGATTTCGCCTGGCTGATTACATCTTCCATGCCGATGAGCTCGGGCAGCAGGTCGTAAAGGTTCAAACGGCCGGGGGATGATTCCTGCCGGAAAAAAGACAGAAGCTTGCCGTCGATCGAAACCATGTCATCGTCACTGTCGAAAGTGGCGTAGTAGAGGCCGAAGTTCGCGAAGAGCACCCGTGCGAGATCGATGTCCATCAGGCAGCCTCGCCGGATTTTCCGCGGCAACGATGTGCAGCCGGAAGGGTCATGAACGCCCTCTCATGGACTGCGTGAGGCAAGCAGCTTTCCGGCAAGTATGCCGAACATGGCGTCGACGTTAGTGCCGTGCTTGGCGCTGGTGGCGAGAATGTCGACGATGCCGTTGTTCCCGCATGTCCTGCGTATGGTGTCGATGGCGTCCTGCTCGGGACCGTCCTGTGAAATCAGGTCGATCTTGTTGAGGGCGATCGCCGCAATGGAACCCGGATTGTGCTGCCTGAACATGTCGTAGTGGTTGGCGATGTTGTCGATGGTGTTCTGCCTGGTCATGTCCGCCACAATCAGCGCCGCGCTCGCGCCCTTGAGGTACTGCTGGGACACCGAGTTGAAGCGCTCCTCGCCGCCGATGTCCCAGATGAGAAAGCTTACCGGCTGATCGCCGCCATCCCGGGAAACCGTAATGTCCTTCCGGAGCACCTTCACGCCGATGGTGGTCAGGTACGTGTCGTCGAAAATATCGTACACATACCTTTTCACCAGGCTCGTTTTGCCGACGGCGAAGTCGCCGATCATTACCAGCTTGAACTTGAAATCTCCCGCCATAACCGCACCTACCTGTCGGAAAGCCGGGCGAACAGCATAATCCCCCGCTTGTCCCGGTAATTGGAAAACCTCGGATTCGAGCGAATCACCTCCGGATCAAAATCGTGCACTTTCATCCTCTCATCGCTCATGCCGATGGAGACGAGATACGAGCGGATCGACTCCATCCTCTTCTGCGCGAGGTCCCTGTTGATCTCAACGCCGCCAGTTTTGTCGGCAAAGGCGACAATGTCAATGTGAATATCCGGGTACTGTTTCAGAATTTCATAGGCTCTCTGAAGCTGGAATCGCTGCGGATTTGCGAGCACGCTCACGTTTACCGGGAACTGGATGATGTTCTTCTCGAGCTCGGTGCGCACCTGCTCAAGCTGCACCATCACCATCTGCCGGCGTATCTCCTCGATCGACTGCTCGTACTCGCGCACCTTTGAAAAATTCACCACAAGCGCCCGGTTCCTGACGGATTTTACCTCTTTAATCGACCTGATTTCCCCTGTAAGCCTTTCCGCGTTCTCAAACGAGTTCACGTAGCCGCTGACCGTGATCTCGCCGCCGTCGGCGTCAATGTCGATGTCGATGGTGTTGCGCGGCATCAGGGATGCAATGCGGGCCATGACTCGCCGCTCCAGCCTGTAATCGCCGATTTCCGAGAATATCCACCAGCCTGTAATCGCCGTCAGAAGCACGGCGAGCGACGCGGCGAGCGCCTTGACCTTGAAGTAGGACTTTTCCGCGGGCGCGGGCGGCGGGGTGTTCTTGCGCCTGATGAACTCTTCGAGAAATTCACCCGCCGCGCTGACTTCCGACACGTCGCCGCTGAACGACCTGAGCTGTGTGCGGAACCTGGCGTGAACGGTGTCCAGGAGGGCGGAGGCGTCTTCATGAAACTGCATGTCGGGCGATCCGTCCACCACGATCGCCGCGTAGCAGTAGCGGCCCTCCTCCACGAAGATGGTAAAGCTGCCGTACTGGATGCTGTTGACGCAGGAGTCGCCGCCGGCCCTGCTGAACGAGGTGACGATGAAGTCGTTGATGGCGGAGAGCATGCCGCTCACGAGGTCCCTGTCGACCGGGGCTGTCCGGGAGCCCGAGGCGCTGGCCAGCAGGATGCCGGTTTTCCTGTCAATCAAAAGCAGCTCTTCGACGACGAACGGAAGGGACGCGCGCAGAATGATTTCAGCGAGGGGAATGCCGCTTTTCCACGACTTGATGCGGTATGACCATATCTTCACGCTCAGGGTGGAATCAAGACGGTCGTTGATATAATTGACCAGTGAGCGGAACGCTTCTGCAACCTTCTTCTGGACGATTTTTCCGACCAGCGGGTAGATGAGGTCGAAGAGGTCGTTTTTCAGCACCACATCACGGCCTTTAATGGCCTTCAGATCGTCGAGAATATGCCGGATCTTTTCTGCGTTCCTGTGGGCGAGGGATATCTCTTCGATGGGCTCGCTCAGCTCCCTGAAGCCGATCCGCACGTACTCGTGTTCGGGTTTGTACTCAATGATGCGGCAGCGGTGCAGCGCGTCAAGGCTCTCGTACACGCTGCGCGTGGGCTGCCCGACAGACGCGGAAATTGCGGTGTAGGTGGTCTTGATCTCGGTGGTCATGTTGTTGGTGAGGGTGAGCAGCTCCGCAAGCACGGAAACGTCCACGTCGCTCAGGGGGTGCTGTTTCACGAAATGCCTGAGCACGGGGCTGTCGATGGCGGCGTTTTTGCGTATGGCTTTCAGCCTGCTGTCGATATTGTTTCTTTCCATGCCGGTTTCTTCGCGGGGCTATTGTATATTTAGTAGATGGTGATTTGATTATTGTCAACAATTAAACCTCCGCCTCCGGATGAAGGGTGATTTCTAATATTTTATTAAATGGTATTGACCAAATATCCCGCGTGCATTACACTCCAGCGAGGCTGGATTCAGGGAGCGGAAACAGGTGCCGGTGGATACCCGTAAAATGAAAATCATGATCGTGGAGGACGACGCGATCATCGCCATGGACATCGCCGCGCTGCTTGTGGAGATGGGATTTGAAGTGGCGGGGATAACCCATGCGTCAGGCGATGCGGTTGAGATGGCGCGCAGCGCCAGCCCCGATTTGATCCTCATGGACATCATCATCGAGGGGCCCGTCGACGGCATTGAGACGGCTTCAATCATCAGGGAGCGTTTCGGCGTCCCCGTCATATACCTCACGGCGCACGCCGATGAGATGACCGTGAAGGCGGCGCGCAGCACCGCGCCTTACGGGTACATCCTGAAGCCGGTCAATCCGCGCGAGCTGTACTCTAACATCGACGCGGCGCTCAACAGGCGCGAGCTCGAAAAGCAGCTCGAGATGAAAACCGCCGAGCTTGAAAAGCTGAACCTTGAGCTTCGCGAAAGCGAGCAGCGCCGGCGGCTCATCATCGAAAACAGCGGCGATATCATCTACACTCTCGACCGAAAAGGAGTGTTCACCTTCGTGTCGCCGGGATGGACGTTTCTTCTGGGGCACGCCGTTGAGGAGGTGGAGCACCATCCGTTTCAAATGTTCGTCCACCCTGACGACATAGCCACGTGCGAAGAGTTTCTGTCGCGCGTACTGGAAACCAGGCAGAAGATGGGAGGCGTGGAGTACCGTGTGATGCACGCCGACGGGACCTGGCGATGGCATACCACCAACGGCTCGCCCATACTCGATTCCGGGGGGAGCATCCTCGGCTTCGTGGGGATCGCGAGGGACATCACCGACAGGAAGGCGAGGGACGAACGGCTTCTCCGCTACTCCGCGGTACTGCCCGGGCTGATGGAGCAGCACTTCTGGCTGGACGGCGACCCCATGCAGGGCATCAGCTATCTCACCGAGCTCGGCGCGAGGCTGATGGAGACGCGCAGGGTGAGCGTGTGGCTGTACAGTGATGACATGCAGAGCCTCAATTGCCATGACCTGTACGATTCGGTTCTGAACAATCATTGCAGTGGGGACATGATCACTTCGTCCCGGCTCCAGAAATACATGGAAAACCACGCGCAGGGCCGGGTGATTGCCGCCGGGGACGTGTTCACGGACGAGCGCACGCGGGACATCCCCGAGGAATATTTTCGCTCGGGCGACATCCGGTCGCTGCTTGACGCGCCGGTGTGGGTCAGGGGAAAGCTGGCGGGAGTATTGAGCTTCGAGCAGACGGGGTCGCATCGCCGGTGGTTTCCCGAGGAGGAACAGCTCGCCGTTACGCTGGCGATGTACGTGTCAGCCTGTATCGAGGCTTCCGAAAAACGCAGTATCGAGACAGCTCTGCGGGAAAGCGAGCTCTTCCTGAACAGCGTTATCCAGGGATTTCCGATCCCGATATTCGTGATCGATTCGCAGCACAGATTGCAGTACTGGAACAGGGCGCTGGAGGAAATAAGCGGCATTTCCGCGGAAGAGGTGTTGCGCACCAACCAGCAGTGGCGCGCGTTCTACGACAGTGAAAGGCCCTGCCTGGCCGACCTCCTCGTCGACGGGGCTGAGTCCCGCATTACGGAATGGTACCGTGACAAGTGCAGAAAATCCGATCTCATCCCCGGCGCATACGAAGGGATTGATTTTATTTCCAGGCTTGTCGGGGAGGGGCGCTGGCTCAGGTTTACCGCAGCGATGATTAAAAACGAGGCCGGCGAGCTAATCGGCGCCATAGAGACGCTGGAGGACATCACGCCCCAGAAAGAGGCTGAACTGTCTCTCCGCGAGAGCGAACAGAAGTACCGCACGCTCGTCGAGAACATCGACATCGGCGTGTTCAGGACATCTGCTGACACAAAGGGGAATTTTCTGCACCTGAGCCGGGCGATGGCCAGGATCTTCGGCTACGAATCGATTGAGCAGCTTGAGCGCCTGTCGGTGGCGGATTTCTACTATGACCCGAATGACCGCAAAACGGTGCTGGACCGTCTTGTGAGCACCGGCAGCGTTCGTAATTTCGAAGTGAGGATGAAGAAGCTGGACGGCTCCATTATATGGGCGTCCATCACCGCGACACTGAAATTCGACGAGGGCGGGCGCCCGATCTGGATCGACGGGATTGTGGAGGACATCTCCGACAGGAGGCGGGCGGAGGAGGCGCTGCGGGAGAGCGAAGACAGGCTCCGGACGCTGATAAACGCCATGCCCGATATCGTGTGCCTGAAGGACGGGGAGGGCCACTGGCTGGAGGCTAACGACTACGACATCGATTTCTTCGGCCTGCGGGGAGTCGATTACCGCGGCAAAACCGACGCGGAGCTTGCCGAAGTGAGCCCGCTGTTCAGGGAGGCCTTTCTCAACTGCGTGGAATCGGATGAGGTTGCATGGGCCGCGCGCGCTCCCGTGAGAAGCGACGAGGAAATGATGCTGCCCGGCGGCGGCGTCATGACTTTTGACATCATCAAGGTCCCCATGTTCTACCGCGACGGGAGGAGGCGCGGGCTCATCGTGGTGGGGCGCGACATCACAGGGCGCAGGAGCGTGGAGGACACCCTCAGGAAATCGCTGGGTGAGAAGGAGGTGCTCCTCAAGGAGATCCACCACCGCGTCAAGAACAACCTCAACATCATTGTGTCGCTCCTCAGCATGCAGGCGGAAAAGGAGAAAAACGTCCGAGCGCGGGATTCCCTGACCATGACGCGGACCAGAATTTTCGCCATCGCCCAGATACACGAGCTGCTCTACCAGATGGACAACCTCGCTCTGATCGATTTCAGGGCGTACATCGAAAAGATGATTTCACGCCTGCACGCGCTTTACGTCATCGCTCCGAAGCGCGTCCGCGAGGTGCTCGACGTCAGGGACGTCATGCTCGACGTCAACCACGCGGTGCCGTGCGGCGTGCTCATCAACGAGATACTGACCAACTCCTACAAGCACGCTTTCGAAGGGCGCGACGAGGGCGAGATCAGCGTCACCTTCTACCGGGATGGCGATGTGTTCAGGCTCATCATCGCCGACAACGGCAGAGGCCTCGCCGGGGACTTCTCGCGCGAGACACACGGCTCGCTCGGACTGGACCTCATTCACGTCCTGGCCGAAAACCAGCTCAAGGGGACGATGAGCGTTTCAAGCGCCAACGGCCTGCGGTACGAAATTGACATACCTGCTCCCTCCATGAAGAACAGCATGCAATGAAAGGAAACAACGGACTGTAAAAGTGTGGACACGCGGCGGCGGATAAAGCCATACTGGCGCGCATGAACATACCGCTTCCCTATGGCGGATCGCATATCGATGTCAGCGTTCCCGACGACGCGCTGATTGTGACCCAGGACGATGTGCCGGGACTCGCCGACGAGGGCGAAGCCGCCGCAATGTCCTTTCGCTCGCCGGGGAACTCCGCGCCGCTTCGTGACATGGTAAATCCCGGCGAGAGTGTCGCCATCGTCATCAACGACATCACCCGTCCCACACCGAACAGCCGCATCCTGCCGTGGGTGCTTCATGAGCTCGCTCATGTTTCGCCCGAAAACATCGTCATCATCATCGGAAACGGCACCCATCGCCCCTGCACCGATGAGGAGATCCGCCTCCTTGTCGGGGACGGCATCTACGGCCGCATTGAAACGCTCAACCACGACGCCTTTGACCCGTCGGCATGCACGCGGTGCGGCAGCCTTGACGACGGCACGCCGGTCTTCCTTAACTCCCGCTACGTGAACGCCTCGAAGCGCATCGGCATCGGCTTCATCGAGCCGCACTTTTTCGCGGGCTTCAGCGGCGGATCCAAGGTTATCATGCCCGGCATCGCGGGAATCGAGACGATCAGGCGCTTTCACAGCCCGGCGATGATTACGCACCCGAAAAGCGACTGGGGCGAGCTTGACGGCAATCCCGTCTACGAGATGTCGCTTGCGGTCGCGAAGCTATGCCCTCCCGACTTCACCGTCAATGTTGCGCTCAACCGCGCCGGGCGCATCACCGGTTTCTTTTCGGGAGAGATGCGGGAGACGCACCGTCGCGGGGCGCGCTTCGTCGGCGCGCACGCCATGAAGCGCGTGGACCGCCGCTTCGATGTGGTGGTCACCACCAACAACGGCTACCCGCTCGACCAGAACCTCTACCAGGCGGTCAAGGGAATGTGCGCTGCGCACCGGATTGTCAAGCCAGGGGGCGATATTTTGTGCCTGGCAGAGTGCCGCGACGGTGTTCCCGGGCATGGCAACTTCAAAACGCTGATGCAGGCGGCCGGTGACCCGGAGGCGCTGATCGAAAAACTCTCGAAACCGGAATATGACGTGCTCGACCGCTGGCAGGCGCTCAAGCTTGCGCTGGTGCTCAGGGACGCGCGGGTGCATCTGTACTCGTCGCTGCCCGGTGATGTTGTCCGGAGCGCGCACATGCTCCCCTGTTCCGATCCATCACATCGCCTCGGTGAAATACTCTCGGGCCTGCACGGGCGCGCCGACGTCGCGGTGCTGCCGCAGGGACCACTGGCGGTCCCATACCTCGCATGACCGCAGGGCGTTCGGGGTACAGGAAAAGAGCGTTTCTTCGACGCCAGGCGATTGACAATATGACCGCAATGGGGTACAGTAAGAAAAAAAATGGGGGGTATTCACATGGTAGCGTATCTGCCGCTTCTTGTTCTGCTCGCCGTGGTCGTGTTCTTCCTGATAAGGGCCGAGTTTGCAAACGACCGCAGCTCGATCTACCGCTTCAAGCCGGTGGCCTCGGCAATACTGGTTGGCCTCCTGCTGCTTTCGTTGACGCGCCCCGATTTCTCGCGCCCTGAGTACACGCTCGCGATGCTCGCGGGCCTGGTGCTCTGCTACGGCGGCGATATCGCGCTGATGTTCCTGTCCCCGAAAGCGTTCAGGATCGGCCTGGTGCTCTTCCT
>CAZPZJ010000004.1:9984-42184 GCA_964591055.1 uncultured Leptospiraceae bacterium
GTGATACTCGCCGCCGCGCGCTTCCGCACGCAGTGGCGCTACAACCGCATCAGCCTGGCCTTCTATTACTCCGGGCAGGCGTGCCTTGCCCTGAGTGCGGGCATGTTCGGCATGTAGAGAACACAATATGCACGCCGCGCGTAATGCGCTGTCGCTCTGAACGGGAGATGGCCGCGATCATCTCCCGTTTTATGCCGGGATGATACCTGAAGGTGCAACAATGAAGCTGAAATCGGGGAGAATCACCCTGACGCCTTTCACCCTCGATCTTATCGATGCCGCGCTCACACGGGACTGCCGGGCGATGGCGTCGATGGGCTTCACGGCGACGGAGGAGTGGCCGGAAAGCGACCTCGTGGAGGCTCTGCCGTTCTTCCGCGATCTGATCGTGCAGCACGGGGTAAACGGATTCAATTCGTGGCTCATCACGGTCAACTCAACGGGTGAAATTGCCGGAAGCCTGGGATTCATCGGGAACCCGGACAGCGAAGGCGCCGTCGAAATCGGGTTCGGGATAGTGCCCGGAAAACGCGGGCAGGGGTACTGCCGCGAGGCGGTGAATATGCTTGCCGCATGGGCGCTGCGCCAGCAGGGGGTGAGGCGGATAACCGGAAAATGCGAAGAGGACAACGCCGCCTCCGTGAACGCGCTTCGAAGCGCTGGATTTGTACAGACCGGCCATGAGGGTGCTCTGATCGTATGGGAATACCGAAAAGATACTTGACATCGAGCCTTCGGGCGCGCTGTATTTCCAGCCGGTGAGTCGTCTCATCGATGGCCATGAACAGATGGCCGCGATCTCCGGGAGCGGGCGCCGGGAAAAGGTGATTGGATGAGGTGGATGAACAGGAGCAACAGCGTGCGCATAAGGAACATGGAGATGGATGATGTCGAAACCGTCGACGCTATCCAGCGCGCCGCGTACAGGGGAGTCGTGCTTGACTCGAAGGAAATGATCGCGCGCCATCTCGAATCAAGCCCCGCCACGTCGTGGGTTGCAGCTCCCGACGGCAGGGTTGTGGCGTACATGATCGGGTTCTGGACGGAGCCTGGCGCAATCCAGCAGCCCGAGCGCGAGTACCTGCTGGCCGAACACCGCAGCTGCTTTTACATACACGACATCGCACTGCTGCCGGAAGTGCAGGGCAGGGGGATCGGGCACAAGCTTGTGATGCACGCCATCGCTCATGTGAAATCCCAGGGATGCCGCGCCATGGCGCTGGTGTCGGTCCAGGGCTCCAGGCGCTTCTGGGAGCGTTACGGCTTTGCAGTCATGGACGACCTCGACGATGAACAGCGCGCGGCCGTGCACTCGTACTGCGCGGACGGCGGTGAAGCGTATTACATGGTGCGCGCATGACGCCGTCCCCGACGGCGTGCGCTATTCCCGCCAGTGTTCGGGACGGTCGAGCGCTGCGGCACATTCCACCTTCCCCTTGATTCTTCCGACGGCATTGCCGTTCAGCTCCAACACCATCCACGCCGACGCGTCCTTTTCCGGGACGGGGTACGGCGCTTCGAAGCCGAGAGGCCCCGCGGGGGTAAAACCGCTTCGCGGATAGTAGTCGGGGTGTCCCAGGACAAAGACAAGGTGCACGCCCGATTGCTGCAGCAGCGCAAGGCCCTGCCTGATCAGCGCCCCGCCGACGCCCGCGCCGTGATGGCCGGGAAGCACCGCCAGGGGCGCGAGTATCCGGACCGACAGGCGCTCTTCAGCGCCGGCAATCCCGGCCATTGTGAAGAGGATGTGGCCGACAAGCCTGCGGCTTTCGGCGGCCACCAGCGAAAGCAGCGGCCTGGCCGAGGCGTCGTCAAGCAGATCGAGCGCAAGCTGTGCGACGACCGGCCCTTCCTTTTCACCGAAGGCCGCGGTGTGAATCATTGCAATGTCCCGCCTGTCCGAATCCACGGAATGCCGTATTTCCACGGTATGCTCCCTTGAGGTGTTGTATCCGATGGCGGCTGTATGCACCGGGATGCGGTATGACCGCACGGTCGGAACGATCTGTCAAGCGGGATCGGGATGCCTGTTGCGTGACCGGTGCAGTTCACGCGGAGCGATCCTGCCGTAATGCAGGCAGTCTTCGCGGGCCGCGGGCGAAGCGATCGCTTCAGTTGAGCATGAAAGGATTGCCCTGGTCCCGCTATCCTGAATAATCACAAAACGCATATCATAAAATATAAATATTTGACATAAATTGGATTATCGTGTCTGAGTGGGGGCGTGCTGTAAGAACTCTCTGTTGCATGTGCTGGAGGTCCGTATGTCGCTGAGAAAAACGGCTGCCGTGACGACGCTGTGCTCTCTTTCTGTCATGCTGGTAACGTGCGGCACGGCCATTCAGGTGAGAAAGGACACGATTCCGCGGATAAAAAAAACAGCGATTGTGAGCATGTACTGTCCGGCTATGATCACGGTCAACAATCCCCGGCAGCTTGAGGTGTTCCACCTAGTTGACATGGCCAAGGAGTCCAAACTCAAGAGGGATGAGATGATAGCCGCTTTCAGGCCCAGGGGCCTTTTTCTGCTTGGCATCGCGCAGGAGGAGCTGGCCGCCCGCCTCTCCACGGCTCTCGGGTGGGAGATAAAGCCGCTCAGCGCGGTCGTGAAAAAGGCCTCGTATGGCCCGCTGAAGCAGTGGAACTCCTCAGCCGGATCGGGTGAGTTTTCTCTCATGATGAGCGCAGAGGGAGGCGCCTTCCTGTGGCTCAATGAGAAAGACGGCGCATTAAGGGACGCGCTGGTGAAGCTGTGTGAGGCGGAAGGATTGGACGCCGTCATCATCGCATCGTTCGATTTTGCCTACACCAAGGGGCCGTGGAGGGCTGAGGGGACCTTCCCCGCGGCCAAGGCCAACACCTTTACCGGGCTGCAGGTGGTGAACCGCGAAGGATTGACCGTGATCGACATGCCCCGCGCCGACAGGCGGGACAGGGACTTCGCCGATTTTTCAGACGAAGCCATGCAGATCAAGGGATGGGCGGCGGATATCAATGAGAAGACTATCAATTATTATAAATCATCCATACGCAAGAGTGTGGCCAGGGTGGTGGGGCGGATTCGATAATCGGCCGGAGTGCGTCATCCGATATGCGCGGAGCGGGGTGCTGCCGCGACCCCGGGTCCGGACCGCCGGAGGCGATCATGATCGTCGCCGGCGTGGTAAGGACTGTTTCTTTCATCGGAACGGCGCCCCCGAACCGGGACATGTCCCGGATATTGAAACTCTATTTGCCCACTTTTGAAAGAATGAACTCCGTACCATTCAGGTTTAACTTCTTCTTTTCAACCTTCCATGCAAAAACCCTTTCGGAACTGAAAAACGAGTTGGTCTTCAACACCAGCCACTGTTCCCTGAACGAGTAGGTGCCCTTGCTCCCCTGCATGTTGGCTTTGTTTTTCAAAGATTCATTATAGGCTTTATGCTGGCTTGCGGGCAGCATTTTCAGGCCCGCGGTGGTGGCTTGAATGCCGTATGTCCAGGTATTGTCGTTTTTAAAGGTAAAGCGGTGCAGTTCGTATGGATTGGAATTCTGGCGCCCTTCCCACGTTCCGATTATGGCTTTGCCTGATTCATCCTTCTTTTCCGCCGTATCAACCTTTCCGCCCCGCGCGTTGAGAATCGCGACAATTTTCCTGTGCCCGTTTTTCGTGGCCAGCGACAGTGCGGTGCTTTTATTCTTGTCCTTCGCATTGATGTCGGCGCCCCTGTCAAGCAGCAGATCCACAAGCGTGGGGAAATTGCTGTTAGTACTTTTAAGATCAACGGTTGCCGCCGATGCGGTCATGAGGGCGGTGCGCCCGTTTACATCCCTGAGCTCAAGATTAGCGCCGCGGTCAATGAGAAGCCTGGCAATCTCCACATGCCCCCGGGATGCGGCCATCATCAACGCGGTTTCGCCTTTCTTGTTCTGCATATTTACTTTTGCGCCTCTGTCGATAAGGATCCTCGCCCTCTCGGGATTTTGTGTGACAACGCCCCATCCGCTTGCGTACATCAGGGGAGTATTGCCCTGCGAGCCCTGGAAGTTGATATTGACGCCCTTCTCAATGAGAAGGTTCATCATCCTGATGCTGTCGTTCTCTTTATCGGCGCGGGCCTGATTAATCGCGTACATTAACGTATTTGCGCCGATTCCAGGGATGAAGGCGTTGACGTTGGCCTTCCTTTCGAGAAGTAATGAAGCTGTATTATACATAAGACCGTTTGCAGCCAGGAGAAGTGCGTTGGTCCCCAGGACATCGGCTGATTCAATATCCGCCCCTCTGTCAAGAAGATATCGTACCATTTCAGTTTTGTCAGCGGAGGCAGCAGCCATGATGGGGGTGGCTTTGGATGTGTAGTGCTGAAACCCGATTTTCGCACCGCCGTCAAGCAGGAGTTTTGCCCCTTCGACAAATCCGTTCATGGCAGCGTAGTACAGAGCTGTTATACCCCCTCCACCCTTTACTGTGACGTTCGGATTGATCGTGGAAGGGGTCCCGGCAGGGAGATCTATTTTAAGAAACTTTGTATTAGGTGAAAACGGGCAGTTGTCGACCTTTGCCCCTTTCTTCAGCAGGACCTTTATAACTTTACAGGCGTTTTCCTTTTCTGCTGCGCTGGATTTGTTAGAAACATAGATCACCGCGGCCATGAGCGGGGTTATTCCCGTTGAATTCAGCTGTTCTATATTCGCGCCTTTGCCAATGAGGAGTTCCGCAATGTCATAAAAACCTTTCCCGGCCGCGTAGTGCAGGGCCGTATTCAGCGGCTGGGGCCCGATAATGCTGGATGTGGGAAGGTGCTGATCGGTGAGATTGACCTTTGCGCCTCTGGCGAGGAGCAGCCTGACCACCTCGATGTTGCCGGTATCGACAGCGGCAATCAGCGGGGTGCGGTGCCAGGAGTAGGCGCCCATCGGCTTTGTGCTGTACCGGTTGACATCGATCCTCTTTGCGCTCACAAGCATTTTCACTATTTCAAAATCAAACTCTTGCTGCCGGATACCGATCGCCGTGACCAGGGCGGTGTCCTCATGCTTCCCGTTGACATCCGCCCCCTGGCTTATGAGGAGCCCGACCTTCGCCCTGTCCCTGTCCCAGATGGCCTGAATCAAAGGAGGTATGGTTACAGTGAACGCCGTGTCACTGAATAAGAGAAATGATACTATCAGAGACGCAGCAATACCGTTTCGTTTCATCTCATCCTCTGTATTATTGTTTCAATGAAAAGTACAGCCCAATTATATCACATGATACCACAGCTTTCTCATTTCTTCTCATCGGGTGCATAAAGGAGGCCATAGATGGGAGAAAGGATGTACAAACTGGCACTTATGACGGCCCTGTCGGCATGGCATTTCTGTAACAATCGTTTTTGTGAAACAGGAAGCCATCGGGATATCTGCCATTTATGATGCGCAATAACTCACCCGCTGAAACAGCATTTCCATGTTGGGAAATCTCACCCCGGAACGCACTGGCTCCGTACGGGACAATTCCCCGCTACGCTTTCACCGCTCCCCCCGTTAACGTGCCAAGCCATGTGAAAAAGCCATTGCGTTTGATGGAGAATAAATCAAACATGCGTGTCTGCTGAAGCTCGACGATGTTGCCGTGCCTGCTGCCGGGCCGCTTGAGGTACGCGTAGCGGGTCACTGCGCTCCTGTTGCCCAGTGTCCCGTGCTGAATGACCTCGAATCCGAGGTCAAGGTAATCCCGAATTGCCGAGTCAAGGTTGCTGACAAAAAAGCTTATGTGATGAAGGCCGGGGCCGTTTTCACGGAGGAAATTCACGTAGATGTTTTCTTTGGCGGTGGAAGTGATAAGCTCTATTTCCGTTTTGCCGCAATAGCCGATGACCAGATCAAACCCGTCGTCCTGTACCTGTTTGCCTTTGTAATACATCCGGTCTTTCATCTCATTGACGGCGCGATACCATCTTTTCACATGATAGATCCTGGAATAATCGCGCATTGCCTGCTCCAGGTCCTCCACAATAAAACCCAGCTGGTGAATGCGAGAAAACTTGCGGCCCGGCATGGCGGTTCCTCCTTAATTGTAGTGCGAAGTTTTTCCCCTTGCTGCATTGCGCCGCGCAGGAGAATACGTCTATTACATGGAATGCGCGTGAGTCTGTCAAAACCATTTGGTGGTGAATATGGAATTTAAGGGTCGAAAGTCATGCTGCGGTATGGGTTCCCGTTGTAATGGGTACGAGCGGCAGCGAGGAGGGAAGGGATGCACGGCGCGTCAATTTCGGGATCGCAGCGTATTGTCATTTACGGCCCTCCACCTGACTCTCTCTTTTTTGCCGGTTTGCAAGGTCCCGGTGATATCGATGTTTCAAATTCCTCAAGCGAGGATTCTCTTCCGCATCGCAGCCTTGACCGCTTATCGCTGTACAAAACGATATGGCGCGCGCTCTGGAAAACCCACCGGCTGTACCGGGGGTGCTTTCGCCGCATACGTGCGCCGTAATACGGTTCTTTGAATTATTAAGGCGATATTCAGAAAAGACTTGACCTTCGCCGGTCCGCGATGGATACACACTATGGTGTTGTGGAAGCGGGATATATTGATCATTTTGGGGAAAAATCCGTTATTGAGGCGCGGCGCACAATTTTAAGGCCCCCTGAGAGGAGATTTTTTGCAGGGAGGATGCCGTGTTGACGGAAGTAGTTCCGGGAACGAAACTCGTCCCGGGAGGAGTTGTTTCCGGGGAAGGGAGGAAGTTCCTGCATATTAAAAATTATTATTTTTTAATTCAGGGGCCGGTGAACTCCGGTACACACGGCCCCTGAATATAACACAGTATCAAACGAATTTTATCTTCATGAAATAAAGATATCCCGGCCCTCCCAGTATTTTTTGCGGAGCTCCTTCTTGAGCATTTTACCTATGGGGTTGCGCGGAATAACGTCAATGTAATCAACAGATTTAGGCACTTTAAATCCAGCCAGCTTATTGCGGCAGAAGCTGATTATTTCGTCTTCTTTCACATCGCAGCCTTTTTTTAGCACCACAATGGCCTTGATCTGTTCACCCCATTTTTCGTCCGGAACCCCGATTACACCCACGTCGGCTATCCCCTCCATCTGGAGAATGACTGTTTCAATCTCCGCGGGATATATGTTCGTGCCGCCGCTGAGTATCATGTCCTTCGCGCGGTCAACAAGGTAGTAGTACCCCTCCTCATCACGTTTTGCCATGTCGCCAACTGTACCCCACTCATGGTCAAGGAAAGCCTCCTTTGTTCCCTCGGGATTATGCCAGTACCCGCTGAATGTCTGCGGGCTGCGGCCGTAAAGCAGGCCTATCTCACCGTCCTTCATCACAATGCCGTCCTCTGAAACAATCTTCAGTTCCATGTCGAATACGGCTTTGCCTATGCTGTTGGCTTTGCCCTTATGGAGCCATTCCTCCGAGGTTATCCGTGTGACAAAGCCCAGTTCTGAACAGCCGAGCATGTTTATTACCTCGGCGTTCCTAAAGCTGTCGTGCATCTTCTGGAAAATGGCGGTATGCATGGGTGCGCCGCAGGATACCGCGAGCCTTACAGATGAAAGATCATATTTAGCCATTGTTTCAGCAGGCAGGGAGAGCATCCAGTCAAACATCACAGGCACCATGAAAACAAAGGTAGGCTTTGTTTCATGGATCATTTTAAGGGCCTCTTCGGGTACAAAGGCTGGTGCGATTATGTGTGTCGCGCCGGCAGTCAGCGTGCCCAGAATGTAGCCCGTAGTTGCGGCGGCGTACATGGGCGCAACTACAAGAAGCCTGTCTGTTCTTTTAAGTCCCAGTTCTATGGCTGTTGAAACACCTGTATTGTAGTTGCAGTACATTGTCCTTGCCGCGCCTTTAGGTTTACCCGTAGTCCCCGACGTATAGAAGAGCATGTTAAGGTCTTCGGGTTCAACCCCAACCGCGGGTTCAGTATCTTTTCCCTTTTCAAGGAATGATTCGTATGATTCCGCGCCGTCATGTTCCTGCCCGCCTATGACAACGATATGCTTAACGGTTTTCAGGTTCTCTCTCATGTTCGCCATGACAGGATAAAGATCCTGATGCACAAAAATAATCGCGGCGCGGCAGTCGTTCACCTGGTACGAAATCTCGTCTCCCGTGAGCCTGTAGTTTCCAAGTGTTATGGGGCTGCCTGTCATCCCGGTTGCCAGCATAATTTCAATGTAATGAAAAGTATTGGGCATGTAGGTTATAACAGGGTCATTCTTCGTTAATCCTTTATCAAGCATTGAGTTGGCGAGTTTTACTACGCGCTGCCATAACCGGCCGTAGGTCATTGTTACATCGCCATTAATTATTGCTATGCTTTCAGGGTGCTTTCTCACATGTCCCCTGATAGTACTGGTGCCTGTATTTGTGGCTGTTTTTTTGCCTGGCTGTTTACCTGTAAATTCCATGATAATTCCTCCCGGGTTTAAAATTAGGTTAGGTATATTAAGCACATTACAGCGACAGTCATCAACCGGGTCTATAGAACAGCAACGCACCGCGTTTTTGATTCTATAGAATAGAAAACGGACGGGCTGTGTCCATGGAAAATTTTGTAGATTTTACGGCCCGGGATATCTATTTTTTATATTATTCCGTTGAATTACCGGATCAGAAATCCGGCTGGGGGCAGCATGGTCAGCTTTTTCGATATATTTATCTTCTGGGTTTTTTTCCTTGGACTGACAATAAGCCTTACGCAGGTTTTTAAAAGAATGGCGGGCAGCCTCAGCCTGTTCTTTACAATTGCCATTTTTTCCATAGGGCTGTGGGGCCTCCAGATCGCACTCTATTCCACGAGGATTGTAATCGGATATGAGATAACTGGCGCCATGCTCATACCCGTATCATTCTTTGCCGCTGCGTCGAACCCCCTGCGTTACCAGTGGCTCATACAGACAGGGTACCATATTGAAAGAAAATACTCCCTCCTGTATACTCCCTTCCTGGCATCGCTGCTATACATGGTTCCTGTAATAATCCATCCATGGTCTCATCCGGCTGAATACCTGAGATTTTATCCTTTGGCCACAGGCCGATTCCTGGATATGCCTGTGTATTACATGATATTACAGATGCTCTATCCCGCCGCTGCCCTTTACCAGGTGATACTCGCAGCGGTAATATTAATTCAGAACCGTGACAAAATTCAAACCGGGGCAGACGACCCGCAGTCGAGAGTTTCACGCGAAGCGTTCAAGACACTGGTGCTTATAGCCGGATCGCTTTTCTGCATATTAATAGGAGATATATTCTCGCTGTTTTTCCTGAAACTCAGCCTCATATACTGCGCGCTCGCGTTGTTCTCCACCTTTCAGAACAGCATAAAGTACCCCATATACGACAAGCTCATGAGGTTCGAGATTGACAAGGTAAGGCAGTCGTCATCAAAGATCAAATCGCTTGATATTGACTCAATAATAAACAGGCTTACGTATATAATGGAGGAGGAAAAGGCCTTTGCTGCGGAGAACCTGACATTGAAAGATACGGCTGATGAACTGGGACTTTCGGTCCACCAGCTCTCCGAGATAATCAATAAAAAACTCGGGAAAAACTTTAAGAGCTATATAAATGAATACAGGATTTCCGAGGCCAGGGAAATGCTGGTAACCGAACCCGGCCGCTCCATCCTGTCAATCGGTATAGCGGTGGGATTTAACTCCATATCATCCTTCACCACCATATTCACAAAGATTACCGGATGCTCACCAAGTGAATACCGCAGAATTGCGCTGATGAAACGACAGCCGCGATAAGGAATGTATTAGCAGTTTCCTGAAAAACTCCTGATAGTCAATGAAAATTAATTGCAATTAAGCCCTTCACATATTTCATGAAAGACATGAGAGGAAACGATAACACCCAACCCAAGATGTTCAGCTACATACCGCCGGAGAAACGAGTGCCGAAGAACCATCCCTTGCGGCGCATGAAGGAAATAATCGATGTAGTGCTCGAGAAGATGAGCAAAGACTTCGATACGCTCTATTCACATACAGGAAGGCCGAGCATTCCACCGGAAATGCTGATACGAGCCCTGTTTTTACAGGTATTATACGGCATCCGCAGCGAAAGGCACATCATGGAACACCTTGAATTCAACCTCCTGTACCGATGGTTCGCAGGACTCAAGGCGGACGACACGCTATGGAACGAGACAGTCTTCACCAAAAACCGGGACCGTCTTTTTGGTGGAGCATCAATAGACATTCTTTTCGAGAAAGTGCTTGAGATAGCGAGAAAGAAACAGCTTGTATCGAGTGATTATTTTACTGTTGATGGAACGCTTGTAGAGGCCTGGGCCAGTTTGAAAAGTTTCAAACAGAACGATGAGAATACGTCCCGGAAGGATGACGGAGATCCCGGCAATCCGAGTGTAGATTTCCATGGCGAAAAGCGCAGCAATGAAACGCATGAATCAACGAACGATCCAGAATCAAAATTGTATCGCAAATCGAAGGGCATGGGAGCGAAATTGAGCTTCATGGGGCACGTGTTGATGGAGAACCGAAATGGTCTTGCGATGGGAGCGGCGGCTACTACGCCGAGCATGATGCGGCAATCAACATGCTTGACGATTTGGGGACGAGTAAAAGAAAGACCCCTGGCGCCGACAAGCGTTATGACAATGAAGAATTCTACCGGAAACTTCGGTAACGCAAAGTGACATCTCATGTGGCACGGAATATTCATTCGCGAAAACATAGTCGGCAATCGGTGGAAGAACTACCCGCCATGCAGGTTATGAAATAAGCCAGTGGAAACGAAAACGTGTTGAGGAAATATTTGGCTGGTTGAAGGCCTTTGGGATTGTACGCAGGCCGCATTTTCGAGGGCTTGCCAGGATTGAGAATTATTTCAAGTTTAATGTGCTGGTATATAACATTTTACGAATACGGAATATTCTATCGTATCAGACATGATTTCCGGGTTAATAAGGGAAATCGATGATAATGATGATCGGGAATATGATGAAGGATGAAAATACGGGCTCCATTGTTTCCATAGCGGTGTTGGCACATTGCGTATGGCTATAATTCTTGATTAGAAAAAGATCATACCGGCCTTGTTTTTCAGGAAACTGCTAAATGAATATCGATGAAATATATCAGCAGATCAGGAATGTTGCTGAAACCTACACCCATATTCCGGACAGGGAATGGGCGTATTTCCTGCCCTCCCTGACTATTCAGTATTTTAATAAGAAAGAGCACCTTCTCACGGCGGATACTGTTGCGGACCATTCCTTCATTATCGTGAAGGGATTGGTCCGTATTTATTATGTGACTGATTCAGGAAAGGAATTCAACAGGGGCTTCGCGACAGAGAACAATTTTGTGGGCTCAATCGGTTCAATGATAAAATCGCTTCCCAGTAGGTTTTACATACAGGCAATTGAAGACACGGTTGCCGGGTTTTTATGGAGAGCAAAGCTGGAAGAACTCTATTCAAGGAATATATGCTGGGAAAGGCTGGGCCGCCTGATTGCCGAAAACTCGCTTATCCAGATTGAAGCGCGGGAAAGCGATGTGCTTGATTCCCCCGAGGTCCGGTATGTCCGCTTCATGAAAAAACACCCCGACATTGCCGCCAGGCTGCCGCAGTATCACATTGCGTCGTATCTCCATATAACAGATGTTGCGCTTTCGCGGTTGCGTAAAAGAATCCAATTAATTTAATAAAATTAACCAGGGTTAATGACACACTTTCCCCCGGGAGTATAATGGTTTATTTTCGGTGAGATTGAACCCTGTACCAGGGGTCCCCGGGAAAGGGACATTCCCGCGGGCAGTGATCGAATTCCCGGCAGTAATAGCACGGGTGTTCGGTCCGGCGAGCTGTTCCGATGAGGCAGAAAAAATTTCACAATACTCGTAGCGAAGGAGGATATCAATGGTGTATGATACGTTGAAAGCTATTCCGTTTCCAAGAATTAATTATACGGAAAAATATCGTGATGAGCGGGCGGTGTTTGAAAAGGAGTTCCAGAAGCACCTTGATGAATGGAAACAGACCGCCGTGATGATCGTCAACCTCGCGGAAAAATACGGGGACAGGGATGAGTTTCATCATAAGCCCTACGGTAATTGGGAAACATTTACATGGAACCAGATTGCGGAAATAATGTATGCCGTCGCATCCGCCCTGTTAAAGGACGGGCTCCGGGAGGGGGACAGGACGGGTATTTTTTCGCCAAACAGGGCGGAATGGACTCTTGCAGACTTGGGTGCGCAGCTCATACGGTGTGTTCCCGTGCCGGTGTACGCCACCAACAGCGAGCATGAGGCGGAATATATTGTCAACAATGCTGAAATACGCGTCCTGTTCGTCGGTAGGCAGGCGCAGTATGACAGGTCGTATCCCCTGTTTGAAAAATGCCCTTCGTTGCAGAAAATCGTTGTGTTCCATCGCGGTACGAAAATCCATGACGATGAGCGCGTGGTCGTATGGGACGAGTATCTCGCCGAAGGCAGGCGGGAAAGCCGCAGGCGGGAAATTGAGGATATAATGAAAAGGGCGCATTACGATGATATGTGTACAATAATATATACTTCAGGGACAACCGGCGAGCCCAAGGGGGTTGTTCACACGCACAAAACACTTATGCATAATTCCTGGTCCGTTGGGCGCATCGTTGAAACTGAAGATGGTAAAGGTTTCCCGGATACGGATGCGACCCTTGCTATACTGCCGCTCAGCCATGTCCTTGAGCGGTCGTGGGACTTTGGTGTCATGTCCATGGGGAACCATATCTGGTTCTGCGAGGACATCAACGAAGTTGCTGCCTATATGACCGAAGCGAATGCCACCTCGATGAACAGCGTACCAAGGGTTTCCGAAAAAATCTACGCGGCGATTTTTACTGGGATAAAAGATGCCCCGCCACTAAAGCAAAAGATATTTAACTGGTCGTTGAAAATGGGAAAGAAACACGGCGATCTGGTCCTTGCCGGAATACAGCCGGGTCCGGTTCTTACTCTGAAACGCAAAATAGCGGGGAAATTGGTGCTGGACAAGATTCGGGGTATCTTCGGCAAAAACCTTCGTTTTTTAAATTACGGCGGAGCGCCCATGAATTCCGAAATTGAAAAGTTTCTGTTTTATTGCGGGATGATGTGCAAATCCGGGTACGGTCTGACTGAGACCTCCCCGGTCCTGGCGATGGCCGGCCCCCACTGTTTCAAGCTCGGGACCGTCGGCCCCGTGATTCCTCTTGTTGATATCAGGATCGATCCTGAGACACACGAGATACAGGCAAAAGGCCCGAATATTTTTAAAGAATACTATAAACAGCCTGAAAAGACAAAAGAAGCGTTTACGGATGACGGTTGGTTCAAAACGGGCGATATCGGTATGTTTGACGACGATGGGTATCTCACAATCACAGACAGACTGAAGGACTTGATAATCACGTCAGGAGGGAAGAATGTCGCTCCCCAGGTGATTGAAATTGTCATTGGTGAAGATCCTTATATTGAGTCCATCGCGGTAATTGGGGATAAGAGGAAGTACATTACGGCACTCATTGTCCCGTCGTTCGAGAATCTTGAGACATGGGCCCGGAAAAATTCTATACAATTTTCAGGGCGAGAGGACTTGATCGAAAAGTCGGAAGTTATCGCGTTATATCGGGAGATTATCGACAGAAAACAGGGGAGCTTGGGTCAGGTTGAAAAGATCAAGAAATTTACCCTGCTCCCAAATGAATTTTCCCAGGAAACCGGCGAGATTACCCCGACGATGAAAATAAAACGGAAGGTGGTCCAGGAAAAATACAGGGATCAGATTGAACGGATGTACAGTGATGTCACGTAACATACATTCCTGAAAACATGGAGTATACTATGTTTTCAGAGGGTATGAACCGTCCGCAGCGCAGCATCGTTGTGGAAGCCGTTGTCGTCGGTTGCGCATACACGGTGAGAATAGTATCTGCATGACAGTGATCACACGGCTGTAACTGCTGCAGGAAGGTGTTCCTTCTTTTGGGATCGGGTGTCCCCTGGTGTGTGGTGAATGGGCGATTTTCTATGGCTTTGTTGTTTCAAGTCTTTCAAGAATTGACTGGATAGCCCAATCCTCCCGGCAGCGTAGCCGGGTGCCTAATTTGCTGTAAAGTAACTCGGGTTTACCGAAAACTTCACGCCCGATCTGCTCCACGCTTGTTGTCCCCGCTGATGCGATTTCACTGGCACGATTTACTACCCCTGGCATGCCTGTAATTCTCGCCTGAATCAGTTTTACGCTGTCATTGACAATCCCGTGATGAGCTGAAAAAAAATTTAAGACCCCCTGAGAGGGGTTTTTTGCAGGGGGGATGCCGTGTTCACGGAAGTAGCTCCGGTAACGACGCTCGTCCCGGGAGGAGTTGTTTCCGGGGAAGGGAGGAAGTTCCTACATGTTAAAATGAACTCGGAATACCGCCGGTGTCTAGGCATGTATGCGTTGTGGCACCGGGTTACATGGAAAGTGAAAAGCCAGCTACCCCTCCACGAAAAAAGGATGTATTCAATTATATAAAATAGCCAATTTTATTCCGCACAACGTGAAATCGACCATAGCATTTTATGTTATGACCGCCGGATTTTTCATCTGACCTGTTTTATTTCCCCTCTCCGGAATTTTCCTTCTCCCTTACAATTATCCTTGCTTCGGTAGCCTCTCTGAATTTATCGATGTACTCGAACACCGCGGGCACCACCACAAGCGTAACGATGGTAGATATGATGATTCCGCCCATGATCGAAATCCCCATTGACTGGCGCATCTGCGCAGCCTCGCCGATCCCCATGGCAAGGGGAAGCATGCCTGCAAGCATGGCGAACGTGGTCATTAGTATGGGACGCAACCGTCGCCGCCCTGCCTGCAGTATCGCCTCCTTCCTGTCGAGCCCGGCGTTTACGCCGTGTACCGCGTTGTCGACAAGCAGTATTGAATTCTTCGTTACAAGTCCCATCAACATTATCATGCCTATCATGCTGAAAACATCGAGCATGAACCCGGTCACGAATAGCGCGAAAAACGCGCCTGTAAGTGCAGGCGGCACCGCGAGCAGAATCACGAACGGCGTGACGAACGATTCGTACAGGCTGGCAAGCACCAGGTAGATGAATATTATGGCAAGGACCAGTGCAAAAACTATGCTCGATGCCGTATCTGCAAAGGTTTCCGAATCACCGCTGAAGGAGTATTTAACACCATGAGGCAGCTCTACGTTCTTTTTAATAAGCCCGGACGCGCTCGTCATGGCATTACCGATAGCGCCGCCGTGTGCGAGGTTGCCTGTCACCTTGACTATGTATGCCTTGTCCCTCCTGTTTATCTGCGCCGACCCTGTCGTCTGTTCGCCCCTTGCTATCATGTTCAGATATATCATGTTGTTGTTGCTGTTCCCGATGCGCATGGTGTTGAAATTTTTCTGAAGATCTCTCTGTTCGGGTTTTAGCCTGGCGCGGATATCGTATTTGACACCCTTTTCACGATAGGACCCGACAACAGCACCTGCGATATTGTATCTAAGTTCCATGCCCGCAGTGCTCGCGGAAACCCCGAGCGACTGCATTCTAACCGGATCAAAATTCACCCTGAATTCAGGGCTGCCCTTTCTTATCGTGGTATCCACGTCTATAAGATCAGGAATCGTCCTGACCTGTGATGCGATCATCCCGGCAGCTTTTTCAACCGAATCGAGGTTCTGCCCTGACACCACAATCACAAAAGGGGAGTCCCATCCTTCACCTCCCTCTGTGTCATTCACGCTGGGTCGAGCATATGAAAAATCCGCAAGAAGCGACCTCACTTTTTCCTTGTTCTCGTCTGTGGTCTGTTTCCTGTTTTTTACAAGAACGCAGTGTATTTCACCTTTCGCGACCTCTCCGTTCGAACTGCCGGCAGAAACATTGTAATAGTCGATATCAGTTATCACTTTCAGTTTATCTTCTATCTTCCTGATCGTTTCAGAAGTACCTTCAAGGCTTGTTCCCGCAGGCATCTCGATGTTGATTGCGAACTCGCCCCTTTCGCCGGTAGGGAAAAACGTTTTCTTCACGAAACCGAGCGGCCCTATGCTGCTTACAAAAACGGCCGTGGCTGTAATTATCACCACGATCGGGCGGTTGAGGCAGAAGCCCATCACCTTCGTATACAGGTTATCCATCTTCACCTGGAATTTCTCGAAGTACCGGATAACCACGTTATCCGACTTTTTACCGTCACCCGCAAAATACGCGCTCAGGATAGGCGCAACCGTGAGTGCGTCGAAAAGGCTTACCGCCATGGCGAATACAACCGTAAAACCGAACTGCTTGAATATCTTGCCGATAACACCGCTCAACATCCCTATGGGAAAGAAAACCGATATTATCGTAAGAGTCGTTGCGATTACGGCAAGCATGACCTCCGTGGTGCCGAGTTCCGCCGCCCTGAACGAATTCATGCCGTGTTCCAGCTTTCTGAAAATGTTCTCCCTAACAACGATAGCGTCATCGACAAGAAGTCCGACAACCAGCGACAGCGCCATCAGCGTCATCATGTTGAACGTGTATCCCATAACGTTCATTATGACTACCGCGCCGAGCAGGCTGTTTGGAATGGCGATGGCCGTGATGACAGTCGATCTTACGTTGCCCAGAAAAAGGTACACAACCAGCACCGCGAGGAATATACCGATTATGATCGAACTCGCTGTTTCATTGACATTGGTCCTTATCCACTCGGACTGGTCAGATGTGACGATGACCCGCAAGTTACCCCCGTACTGTTTCAGGCTTTCGTTTATTTCCCCGATCTTTGCCTTGACAGCGTCCGTTACGCTTACCGTGTTCTTGCCCGACTGCTTCACCACATCGAGATATACGCACGACTGTTTACCCCTGCCGCTTCCACCCGTATGATTACCTGCTTTGTTATTAACGGTCTCCGGGTAGTTGATGTAACCTATGCTCACCGCGTCCTCTGTGCCGTCTTTTACCGTACCCAGGCTGTTGACATTCACAAAAACTCCCATGTCGCCGGAAAATGAGATGAGGGTGTTCCTGATCTGGTCAAGCGATGTGTATTCACCCATTGCCCTGAACACGGTCTCGCTTGACCCGTTTTCCTTTTTACCTATGGGAATGTTTTTCCCAGCGTTCTTGATGCTGTTTACTATCTGTGTCATCGAAATCAGGGATTCGTTTACACGGTCCCTGTCTATCTCGACCTGTATTTCCCTGCGGCTGCCTCCGGATATCTCGACGTTGCCGACGTCTTTTATCCTCACGATCTGGGGCTTGATGGTTTCCTTCGCCAGGTCATATATTTCAGAAGGTGGAAGATTGGAAAGAAGAACGAGCCGTATAACCGCTGACGCTGACGGATCAAATTTCTGTACCACGGGATTGTCCTTCAGGTCATCAGGCAGATTGTTTCTTGCGGTGCTCACCTTGTCGCGTACATCCTGAGCGACCTTGTCTATGTCCGTTTCCATGTCGAATTCTAGCGTGATAACGGACAGCCCTTCCGTGTTTTTCGAACTCAGGTGTTTCAGTCCGCTGATCGAGCCGAGTTCGTCCTCGAGCGGTTCGGTGACGAGCTGCTCTATCTCTTCAGGCGATGCACCGGAATATGTAGTGGTTACGCCGATCGTGGGAAACGACATGTCAGGCATGAGCTCGATACCTATTCTCGAAAACGAGATGCCGCCCACTATAAGGATTATCAAAACGATGCAGGTGATAAAAACCGGCCGTTTGATCGCCAATTTCGCTATATTCATTGATTCGCTCCTTTAAAAAAATCCGTCCCCTCTTTATCAGCGCTGAAAGCGACGAAAGGAATAATGACATGCGGAAGTGATGGCATAACGCTTCTATGCATAAGTGTTAACCTACAGTGTTTAAGTACCGTTATCGACCGCCCTTGCAAGAATGTACTGTCGTGCGCCGCATGGTAAGTCCGAACATGCAAGCATGGACCGGTCTTGTGCGTCAGGCATGAATCCATCTGTTCTTTCACCGGCAACAACAGATTCATAACCTATTCCACAAGGTCCCTGTAATCTATGTAATACTGTATCAGGCTGTTCTTGTAACGAAGCAGTACGGACTTCTGGCTGGTAATATCCTGCAACGCGTCTATCACCTGTTGCAGCGGGTACGTGCCCAGCTTGTATTTCCTGTAAACGGTGTTGTACCTTGCCTCGAGCGAATTGATCCTGTTTTGGGAAAGCTCTATAATCTTACTAGTCCCGTCTTTCTCCATGATGAGCTTTTCAAGATTGCTCCTGTACGTATTTTCAGAGATCCGGTACTCGGTGTTGATTTCCTCAACCGCTATCTTCGCCTCCCTGACGGCGCTCTTTGCCTCCGTATTGCCTATGGGATAAGATGCTGAAAAACCTATGTAGTAATCAGAATCGTTAAGCTCCCCGTATGACCTGCCGAGTTTATCCTCCGAGGACTTCCTCGTATACTGTGCCACGAGATCGAGCTCCGGCAGCAGGTTGTTTTCCTTTACCTCCTGTGCGTAAACCAGGTTGTTCTTCGTAAGCCTGTATATCTCGGCGCTCCTGGTGCGGGAAAAAGGAACCGCGTCATAACCGGCGCTCGTTACCTCCGAGTACATCAGACTGAACTCGGCTTTTTCAGGGTAAGTGGTTCCGTCGAGAAACGTTTTCATCTCTGCCTCGATGCCCACAAGGTCGGAAGCCAGTTCCTGGTAATTGATCCTGTACTGTGCGACAAGCGCCTGCGCGTTGTAAACGTCCTCCACTCCGCCAAGCCCAGCCCTGTACTTTTTTTCAGTGACGTCCTGGATGGTAAGTGCGAACCTGATCGAATCTTTCAGAAGATCGAGGCGTTCGGATGTCGATATCCAGGAGAAATAAAGCTTCCTGTAATAGTTAAGTGACACCTTGTCCGACTCCGCCTGCTTTATCTTCTGGATTTCAAGCTGCATGGTCGCGTTTTTTACAGCGTACCTGTCGATCACGCCGAACGTGTTTTTCAGCATGGACTGCGAATACTTCACGTACACCGACGGCTGGTACCACGTGCCCGAAGACTGGTTTTTTATCGTGTCGTGCTCGATGCCGGTCTCTATGGTAGTACCGGTGGACGTGATTTTTTTCGATATGCCGGTTGATAACGAGTAATCCTTCACCTTCTGCGGATCACCTCCCATGTACTGCTTCATCGTATAGTCGGTGGAAGACTTGTATGTTCCGCTCGCTTTGAGGTTGAAATCGCCCGGGCTCTGTGCCCCGTCGAGGCTGTTTCTGGCCCTGTCGACCGCCAGGCCGTTTTTTCTGAAATCGGGCAGCGCATCCGTCACGGTTTTCAGGTAATCGTTGTATTTAATCGTTTTTTTAACTTCTTCAGCTCGAATAGCTGAAGACGCGCAATAGAGCATGATCACCACCATGATCACTGAATACACGTGTTTCATTTTCCCATCTCCCTGAAGCAAGGACCGTTTATGCATGCAGGAAGAAACTGCGGCATGCGTCTTCGAACCGTTCCTGCTCAGGATGAGGGTGCTTGAAATGGAAGGTGGAATCGACCGGGCTTGTAAGTATGTACGATGGATGGAAGTGGTGCCGGTCCTAACTTGCAAGCCCGGACTCAGAGGGAGACGCGCTCCTGTACTCGGTCGGGGTTTTACCCGTAATTTTTTTGAAAACCGAGTTGAATGTCGATTTCGAGTTGAACCCGGCGCGGAAAGCCACTGCGATTATGCTGGCATCCAAGTTCACCGGATCATCGAGGATCGAGAGCGCCTCCCTAATCCTGTACTCGTTAATGAAAGTGTAGAAATTTTTACCAAGCCTGTTGTTTATCGCGATTGAAAGATGGTGCGAAGGGATACCGATATCGTCGGACAGGTCCTTGATCGTGATGTTTTCGTCGAGGTAGGGTTTTTTCTCTTCCATGTAGGCTTCAAGCTTCGCGAGGTATTCATCCTGCATATTTTCATCTATGCTCTGCCTGGCATACTTTTCGGTACCAGCCGGACTTTCCGCCTCTTCTATCTCGTGGTTCATTTCCAGATTCTGCCTGAATATCTCGGGCTGATTGATTATGTAATAAGCGGTGATGAAAATTATAGCTATAAGCATCAATATATCAAGTGATATTGTCATTTCACTTTTCGGAAACATTTCGAAATGGCAGAACCAGAAGCTGATACACCATATGAACAATGCAAGAAAAGAAAGGGAAGTTATAAGCTTAAGCCAGTTGAGGTTCATCCGTTCCAGGTCAGAATAGTAATTCTCTATGTTATTATAATACCTCTTTAAAATGCGCATGGTGTAATAAATGTAGACCAGCGAATTTATGAAACCCGCGCTAAGGACCGCAAAAAAAGTATTCCTAATTTCTTTTGATTCATTATCGAGATTATTTATCCCGGTAATTAAAAGAAACAGGCATAAACAGAATATGTAGACGATGGAATGTACAAGGTGCCGTGGTTTAAGACTCTCCATAAGTCCTGTCATGAACATAGTATAAAAATATATAAATACGCCTGTCAGGGCTATGCCCGGAATGGAGATAACAGCGAAAATATATGAAATAGTTTTAAAACCGGTTTCATAAAAAAACATGGAAAAAAAATTAAGCGAAAGAATCAACATGAACGCTGCAAAAAACACGTTGGCCTTTTTGTTTTTTTTCATTACGAGGAGTATGAATATCAGCAAAACAGCCTGTGATAATTCCATGACCGTGATAAAATCAATCAGTTTCCATATAAGATTATCCATGACAGTTCCCTCGAAAGTCGGCACGGCGGATGAAGCCGCGTGTTGCAATTAAGAGCATTTTACCACGGCGATTACATTTAGTTTGCTATTTAAAAACTATACCGTAACTCAATATTTCAAGTATAAAAAACGATACACTCTCTTATTACGGTAAACTGAAAATACCGTGTACGGCAGGATAGGATAATATGGATATTTTATTGTTACATATCCCTGTGGAGCTGGATGAAAGAAATAATCAGCACAGATGATTTACACTTGATCTAATTATGAATGTGAATAACATTCATCCGGTGAAAGTTTCAGGTATGGGTAAAACGATCGAAATACTCGCACCAAGCGGTGACGCCGATTCGGTCAAGGCCGCGATCCTGGCCGGAGCGGACGCGGTGTACGGCGGGCTTCCCTCGTTCAACGCCCGCGGCCGTGCACAGAACATCACCGTTGAGGGCCTGGAAAAACTGATCCGGATAGCCCAAAGCCGCGGACGCAGGATCTATCTGACGCTCAACACTCTCATGCTGGACAGTGAATTTTCCGAACTCTTTACGATCATCAACCGTGTGCGCGACATGGACATTGATGCGATCATAGTCCAGGACATGGGGCTTCTTTATATTTTGAAGGAATTCTTTCCATCTATCGAAGTCCATGCCTCGACACAGATGACAACGCACAACGCAGGGCTGATCGAATTTCTTTCAAAAACGGGAGCAAGGCAGGTAAATTTTAGGCCCCCTGAGAGTGGTTTTTTTACAGGGGGGATGCCGTGTTCACGGAAGTAGCTTCGGGAACGACGCTCGTCCCGGGAGGAGTTGTTTCCGGGGAAGGGAGGAAGTTCCTATATAATGAAAACATAAATTGCTCTCCTCTCAGAGCGCATTTTCCGGAAGGAGCGCCTCCTCGGAAAGTAAAATTTCTCTGTCCGTCCCCTTAATCCAAACAGGAAATTCCCTGTGAAGGTGCCGTTAAAATTAATTTTCTTGACGATCGTATAAATAGGGCAGAACCATATATTAACTATAGTCTGTATAAACAACAGGTTCTCAATATGAACAGTAAAGAAATACTTGAAGAGGCTTTGAAGCTTAAACCTGATGAGCGATTTTCGGTTGTTGAAGGAATACTGAAAAGCCTTGATGAGCCCGACATTTCTCTTGATAAAATATGGGCTGAAGAGGCCGCAAAACGGCTTCGCGCTTTTCGCGAAGGTAGGCTTGAAGGCATTTCGCTGGAAGAAGTTTTTCAGAACGACTGATGAAAATAATATTTACCCGACTCGCGAAGCAGGAACTTGACGATGCTTCACTGTATTATGAAGTGCAGATTCAGGGACTTGGTATGCGATTCAGGGCTGAAGTAAAAAAGGCAGCACTCAGAATCTCCGAATACCCTGAAGCCTGGTCTGCGGAAACGGATGGCATCAGGAGATGTGTTCTTCATACATTCCCTTATAAGCTTTTATATTCTATTGAACAAGACAGCATATTAATTGTCGCCGTTGCCCATCTTCACAGAAAACCTGATTACTGGGTAGATAGAACATAAAATAATGAATATTCTTTTTCCCCGCCCGTTCCATTCATGCGGCAGTCCCCATGGATGTTCCACCTCTCCCACGGGTTTTTATAAGACCGGAACAGATAAAAAACCCCTTTTCAGGGATTTTTTTATGGATGAAGGGGAAGGACAGAGTAATTCATCTCTTTGAGGAGGAGCTTCCTCCAGAAAAAGCGCTCCGAGAGGAGAGGGAATTCTTATATATTGTTAAAAAAAGAATTGCATTCCCGCACATGATAATAATATTCAGGATATCCAATCAATACAATCTGAGATGTTTATGAAAAAAATTATCAGTATCGCGATGCTCCTTGCATTTACGGCATACTTAAGTCTGACCGGCATGGCGGCGCCGGCAAGAAATGTGCCCAAACAGCAACCGGACAATCGCACCAGTGAACAGAAGCGCGCCGCAGTGGAGAAACAGCTGGCAGAAAGCAAAGCCCAGCGCGATCAGGATATTAAGCAGAGTAAGGCGCAGAAGCAAGGAAACCCTAGCGCCAAAAACCGTTAAAACTAGTTACATCGTTGAAATTCCGGAGCCGGGGTGGATTCTTCCCTTCCGTGCTCCCTGAATTTATTGAGAGCAGCCGCGATTCATACTTCAAGTCATCTCTAAGCCACGTTGTCCCACAGTAACATGCCCTATGGCGAAGTTGTAGGGCGGATACCAGACACCGCCCCTCGGCACAACGGTGTGTGACGTCTACCGCGAGGTTCAGCTATTGTATATCATAATCCCTGCAATCAGCCATGAAAGATCGCCACGTCGCCTTACTCCTCGTGATGACTGAGTTATTTCTCACACTTGTATTTCAGGATATGAATACCAATGATTTCTGAATCGATGAGAGGAGAGCCGGCACAGAAGCAGGCGAACAGTCCCACAACTCCCCGGATATAACATTATTTACTACCCCAGCCCGGCCTCCGGTTCGCTTATTCCACTCGACAGAACCGATAGTATCATTCTTGACAAATATGTGCAGGAAAATCTTTATACTATCAGCACCTCATGAGGCAATTTCATGATCCGGAAGATAAACGAGAGGATATCGGTTTTTTTCACGGAGGAAGGATTCGGGAAGTCCAACGCCGTGCTGATCGATGACGATGCGCGGGTAATGATAGACAGCGGGGCCGGGGGATGCCTGGAACAGGCGCGGCCTGAATTGATAGATATTTTACTGAACTCGCACTGCCATATCGATCACGCGTGGGACAACGACCTGTTCGTGAACGCGCGCATACTCACGCATCCCCTTGAGCGGGAAAACTTCAAAGATTTCAAAAAGATCGGCTCCATCGAGAGCTGGGATGAATACATGGACGGGGACGTCGGGAAGTATCTGCCCCTCATCGGTGTCACGAAACAATCGTTTTTCGGGGAATGGCGCATCGACGGTACGATCGACGAGGGAGACGTGATCGACGCCGGCCACACGAAGGTGCGGGCGATGCACACGCCGGGCCACACCTCAGGGCACCTTGCGTTCTTCTTTCCCGGCGAGGGTGTACTCTTCTGCGGGGACATATGCCTCACGAAGGTCGGGCCCTGGTATGGCGACCGCGCGACGCCGCTTGAGGACTTCATCGCTTCAATAAACAGGATCATAGAACTGCGGCCCGATGCCGTGGTAACGGGGCACAGCGGCGAAGTACTGGCTTCGGGCATCCGTGAGGCGTTCGAAGAGTACAGGGGGCGGATCGGCATACGGGACGTCAGGATCCTTGCCGCGCTGAAGGAGAGGCCGTCCACCCTCGACGAGCTCGCGGGCCGGAGACTGATATATCCCGCCTACCCCACGATCTTCGTACTGTACTGGGAAAAGGCGATGATCGTGAAGCACCTTGAACGGATGGTCCGCAATGGCGCAGTATCCGTCGACGGGGAGGGCCGTTATTACCGCGTATAAACGGACGGCAGCGTCCGCCCCGCGGTACGGCGAAGGATATAAGCGGTAATACAATGCCATCCCGTCGCTTCCATGCGCCGGGATGGAGCCGCTCAATTTATATTTTATAGAGGGCGTCGACAAATAAGCCGTAAAATGTAAGGCCCCTGAGAGGGGCTTTTTTGCAGAGAGGATGCCGTGTTCACGGAAGCAGTTCCGGGAACGGCGCTCGTCCCGGGAGGAGTTGTTTCCAGGGGAGGGAAGCAGTTCCAACATATTAATGCTTGGGCAAGGATTTGCTATGCACGTGCAGGTGGTGGCGGGAATGGAGGTTTCTTGCTGTTTTACATGTATGCAACCCTGTTGCGCCCTTCCGCCTTCGCGCGGTAGAGCGCCCTGTCGGCCTTCTGGATCATTTCATCGAGACTGACGCCCTCTGCCTTTATGACGCTGTTGACGCCGAAACTCGCGGTAACTGTTATGGTTGTATCCTCCCACGCAATCTTCAATGCAGAGATTTTTTCCCGCAGCCTTTCCGCAATGAGGATTGCCTGTTTATGGTCTGTTTCGGGGAGCAGTAGGGTAAATTCCTCGCCTCCCCACCGGGCAAAGAGGTCGGAGCTCCGCAGGCTGGAGGCGCAGGCTTTGGTAACAGCCTGTAATACCAGGTCCCCCGCGGCATGTCCCCAGGTGTCATTGACTGTTTTAAAGTGGTCGATGTCCATCATGAGTAGCGAGACAGGCCTTGCATGCCGTTCAGCCTGCGAAATCTCATTCTCTCCTGCTTCAGTAAAATAGCGGCGGTTGATGAGTCCCGTCAGTTCATCTGTTATGGCAAGATTCTCCAGCTTCTTTCTCAGCAGTGTCTGCTGGGAGATGTCAAGAAAAGTAAGAACTCTTCCAATCGGAAGTCTGCCGGGCGTGAATATCGTTGAAATGGTGGCCTGGAAGTACCGTGGATTATTTTTATCACCATCCATAATTTCTATCTGCTCACCAGACCCTGAATGTATGGTGTTGATAAGATCATTGAAATTTCCCAGGGCGTCTTCAACAGGATATCCGATGATGCTTTTAGGAAATATGGAAAATATTTCTTTCGCTGCTTGATTGTAATCGGCAATCCTGTTTTGGTTGTCCAGTACCAGCACCGGGTCGCGCATGCTTTCGAACACAAAATGGCGTGCTATTGGTATGATATCGAGCATTTTGTAGCGGAACATGCCGATACTGAGAATTGGCCCCATAAATCCGAAGGCGATAGGGTTCGTGTCGATACCGTAGGGGCTGTAACCACCGAGGTAGGTGATGAGCGCAATCCAGGGGATGAGGGTCCCGAGCAGCATCGCAGCAGCCTGTTTCCTGTAATGAGACTGCGCCCGAATAAGTATATCCAGGAAAAGGATGTTTACGGATAATATTCCGACGTTCAGGTATATAATATTGACCCAGTACCACGGGCCCTTCTGGAGCTGCGCGATGGACAAACCCTGTATTACGGAAAAAGAAATATTTCTATAAAAGAGGTGATGGAAATCATTGGTGATATTAAGTGCCAGGGTGCAGCCGGAGAACAGGAGTAATACTCCGTACAGAGAGGGGCGCAGCCATTTGTCTTTGCCGGTTGTTTTAAAAGCATAAATTATCAGCCATGCAGGAATTCCGGATATCCCGATGTATTCAACCATCAGGCATAGTTTAATGCCGGCAACGGTTGATTGGGTTAACTCAAGAGCGTATGCCCATGAATATACCGTTATGGAACACATAAGTCCGCTGAACGCCATAGCTCCCGCAGATTTTCTCCGCTTCGCGGCAAAAAAGGTGAAATAAGTTGTCATACACCCGGATAGTACAATCGCCGATATAATAATATTTTTTTGCACTGCTGTCCTATACAATGAGGCGGAAGATAAAAAAAGCTATTAATTTCCAGCCTGTGTTTTAAAGTAGATTTGCACAAAACACCGAAAAACACGGGACAAAAGGAGATTTAATAGCATGAATAAGTCTAGAAAGGTATTCGCTCAAATGCAACAACTAATTTCGACATTTCATTTCAAAAAAGCGGTAGATGAATACAGAGCGGATAAAAATGTCAGGACGTTCAGCGGTCCTCTATTCGGGATGACCCGTGAACAACAT
This sequence comes from uncultured Leptospiraceae bacterium, assembly GCA_964591055.1. Taxonomy (GTDB): domain Bacteria; phylum Spirochaetota; class UBA4802; order UBA4802; family JAGODF01; genus CAZPZJ01. Next base: position 36,335 of record CAZPZJ010000004.1, read on the forward strand.
AAAAAATGAACTGGTTGGAAAACTTACCGGAAGAGTGATTGAGGCTTATATATTCGGTAGTTTCAACAATGATACATTCAGCCGCTTCAGTGATATTGATCTTTTAATTGTATCTGATTCGTCCAAGCCTTTCATGGAAAGAGGTCGTGACTTTAATGATCTCCTCGATTCTGTGCCTGCGACAGATATTCTTGTGTATACCCCTGATGAATTCCGGAATATTATGGAAAAGGAGCCTGCCGGTTTCTGGAAAAGTGTCAGGGAGAACATGGTAAGAATTATCTGACAGCTCCCCTTCTCCATCAATTAATTTTACAAAAGCCATTCCCCCATCGCGAATGGAAACTGAATGTGGCGTTCGGCGGGCGCGCGGGGCAGTCGCCGAAGCTTTTACCGATTAGAATTCCCCTCCCTTGGCATTACTCGTATTTGAATGTGGTTGATTGGAATCATACTATGTGATGTAATGGTGTAAAAGCATGGGCCGTGAAGGAAATCGTATAATGAAAACGATATTGATTGTCGAAGATGATCTCCTTGCCGCCCTGGACGAGACGGCGGTTCTCGGCCACTACGGGTATGGCGTGATCGCCGCGAAGTCGGGCGAGGAGGCTGTGGATTTGTACCGGCGGGTCGACGAAATCGACATGGTTCTCATGGACATCGACCTGGGAGAGGGCATGGACGGCCCGGAGGCGGCGCAGGCGATACTGGCGGAGCGCGAGGTTCCCATCGTGTTCCTCACCTCACACGCCGAGCGCGAAATGGTCGAGAAGGTGCGCGGCATCACCCGCTACGGTTACGTCATCAAGAACTCCGGGGATTTTGTCCTCATCTCCTCAATCGAGATGGCGTTCGAGCTCTTCGACGCCCACCGCAGGGTGAATGCCGAATCGGCGCGCAGCGCCGCGATCCTGCGCAGCCTGCCCGATCTGCTCTTCGTGATCGGGAGGGACGGGACTTACCGTGAAATATACGTTCCGGATAACAGCGTGCTTCCCATGCCGGTGGAGGACATCATCGGCAAAAACCTGCGCGACATGTTTGGCGTTGAGGAGGCCGAGCGCCACCTTGCCGTGTATGAAGCCTGCTTCGCTACAGGTGAGACCCGGTCGCTGGAATATGAAATTCAGGTCCGCGACGGGTTGAGGAGGTATGAAGCGCACATTACCGTGTACGACCGCACCAGCGTGCTGGCGATCTCCCGCGACATCACGGAGCGCAGACGCGCCGAGGAGATGCTCAGGGAAAGCGAAGCCAGGTACCGCCAGCTCTTCCACAACGCGCCCGCCGGCATATACGAGGTCGATTTTGCCGCGCAGCGCTTTACCAAGGTGAACTCGCTAATCTGCGAGTACACCGGGTACTCCGAGGAGGAGCTTCTCTCGATGAACCCGCTCGAAATCCTCACCGAAGAAAGTAAAGCGCATTTTATCGGGAGAGTCGGGAAGATGCTGGCCGGGGAGCCGGTGCCGTCCGAGACCGAGTACTGCATCAGGGAAAAAAACGGCAATACCAGGTGGGTGGTGTTGAACAATGAGTTCTTTTACAGGGACGGAGTCATCACCAGCGCGGCGGTGGTTGCCCACGACATCAGCGAGCGCAGGAGCATGGAGGAGAGCATCAGGCAGCTCCTCGCCGAAAAGGAGCTGCTGCTTCAGGAGATACACCACCGCGTGAAGAACAACATGAACACCGTGAAAAGCCTGCTGTCCATGCAAGCCCGCGCGATGAAGACCCCCGAGGCCTCACAGGTCCTCAGCGACGCGGCGGGACGCATTCAGAGCATGGCGATGCTCTATGACAAGCTCTACCGGTCGGAAAACTTCAGAGAGCTGAACATGAGGCTGTTCCTGACCCCCCTCATTGGCGAAATACTCGAAGTCCTCCCGGGCGCCGCGTCGATCTCCGCAGATATCCATATTGATGACACCGTGGTGAGCTCGAAGGCGCTGTTGCCTGTCGGGATCATCCTCAACGAGCTCATCACCAATTCAGTGCGCTACGCCTTCCCCGGCGGGGGGGACGGAACAATCGCGATTTCGGTCTCCGGCAGCAGCGGCGGGCTCACCATAATCTACAGCGACAACGGTGTCGGCCTTCCGGAATCCGTCACGCCGGACAACTCGACGGGATTCGGCATGAGGCTTGTAGGAATGATGGTGAAGCAGATGCAGGGCTCCATCGCCATCGAGCGCGGCTGCGGAACGAGGTTTGTGATCAGGGCGGGGCTGTGAGATCCCGGCGTGTGCGATCGCTTCTTCCCGTCATCCCTGCGCGTTTTTGTTCCTGTATTCCCCAGGCGACATTTCCGTCCAGCGCCTGAATGCGCGGTTGAACGAGCTCTGCTCTGAAAATCCCAGGAGAAAGGCGATATCGCAGAGCAGCACCCCGCCGCCGTCGAGGAGACGGATGGCGAAGCTTTTCCGGGCGTCGTCAAGAAGTGTCTGAAACGTGGTCTCTTCGTCCCTGAGCTTCTTCTGCAGCAGCCGCCCGCTGACATGAAATTCCGCCGCGACGCCTGCAAGCGAGAAATCGCGCCCCTCCGCGATCAGGCGCTCCAGAAGCAGTGACACCCTGCCGGTGAAGCTGTCCAGACGGTAGCGGGCGCTTTCAAGTTCCTGCGCGTATTCGAGCAGTTGCACGGCGTATCGCTCCTGCGCCAGTGGGAAGGTGCGGCGCAGCTCCCGTTCGTCGAACACCAGACAGTCGTTGCCGGAACGGAAAGCGGGAGCTTGCCCGAATATCCTCACGTACTCTCCGGGATCGGAGACTCCGGGGTGTGCAAGTCGTACGCACTCCAGGACCAGCTCGCCGTCGGTAATCGATCGCAGTGCGCACGCCAGCATGGCGAGCACTGAATCCGAAAGATGCGCCGACACGGGCGCGCCGGCGTCGCGGTAAACCAGCTTTACGCTGGCCCTGCCCCGCGCAACCGAAAGCGACGGGGTCACGATGTCGGTCATCAGGCCGTGATAGCGGATAAGGGCAAGCAGGGCCTCGCGGAGCGTGGGGCTGTTCCGCATGATGGTGAAGAGAATGTGACCCTCGCTGCCGCGTGCGAATGACTCGCCGAAGTGAAGTCCCAGAAAGGGATCATGCAGCGCGCGCGCCACCGTGTTCCACAGCGCGTTCATTGCGCTTTGGGGAACGCGCGCCTGCTCATGCCCGATGAGCCCGGCGTCCAGGCCCGCCGCCTCCAGAAGGCCCTTTCCGCCGATTCCATGCCCGGCGGCGAAGGCAAGGAGCGCCCTGACAGGGTATGTCGAGGACGTCGCTTCCCCATGATGCGCGTCCCGTCCGGTTCTCACCGCGTTCGCGCTTTGTCTAATGATGTGCGCATGCTGTCAAGACACTCCCCGCTACGCCCGGTATAATCGGGTAAATATTTCATCACGGGAGAATCACCATGAACAGCTGCAAGTATCAAAGGGAGCGTGAAACATTTACAATCACAATTAATGCGCGGGTGGAGAATGTGTTCCCGCTCGCCTGTCCGTATGAGGAGTTGAAATGGATTGAAAAGTGGTCGTATCACCTGATCCGGTCGGAAAGCGGCCGGAATGAGAACAACTGCGTGTTTTCCGAAACCATGTCCGCGTCGCACGTCATGGGGGAGGCGTTCGGCGGGCCCACTGTCTGGTATACGACACGCTACGATCCGGAGAATCACGTTATACACTTTCTCCTGGTCCGGTCCTCCTCGCTGACCAAGTTCGAGATATCCATGAGCGATACGGGCGGTGGTGCGACCAGGGTGCTCTGGGACATGACCGTCACCGCCATACGGCCCGAGGCGAACGCCGCCTTCGATGGCGGCATAGGCGAGCGCATGAAGCTCATGATGGCGTTCCTGAGTGAAGCGCTCAGGCACTACTGCGAAACCGGGACAATGCTGGTTGTTGAAAGCAATTGAGGGGGTATTGAGAAAAGATGAAGACTGTACTGCACAGGCGTGTTATGAACTTCCAGACGGACTCGTTTCACATGATGCACCACGCGCGCTACCTTGAGTATATGGAGGAGGGCAGGTGGATGTACGCTCATGAGAACGGCCTTATGAAACGGTTCAACGAAGAGCGGCTCTACCACGTGGTGGTGAACATCAACATCGATTATCGCTCAGGTGCGGGATTCGGCGACATCATCACGGTCGAGACGGAAGTATCCCGGGTAACGGAAAAGAGCGTGGTGTTCGACCAGAGGGTGTTGCGTGAGGGCATCGTGCTTGTTGAGGCGGAGGTGGTCAACGTGTTTCTGAGGAAGCCCGGCGATTCGGTCGTTCCCGTCCGGGAGATGAAGTGCTTCTGGGCTGATCTTGAGCTGGCAACCGAAAAGAACCCGTGCGAAAGGGGCAGGATTCGACCTTCGTGACACACATCCGGGCGGTGGGCGCTGACTGCGACCGTCAGGAAAGGTTTTTCACGAGCAGCACGCGGTTTCCTTTTGTGTTGTAGGCGACTTTGTCGAAGACGCTTTTCACGATGGAAATGCCCCTGCCGTGCGCGATCATCTCGTTGTTGATCGCCTCCATGGCCGTCTCATCCATGGCGCGGTGGTCGAATCCCTCGCCTTCGTCGGCGACGAGATACGCCACCCGCCGGGAATCCATGCTGTACTCGACCGACACTTTCCTGTCCCTGTACCTCGGGTCGCCCTGCCTGTCGGCGATCAGCTGGAAATAGCGGCCGTTGTCCTGCGCCTCGCTCTTTTCCTGGAACGAGATGTTCAGGTTGCCGTGCTCGATCGCGTTGATGACGATCTCCTGCAAAGCCATCCGGACCATGCCGATCTCCCTGGCGTCAGTGAAGGCCGCCAGGTCCCTGGTAATCCTGCCGGTGAGGGTTTCCGCGAGCATCAGGGAGTTGCGGATGGAGTATTTCTTTTTCTCAAAGTGCAGGTACCGGTTGAGGAGGTCCTCTGATATTTTTCTGGCGCGGCCGAGTATCTGCCTGTTTTCGCTTTCGGCGTTGATGTACTCAAGCCGTATCTCCATCTCCACCGGCTCGATGTTCTTGGGCGCCTTGAATGCGGCCGTGAACTCCACGGCCGTCCTGTTTCTTCTGAAGTTGTCCAGCGTTTCCAGCAGAATCTGCCTGTTGATGTCGTCGCCGCGAAGGCCGAGGCGCGCGAGATCGAGAAAACTCCTCGAAACGATTTTATCCGGCTCGATTTTGAATATGCTCTTGATGGATCTGTTGGCGTGCAGCATCGTGAAGTCCTCGTCCATCCCGAAGATGATGTCGGACGAGCCGTCGACGAGCATGCGGTATTTTTCCTCGGCCTTGGTGCGTTCGATTATCTCGCCCTGAAGGATTCGGTTGGCCGACTCCAGCTCCGCGGTGCGTTCGGCGACCTTCCGTTCAAGCATCCCGTGCGAGCGGGTCACCTCGCGCGTGATGAACGCGGCCATCAGGAGCACAGCGATCGCGATGACGACAAAGGAGAACAGCGACATCCCGTAGTAGTAGGCGTTCACGTCGCCGATCTTGCGGTCCGCGGCGACCTCGATTTCCTGCACGATGGAATCCACGTGCTCCAGCGCCCGCTCGTCCCTGCCGAGCGCCTTCGATATGCTGGCCGCCCTGTTTTTGAAGCCCGTTTCCTCAAGCTCCACGATGAGCCGTATGTACTCCTCGGTGATCAGCTTGTGCATGGCGCGGAGCTGTTCGATCTGCGAAGGGACTTTTTCAAGGTCCGCGCACATGATGGCGAGGTTGAACAGGTTGTCCTGCACCCTGTCCCCCTGGAAGGAAAAGTCGTGGTAATTCTTCCTGAAGGTCTCGAAGTTGTCGCCCTCGATCATGATCGTTTTCCAGGTCATGAACTGGCGCTGGAACTTCACCTGGA
>CAZPZJ010000005.1:0-23165 GCA_964591055.1 uncultured Leptospiraceae bacterium
CCGAAAAGCTTGCCCGGATAGATCTGGACGTCGAGCTGCGTGAGCGCGTGCTGGCCCATTGCCGGCTCGCTCCCGGTGAGGTGTGGACCGATCCCGTCGCCGGGCACCGCGTGGGCGTGCTCGACGCGACCGACGCCAGCGACGTGCGGCGGCTCATGGACGGAAGGCGCGCCGCGCTCGCGGTCAACGATCCTCCCTACAACGTGAAAGTGGGAAGGCGCGCCTCGGCGGGGCTCTTCAAGATAGGCCTTGACGGCTACATGGAATTCTCGCGCCGCTGGGTGGAAAACTGCCTTGAAGCGCTTGCCGCCGACGCCTCGCTCTACGTGTGGATAGGCGCCGACTGCGGCGACGGCTTCGGGCCGCTCCCCGACTTCATGATCATGATGCGCGAGCGTTCCGGCGTCCGCCCGAGGAGCCTGATCACCATGCGCAACCAGCGCGGCTACGGCACGCAGAAGAACTGGATGTGGGTGCGCCAGGAGCTGCTGTACTACACGCGCGGTAATCCCGCCTTCCACATCGACGCCGAGTACACCGACATCCCCAAGATACTGCGCGGCTACTACAAGAACGTGGGGGGGGAGAGAAAGGAAAACACCGAGCGGGGAAAATCGCCCAATATCCGCGCGGGCAACGTGTGGGTGGACGTGCAGCAGGTGTTCTACCGCATGGAGGAGAACGTGCCGGGCTGCTACGCCCAGAAGCCGCTCAGGGCCATCGAGCGCATCGTCGCCGCGTCGAGCTCGCCGGGGGACGCGGTGCTCGACCTCTTTGCGCACTCGGGCGCCACGCTCATCGCCGGTGAAAGGCTGGGCCGCACGGTGTACACCGCCGACAACGACCCGGTCTTCGCGGAAATCGCCATCCGGCGTCTGGAGCGCTACCGGGCCACGGGCAAAACCGGCTGGCAGTGGCAGAGCCCCTTCCCTGAGACGGCGGGGTGAGGCAGGGGGCGAGTTGGAAATTCAGGACCATGCATAATTGAAAAAACTATTGCGGCAAAAAACCATGCTGCGGTAGTGTGGAGACTTCCCGGCTGAATGCGGACATCTGTGACGAAACAACGGAAAAGGGTATGGACTTCAAAAATCTTTCCAGGCTTGTAAGGATCGAACATTCGCTCTTCGCGCTGCCGTTCGCCTATCTGGGCGTGCTCTTCGCGGGGGGCGGGACCTTCATGGTGTGGCTGTGGGTGACGCTCGGGCTCGTTGCCGGGCGCACGGCGGGGATGTCGTTTGCCCGCCTCGTCGACGCCGATATCGACGCGAAGAATCCCCGCGCGCGCCATCGGGCGCTGCCGTCCGGCCAGATCGCCCGCAGCGAGGTGCTTGTCGTCTCGCTAGTTTCATGCGCGGCGATGGTGTTCGCCGCCTACATGCTCAACGACCTCTGCCTGTACCTGTCCTTTGCCGCCATCGCGATGATGTTCGTCAGCCCGTACGTCAAGCGCTTCAGCTCCGCCTCGCACCTGTTTCTCGGGCTCGTCAGGGCCTCGGCGCCCATGGGCGGCTACATCGCCGTGACCGGCAGGCTCCTTCCGGCGGGCGGGATCGACCCGCTGCCCTTTGTCCTCGGATTCGCCGTCATGGCCTGGGCCGCCGGGCTTGATGTGGTGAGCGCGCTGCTCGACGTCGATTTCCACGGGCGGGAGGGGCTTCGCACGGTTCCCGTCCGCTACGGCCGCGCACGCGCGCTGGTGCTGTCGGCGGCGCTCTACGCCTCGTCCATCGCGGCGCTCGCGGGCGCGGGCGCCATGACGTCCCGCGGCATTTCGTACTGGGTGTCGCTTGCCTGCGTGGCGGTGATCTTCTTTTTCCAGCAGAAGCTGGCGCGCAGGGAGGACCTCGATGTGGCGGTAAGGGAGCTCTTCCAGATCAACGCGTTCATCCCGCCGGTGCTTCTGATCGGCATGGTCATGGACATGTACCTGCGCTGATCTGCGCCGCCTGACTGTGTTACCCGCGCTGTTCGAGCGCGCCTGCGACGTTTGCCGCGTACGATCTGCCGACCGGAATTCGCGTCTCCTTCCCGTCGTTGAGCACGATGGTGATCCTCCCCGATCTCTCCCTGCGAAGGCACGAGATGAACTCCCTGTTGACGATGTACTGACGGTGTACGCGCGCAAACATGCCGGACGCAAGCGCCCTTTCAATGCGGATACTTCGCTCCATTAAAGTCGTTGATTAACGGTTCCGGATGTGGGATCATGCCGCCTGAACCGGAGAGAAAATTCATGATGAAGATTCCCGGAACAATCATCGTCCAGAAAGGCCATCCCGGCTCGGTGACGGCCATGAGCTTCCGTCCCGACGGGCGCGTGCTCGCCGTGGCGCCGTGTGCGGGCTCCATCCATTTCCGCGATGAGGAGGGGGCGCTCATCGACCGTGTGCGCGTGTTCAACGCCGTACAGGATGTGCGCTGGCTGCCGTCGGGAGGATTCGTCGCCGCCTCTCTATCCGGTGATATCTCGGTACGGGATGAGCACGGCATTGAAGTCTCCGCGTTCCGCTGCGGAGAGTACGTCAACAGCATGGCGCTCGATCCCTCGGGAGCGATGCTCGCGGTGGAGGGCGGGGGCGTCATCGGCCTGTGGGACCTTGAAGGTCGTTTCCTCCGGAACGTCTTTGAAAGCGAAGAGGGTTTTCACCGGATCGGGTTTTTGGATGGGGAGACCATCCTCGCGCCGGGCGGGGGGCGCATCATGATGATAAAGACGGATGGAACGATCGCGGCGTCCTTTGACCGCCCCGGGGAATGGGTCAATACGGTGGACGGCGGGCGTGACGGCGCGATCCTGGTGGCCGTTGATTCGGGCGTGTGGTGTGCGGCGCCCGGCGCATCTGCGTTTACACCCGCGCCCGGCCTGGGAAGCGGGGTCACCTGCGCGAGGTTTGATCCGCAGGGGACGGGCTTCGCGTGCGGCTTCGACGACGGCGCGCTGCGGGTGTACGACGAACGCGGCCGCCCGGTGCGCGAGGCGTACACCGGGATGGACTGTGTCATCGACCTGGAATGGCATCCCGGGGGCGGCATCATTGCCGCGTCCAGCGGGGTGAGCGTGTGCGTGCTCGGCGCGGGCGGGGATGTGCGCTGGACGGTGTATCCCGATTATTCGCGCCTGTATGCGTTCGGCTTCGGCCCCGACGGGGCGTTTGTCCCGTACTTGAGCCGTGAAAGCATGTTCGACGCCATGGGCCTTCCCGCCGAAGCCAAAGAGCACCTCGCCGCACACAGCACCATCATGCCCGTGGGTGAAATCTGCTCGCTCGACATCCTGCCCGACGGGAGCGTCGCCGCCGCATGCGGAAGCGCACTCCGCGTGTACGCCCCTGACGGGAGCGTGCTCGTGGAATACTCGGCGGAAGGGTGCGATATTAACGCCGCCGCTGTGAGCGCCGACGGCTCGCGCGTGGCGGCGGCGTGCCGGGACGGATTCCTGCGCGTGTGGGATGGCGGCTCTCCACCGCGCGTGCTTGCAGAGCTTTCGCAACCCGCCCTGCATCTGGCGTGGAGTTCGGACGGCTCAATGCTCGCTGCATCGTACATGGCGCCGCACTACGCCATTGATGTCTTCTCCCTGTCAGGCGATCGCCGGACGCTGGAAGGGCACACCGGGGAGGTGACCTCTCTCGCGTTCGGCCCCGGCGGCGATTGTCTCGTGTCGGGGGCGCGCGACGGCATGGCGAGGTTGTGGAATATGGACGGCGCGCCCGCGGGCGTGATGGCTGATCCCGACTCGGCGCAGGTGTGCGCGGTGGACGCAGGGCTGGAGGGTCTCGTCGTGACCGGCACGGAGACGGGAGCGGTGCGGTACTGGCGGGACGGGAAATGCGTCCGCACAATCAGGCCGCGGCAGGAAGGCGGTGTGAGCGCGCAGGCGGTGCGCGCGCTTTCGGGTGGAAAGGTGCTGTGCGCGTACAACTTCTTTCAAAACGATCGAAGGGAAATCGTCATCGTGCTGCGCGATGCCTCGGGCGAGCAGGCGCAGACGATCACCATGCCGGGCATGTCGTACGGCGTGGACCTTCGCTTCGCGGCGTGCGAGCGCGCCGGTGTCATCGCCTGCTCGGTCATCAACAGGATTTCCCTGTTCTCGCCGGACGGCGCGGGGCTGGGCGAGATCAAGGTCGCCGAGGCCCGCATCACCGCGATGGACATCAACGCCGACGGTACGGACCTGGTCGCCTCCGGCTACGAGGACGGATCGCTGGAGTTCCGGCGCTTTTCGGGAGAGGTGGTGTCGCGGCGGGACTTCGACGCGGGTGCGGTGACGGCAATCTCGATCGCGGGCAAGGTGGTGCTGGCCGCCTCCGACCTCGGGAGCGTGGGGGTGTTCGACAGGAGCGGTAACCAGGTTTCCTTCTTTTCAGCGGGCGGAGAGGTCACGGCGATGGCGATTTCCCCGTCCGGCGACACGGTCGCGCTGGGATGCGGCGACGGGTCGCTGCGCTTCTTCAGCGTGACCGGCGAGCCGATCAGGGAAATTCCCGGCGGCGCCGGGTATGACGTGGTCATGAGAATCGCGTTCAGCCCCGACGCCTCGCTCATCGCGGCCGGCTACTCCTTCGAATACCTCAGGGTGCTCGACCGCGCGGGCAATGAAGTGCGGCGCATTCCGGGATACTCAGGCATGCTGCTGATGCACGCATTCGACCCTTCGGGGCGCGCTCTCCTGTTCGGCAATGTCGACAACGATCTCGAAGTCATCGATACTGCGGACTGGAGCCATGTGGCGACGCTGGTCGCAGCGGGGGAGGATTATGCGGTGTTGACGCCCGACGGCAGGTTCGATTACACGTCTCCCGAAATGGGCGCCCGCCTTGTCGTAAAAGGCGAAGGCGGGACGGTGCTGCCCCTTTCGGAAGAGTTCAGGCGGGAGGAGGGCCTTGCGCGCCGGTTTTTCACGCAAAACCCGTAAGGCAGGCCTCACTCGGGCTGGTACTGGGTAATCCCCAGGCTCCCGTCGGGCAGGTCCATGAAGTCAAGCCTGTGCTTGGTTTTGGCCCCCGCCTTGTCGGCGAAGATGTACAGGTGCATGAACGGCGCTTTCGCCTCGATCCCCGCGAAGATCAGCTCGGCGCGCACCAGCTTGGGGCGCACCACGTCAAGAAAGAGCTTTGCCTGCCGCACGAGCGCCTCGTTTTTCGGGTCGGGGTGCGCGTACTGTCCCTTGTTGTAGAAGGCGATGTAGGGGTACGACGCCTCGGGACCCATGCCGAGGCTCTGCACCAGGTTTTTCGCCGACTGCATGTATGGCGCGGTCCCCGACGGGAGGGACTTTTCGCCGGACGAGTAGGCGCTCACCATGATGGAGTCGCGCAGCGAGGTGAGCTCTTTGTTGAGCGCGTACGCGCCGGAGCCCGGAAAATCGAACGTCTTGTTGAATATCTCGAGGTTGGTGTTGACGGAGATGACGGCCAAGTTCGCTTTCCCCGAATTGACCGACCCTCGCACGACGTATTCCGCCACCTTGACTTTCGACACGTCCAGGTTGGACGATCCCATGGCCATCGCTTTTTCGTGAAGGTCCATGATCCCCTTCATTTCGTTGTCTCCCACGGGTGAGATGCCGCGCAGGCCGACCAGCTTCTGCCTGATTTTCGATTCCAGCGCGGCGCAGTCGGTCCTGCTGCCTTCGAGGGGCAGAATGGCGACCGGAACGTCGGCATGAAGCAGTGGCGCTGATGCTGCGATGGTGAACGCCAGTGACAGGAATGATATAAAGAGCATGTGCTTTTTCATGATGTTCCCCGGAAATGGTGAATTTTCCTTATACTGCACGGCTGCGGGAATAATTGCAATTCAAAAATTGCGCACGGAGATTATTTCACGGGTAAAGTTGGACGCCGCCGCGGAGACAAAAAGTGCTTGAAATAATTGCACTTTGAATATAGCCATTTTCAGTGTCATGGCATGGGGGATCTTCGGCCTGAAGCGCGCTTCGGCCTGGCCTTCACGGCGACCGATCGCCCGCACGTATGGTTAGGGGGTATTGAAATGCGCGGATTGAGAATACTTGTCGCGGCGCTTGTTCTGGCGGCGCCGCTCATGCTGCCGGTGAAGGGAAGGTGCGTGTCCGAGGGCGACACGGCGCCGGTAGTTGTGCTGAACGGGACTGAAGGCGAGTTGATAAATACGTATGACTACAGAAACACAAAACCGTTGATCCTCAGCTTCTTTTACGTCCCATGCCCGCCCTGCGAAAAGGAGATCCCGGAAATCCAGAGGATACAGAACGACAACCCCGGTCTCAAGGTGATTCTCATCGCCGACCGCAACTCGGATGCGGCGAAATCCAGGGAGTTCATGAAGAAGATATCGGACCAGAGCGGCGTTCCGATCTCTCTCCAGATAGGGCTGGACTGCTACGGTGATACCACGAAGCTGTTCAGGGTCAAGCAGCATCCCACCACGGTGCTGATTGACAAAAAGGGAAAGGTGGTGTTGAGAGTCGAGGGTTACTCGGAAGAAAAGGCCGCCGCGCTGAAAAATGCGGTTTTATCGACGGCCTTGAAATAAAGAGTCACAGGTGGAGGACATCATGCGAATCAGGGTAATAATAGCGTTCATACTTTTCAGCCTCATCTTCGCCGCGGGCGGAAGGATGCTTACGGCGGACGAAAGGCCGACCATATTCGTCAAGGACCTTGTCGCCGGCAAGGGCGTGCCGGCCAGCGAGGCCGCGCGGATATCCAACATCTTTTCCAACGCCATCACCCGCACCAACAAGTACGAGGTGATGAGCCACGCGGTCGTCGAGCAGCTCATGGCGTCCCAGAACATGAAGGAGTCGCTGGACTGCAACAACGAGGCCTGCATGAAGGAGATCATGCGCATCACCCAGACCGAGTACCTGGCGTTCGGCGAGATCATCAGGCAGGGCAGGGAGTACGAGATTTCCATCAAGCTGCTGCACAGGAAAAAGCAGGACGGCATCTCCGTGATCGCCGGAGACTCGTACCAGCCGCTCAGCGACCTCAAGCTGAACACCATCAGGCAGTGGGGAAACCTCGCCATGAGAGACCTCCACGGCTCCAAGGTGCAGGTGGCCGAACCGGGAACGCCGTCAGAGCCGGACCAGGCGGGCCAGACGTTCGTTTCGCAGACAACCGGGCATGACACCAAGGACAGCGCTATAACGGTCAAATCGATGCCTCTCCGCGGAAGCTTCACCAGCCCTACGCGCACCACCATGTGGTACAAGCTTCCCAAGAACCGCGTCGCGAACAAGGAGATCGTGATGCGGCACGAGCCCGGAAGGGACTTCGATTTCAAGCTGTACGACGATTCAGTCCAGATCGGCTACGCCGGCGGTACGGGCAACGAGGAGAGCGTGCAATGCGGAACCATTCAGGGCAATTGCTACCTGCAGATATGGAACTACCAGGGCAGCGGCGATTTTACGATCGAGGCGAACGCCCCGAAGGTGGCGTCGAGCTTCGGCGACGACCGCGAGCCCAACAACGACAAATCGCAGGCCACACTTGTCCGGCGTTCCATGAGCTTCCGCGGGTCCATCGCCAACCAGGGCGATGTGGACTGGTTCAGGCTCGGCGGACAGGAAGGCACCAATCCCACCATCACGCTGCGGCACGCGGAAGGCAAGGACTTCGACATGGAGGTGTACAGCGGCGACCAGAAGGTCGGCAGCGCGCTTGGCACGCAGTCCACTGACTCGGTCACCTGCAATATCCCCTCGACCGGCTACCTCAAAATCTACAGCCACCGCGGCGAAGGCGAGTACACCATCGACATCGCGAAGGGAAGCCGCATGCAGGTTTCCACGTCCGCCGCCGGCAGCGGCCAGGATGTTGAGCCCAACGACTCCAGAGAACAGGCTTCCCGCACCTCGTCCATGGAAATAGCCGGTGTTCTTTCGTCCGCGGGAGATGTGGACTGGTACCTCCTCACGGGGCAGGAGGGCGTGAATCCCACGTTCTCGCTCACCCACGAACCTGGCAGGGACATCGACATGCAGGTGTATAGCGGCGACAATCTGGTCGGGACCGCCGCCGGCGTGTCGTCGCCGGACATTGTCAGCTGCCGGGTGCCGGGAACGGGCTATCTTCGGGTGTACAGCAGCAGCGGCTACGGGCCGTACCGCATCGCCATCTCCAGGCAGGGCGCGACTCCTGTCGTGTCGTTTCCGGGAGCCAGCAGGTCTGACGAGCGCGAGCCCAATGACGGCAAGCACCAGGCAACGCGGATCAATGCGCGCAGTTTCAGCGGCCAGATCGGCCACCAGGGAGACGTTGACTGGTATGTGCTCGGAGGGCAGGAAGGGGTCCGCCCCACATTTGTCATCAATCACGACCCGGGCACCGACATCGATTTTGAGGTGTACAGCGACGATAACCAGGTGTGTTCCGCAGTGGGCACCACCAGTCCCGACAGGGTTTCATGCCATGTGCCGGGGACCTGCTACGTCCGCGTGTACAGCTACCGCGGAACGGGCAACTACACCATTTCGATCGAATGAGAGTGAAGGCGCTCCGTCCGGCGCGGGCGCGAGCGGAAAGTTTCGGGCTGCAGGAGGAGGGAGGGCAATGTCCCTCCTCTTGTGTTTGTGGGGGTAGCCTTTGTGCGGGCGGTACGCAGCGGAAAGACAAGTGAATGCGGTGTGATGTGCGGTACCGGCGCTGCGTTCCGGCCGCAGGGCGGCGTGCGAATAACTTGATACCGGAGAAGATGATGCGACAGGTCAGGACGATGCTCGCAATTGCATTTGTGCTGTTTTTGTCAGGGGCCGCATTCGCTGCGGCGCAGGAAAAAGCCCCGGCCGGGGACGCGTCCTCCGCTCACGAAATCCGGGTCCCGGAGGAAAAGGCGGACCGCGTGGCGGTGCTTCCCTTCTTCGACTATGCCGGTTCTTCAGTGAAGTACCTTTCTACGTACATTCCCGAGCTGATAGAAGCGAGGATTGCCGCCGGGGGGGAATGGGGCGTCGTCAGCCGGGAAAGCGTTCACAGCGAAACAGCCGGCACGGGCATCGATCCGGCGCTTGTGTATGACCGGAAAGCGGGAATGGACATCATCAGAAAGCTGGGCGCTTCGGCCGGCATTTCCGGGAGGTACATCGTTGAGGGGAAATCGCTTCGAATCGATTACCGCTTCATCGACGCGGAAAAGAACGAAGTCATTCAGGGCGACACGTACTCGGCGGTGGTGGAGGACAACCTCCTTGACGCGCTTGACCGCTTCGCCTCGGTATGCGCGGACAGGTTTGCGGCGCAGGTCATGGCGGGCCGCACTACCGTCCTCGACATCGGGAGGGTTTCATGGCTGGGAAGGGCTTTCTCCTGCGTCCGTAAATCGAGCTTCGGGATCGTGTTCGCAAACAAGTGGCTTTTTTCTCTTGCGCTGTTTTCGCTGTTTTTTGCCGCCTCGCTGTTGGCCGGCTTTCTTCTCGAAGTCATTGGAAAGCGACTGGCAAGCCGGACGGCGACCACGCTTGATGATGACATCATCGCCGTGTCGAAAAAACCTCTCCGGCTCATCATTGTTTTTATTGGCCTGAAGGTTTCCATTCTGCCGCTCGGCCTTTCCGCCGGGGCAAGCCTTCTGGCGAGCAACATCACCACGTCGCTGATAATCCTGGGAGCGGCCTGGCTTGTGCTCCAGATATCTGCGCTTCTCCTGCATTCCTGGGGAGGCCGCGTGGCGACGCGCTTCGATTCCCGCATTGACGACGATCTCGTTCCGCTGTTCGTCAAAATCACAAAGATATTCATACTGCTAATCGCCGCACTGCTTGTGATGTCGAAGTTCGGGATCGAGATAGGGCCGCTCATCGCATCGCTCGGGGTCGTGGGCTTCGCGGTGGGCTTCGCCGTCAAGGACACGCTGTCCAACATCATCGGCGGTATCATTCTGATACTGGATAGCTCGTTTTCCGTGGGAGACAAGGTCATGATCGACGGGGACACCGGGATCGTCAGGGAAGTGGGACTCAGGAACACCAAGCTCCTCACGTACGACAACGAAGTCATTGTGATTCCCAATGGCGAGCTGATGAACAAGAAGTTCAAGAACTACGCGCTGCCCAACCCGAAAATCAGGGTGATCGTAAAGTTCGGTGTGGTATACGGAAGCGACGCCGACAGGGTCGAGCGCGTAGTGCTCGACGCTGTCTCTTTGATGCAGGGCGTGGAAAGCGATCCCGAACCGGTGGTGACTTTCGAGCAGATGGGGGATTTCTCGCTGGACTTTCAGGCCAAGTTCTGGGTTCCCATGTGGAGCGATCAGTACATGAAAAGGATCGAAGCCACAAAGATAATCTACAACGCGCTGAATCAGGCGGGCATCGGCATCCCGTTTCCCACGCACACCGTCTACGTGGAGAAATCCTGAAGGGTTGCTTCAGGGCTTTTCCAGGGCCTTGCCGACGCTCCAGCAATCGGCAAACGGCTCACCGAGCCTCCAGTACTTGCGCTGGAACATGTCAAAAAGCATCGGTTTCACCAGCGCAAGGTCGATGGTTCCCTCTCTGACCACGTTTTCGTCCGCGTACACGCCGGCGATTTTTCCAATGAACACGTCGTGCGGCCCGTGGGAGATGGTGTCGATGAGATTGCATTCCATGCTCACGGGGGCCTCGGCGATCATAGGGGCGTGCTGAACCTGTCCGTACACGGCCGTGAACAGGCCGGATTTGTCGGTGTTCTTCCCGCTCGCAATCCCGGCGTAATCGGTCTTCAGGACCATATCCTCGGAGGGGATGTTGACGCTGAAGGCGCGGTGTTCAATAATTCCCCTGTTGGTGAAGTGGTGTTTTCCCATCCCGATGGAAATTACATCGAATGTAACGATTCCCACCCAGGCGATTGTGATGAAATTGGCTTTCCCGTCAACATCCGCCCCGACAATCGTGACCGGCATCGGGTACATCGCGTTCTTTTCTCCCAGTTTATGTTTCATGGGACCTCCTTTAAAATGTTTGTACAAACAACAATGAAAAGACTTCGTTTCATTTCTTTTCGATGGTTTCGCATGCTCTGTCGATAAGGCGGTTGAGCGTGTCAGCTTTCCCTGTCCCGAGAATTGCGCAGTAGCGCTCATAGAGCGCCTCCCAGGCTTTTTCCATAGCCTCCTGAAGCAGTTTGCCTTTTTCCGTGGGATGTATGTAGCTGAATTTACCTTCCGACCTCCTCTCTATGAATTCCTTTGCCTCCAGCTTGTCAGCAAGCCGTGTGATGGTCGAAGGAGCGAGATGGAGAGAATCGCCGAGGGCCGCAGGTGTGATTCCCGGATTTGCATTGACCAGCATCATCATGAAAGCGTGGGAGGGGGAGAGCCCGGTAGCAGTAAATTCCTCGCCGGCCATCTCTGATACAAGCCGGGCGAGCCTGCTCGCCGTGAAGTACAGACAGTTGTGAAGATACTCGTCGATCTGTGCCATATATGCTTGTACATACAACAAAAGCTCCTGTATTGTCAATGATAATCCGTAAATATTTTCAATATGTGATATTTTGCTTTACGGTAAAACCGTCCATCTGGTAGGATATTTGCCGGTAAATACGCTGTGTGCGGGAGGCCGCGGTATGGCGGGCAAGGACGCTGTTTCATCGAAAACAAGAAAGGGACGCGCCAAAACCAGGGTGATGTGCGCGGACATCGGGCAGGGGCTCGGGAGGGCCGTCGCCGCGTGTTTCGACGAGTTCGGCGGGGCGATGAACCTGCTCAAGTCCTCAAGGGACGTATACATCAAGGTCAACGCGGTTGATCTCAAACCGCATTCCTATACAGATCCCGAGGTGCTGCGTGAAACGGTGCGCTACTTCAGGGAGAGGGGCGCCCGCGCAGTGTACGTGATTGAGAACTGCACGCAGGGAAATTTTACGCGGCTCGTGTTCGAAGCCACGGGGATCACGCAGGTCTGCCGTGAGACGGGCGCCGTTCCCGTGTATCTGGACGAAACCGACACCGCGCCGGTGTTTCTGGAAACGCTGGAAAGCTTCATAGATCTTTCAGAGTTCGTCTACGACCGGCTGGTGGTCAACCGCGAAAAGAACCTGTACGTGTCGATTCCCAAGCTCAAGACCCACTCCATGAGCACAACCACGCTGTCCATTAAAAACCAGTTCGGCATGGTGCACCAGATGAGCCGGGTGGCCGACCACAATTACCGGCTCCACCGTAAACTTGCCGACATTTACCGCATTCTCAGGCCTGATTTCGCGCTGGTGGACGGGCTGATCGCGACCAATCACGGCCATTACATCGCGACCGGCAACAGCGATCGGTGCGTGCTTCCGATGGACATGCTCATTGCCGGAGACGATCCCCTTGCGGTGGACGCGGTGGGATCGTCGCTTCTGGGTTTCACGGTCGACGAGGTGGAGCATCTGAAGCTCTGTCGTGAAACGGGGATCGGCAACGGCGACCTCTCCAGAATTGAAATTGTAAACCGCGATCTTTACACATCGCGCAGGAAAAAACTCACCTGCGAGCTGCTGGATGATTTCCCGGCCGGCCTCAAGATCCTGCGCGGCAGGGAGCGGTGCTGCCGTGAGGGCTGCCGCAGAAACACGGAAACAGTCATCGAGGTGCTGCACCGCGATCACGGCGGCCAGGGAGGATTCACCGTCCTGATGGGCAAGGGCATAGACCGGGATGAGGTCCGGCTGATCAGCGGGAAGGTGCACCTCGCGGGCAGCTGCGCCATCCAGGACCACGGCATCGATCTGGTCAAAAGGCTCGGCAGAAAAAACGTCACCATGAGCCACGGGTGCAACAACCTCGCCGAGACGGTGTTCGGGCTGTGCAAACAGATGAAGGTTGACCAGCTCGAGCTTGTGCCGATGGGAACGTTCAGGGCGCTCGCGCTGCTCGCGAAGGCGCGGTTGAAAAAATCCAGGGCGAACATCACGCCGGTGTTCTGAGGGCAGGCGCGCATCCGCGGATCAGACGCGCTTCTTCAGATACGAAAGCCTCTCCGGCTCCGGAAACCTCTCGATCGCGTAGCGAAGCGTGGTGCGCGCCATGCCGCTGTGGTGCATGTCGAGAAACGCCCGCATGGCTTTCCCGTCCTTCTTGCCGGCTTCCCTGAGCATCCAGCCGACCGCCTTGTGGATCAGGTCATGCGGATCGCCCAGAAGCGCGTGCGAGACTTGAAAGGTCGTGCTTAAATCCCCCGAGCGGATGAACGTGAGCGTCGAGACGATGGCGATGCGCCGGTCCCACACGAGCGGTGATGCGGCGAGCTCGTTGAGGACTGACCTGTCACGGCCGAGGAGGTGACCCCCGACAATGGGCGGCGCGCTCAGGTCGACGAGGTCCCAGTTGTTGATGCGCGCACTCATCGAAAGGTACAGGCTGAACAGCGCGCGGCGCTCGCCATCGCCGCCGTGTTGATAGCGATGCGTCATGATCAGCAGCGCAACCATGCGCTCCTCGTGGTACTTCGAGTTGAGCAGCGAGCGGATGCCGCCGTCGTTGAGAGTCGGATATGAGTGCGCGACGCGGCGAAGCACGGGCACCCTGATGCCAAGAAACACGTCCCCCTCGCCGTACTGGCCGCGGCCGGTTTTAAAGAAACGGGAGAGATGTGCGGCCTGTTCGGGATCGGAGAGATCGCGCAGGACTTTCTGTATCCGCCGGAAGCTCATTGCCGGTGTTGAACTCATTGGTGAATCATGCGCCGCGACGGCCTTCCGTCAAGAGGAAAAATGCACGGGAGTATTATGGGCGCACCGGTGCGGAATTCTGCCCGGTTGCATTGTCCGACGGTAAAAATCTGTCAGTGCGCGCGGGATGCGATAGGATTTGCATGACGCTCCGGAATGACGAATATGACAAGGATCCACGCATGGGAAAACCCGATCTCGCTGTTTCACTGTTTCACGGTCATGATGGATTCAACTGCGCGCAGGCCATCGCCGCCGCGTTCTGCGACAGGTGTGAGGCCGACCCGGAGCTGATTGGTGAATGCTCGTCGTTTGGCGGCGGAAGAGCGGAAGGCGGTCTGTGCGGGGCGCTCTATGCCGCGAAGCGCCTTGCGGGCGGCGCGGCCGGGGAGGTGGAGCGGCGCTTCGCTGAGCGGTGCGGGGAAACGCGCTGCCGCGCCTTGCGGAAACAGACCCGAACGAGCTGCCGTGACTGCGTCAGGATCGCGGCTGAAATACTCGACGAACTCGCCTCCGGATGAAAGGCCTCTACTGGTCCTTCGTGTGTTTGCCGCGCATTCGTTTCCGCGCGTACGCTCTCCAGAATTCCGGCGTAAAAAATCCGACATTGTAATAGAAGCGCTGGGCGTCATTGAGCGGAAGGTCCATAAGGGAAATCATGTGTTCGAACACGGCGGCGGGATCGTCCGGACGGATGGATTCGCCGTGCGCCACAAGAATTGTTTCTATGTCAAGCGCGGAGAGTTTTTTCATCGACTGCGCCATGCGCCCCTTGAAGAACACGGGGATGGGGAGATGGTAGCGCCCGCCAGCGTTGATGATGCAGTCTGCGGCGTACAGGATGCGGTCTTCCGGATTGTACAGCGCCAGGTCGTGGAGCGTGTGGCCGGGGACATGAATTGCCTTCCAGCCGGGGAAGAAGGGTATCCCGCACCCGTCGGGAAGAGGGAAGTCGGGAGACAGCGTGCGCTTGTACATGAGGTGCTGCCTTGGTTTGCGGGCCTGACGGGCCACGAAATGCGTCATGTAGCAGTCGATGCGGTGCTGGATGATGCCAGTGATGCCGCGGTACCAGCGGTCGCATTCCGGATGCGCCGCAATGGGAATACCGTACTTTTTGCGCAGGAGGGCCGCCCCGCCTCCGTGATCGGGGTGCATATGGGACACCACCGTGAGTTTGATGTCGGTGGCCGGCCTGTTCAGATAATCGTTGCAGTATTCTTCTATCCTCGCAGCGTCGTTGGCGGCGCCGCTGTCCAGCAGGAGAATCCCTTCCGGGTATTCGGCAAGATACAGGTTGCAGATGTAGCCGGGTATGGTGTGAATGGTGCAGGAGCTCTGTTGCGTGTGTGAGTGCTGATCTGACATGCCGAACACTTCCATGAGGGAGTTTTTCTGAATGCGAAACCGGCGATATGGCCGGCCCTCTTCCTGTGATAATGCATTCAACAATGCAACATTGACACTGCATAACAGAATGTTGTGCAGTGTCAATGTTTTATCATGCATTCGCCGTGTTTTTTGGCTCCCGGGAAAGGGATGGTTTATCGGCGTTCGTTTTTTCATGCCGTTCGCTCCGTTTCTTATTGAAACTGTGCCCCGGCGGTTCATACCCTGCGCCTGAAGGCGTAAATATGTTGACCCTGGTGATGATGCCGGCATGATTATCCGGCAGGCCCGCGGTGTGAGGTCATGGCGCTATCGTATTGATGGAGCATAACATGGGAAAAGTGAGATGGAAGCCGGGCACCATGCTGTATCCGGCGCCGGCCGTGCTGGTGACATCGTGCTATAACGGCGTGGACAATGTGCTTACGGTATCGTGGGCCGGCACGGTCTGCACGGATCCGCCGCTGCTGTCGATTTCACTGCGGCCGGAAAGGTATTCGTACGAACTCATCTGCTCGTCGGGAGAATTCGCGGTCAACATTCCCTCCCGCCCGCTCGTCAGGGCTGTGGATTTCTGCGGGGTGAAGTCCGGACGCGACATCGACAAGTTCGAGGCCGCCGGGCTGACCCGCGAGCAGGCGGGCCTGGTGAAAGCGCCGCTCATCCGCGAGTGCCCCGTTTCGATCGAGTGCGTGGTGGAAAGTGAGACACCGCTGGGCAGCCACCATCTTTTCATCGCGCGCGTGTGTGCGGTGCACGCGGAAGAATCGCTGATAGACGCAAAAGGCAAGCTCTGCCTGGAGAAGGCCGGCCTGCTCTGCTACAACCACGGGCATTACTGCGTAGCGGGGAATGCGCAGGGCTATTTCGGCTTTTCCATCAACCGGCGGAAAAAAAGGAAGTGATGCGGCGAACGCGTAACAAAAAGTCCGGAAAGATTTTCCGGACCAGTGGGGGAGGTTGCAACGGTTAAGGCCCTTCAGAATATGATACGCCTCCGCTTTCAGTACACGTCGTAGCTGGTTTCGCGCGAAGCGTTGAGTTTTTCGTACACTTCCTTGCTGGTTGTCCTTTTGACATACACCCTTCCCGTGGGGACGTCCATCAGGAGCTTGCGGGTGTAGATTTCGCCCACGTCTTCCTTGTCGATCGGGATGTCTTCCATCTCGAGGATCGCCTTGGCGATGCGCACGTTGTCCATCGGGAGGAAATTGGTGCCCTTGGTCCTGTCGATGCTGAGCACGCTGCCTCCGCCGAACACCTTGGCCACAAGGTTTTTCCTTTTGGCGCCCCTGCTGATCATCTCGTCAAGAAGCTTCTGGATGGCTATGATTCCGTACTGGGCCGAGCGGCTCTTGAAGATGTCCACCTTGGACACTCTTCCCGGCAGCATGAAGTGGTTCATCCCCGAGATGCCGTTTTCCGGATCGTGGAGGCACACCGCGACGCATGATCCGAGGAGGGTTTCGATGAATTCGTCGCTGCCCGATACGTGGAATTCGCCGGCGTTGATGATCTTGATCGGCTTGCCGTATTTGATGTTGGTGATATACATGGCCTTTGCCTCCCCTTGCGTCTTTCTCTCTTCGCTGCTGAAAATAATGTAGCACTTTTTAATTTCTGGACAAGGGACGATTATCTGATTAGTTTCTACGGGATTCCCTGATCCCGCCTGATGGTTTCCCTGAAGGGTGTTGCGCAATGCCCCTATGAGGGTCGTGGGGGCCGTTCCTGACAGACGTCAAATATCTTCCATAATAAATAATGTATTCAATTATCGATTGAAGTTTAAAATAATTAATACGTAATATATAATGTTTATGTATGTATAAATAAGAAATAAATTAAAAATGTATAATTATATATAAATGATTGCCATTGATTGATTTTTTCGGCATGTTGATTCCATGGAAAAAGAGAAGATGTGGAGGATTGCCATGAGAAAAACGCTGTTTGTCGCGATCTGTACAATATGCGTGCTCTTCTGTGGATTGCAGATCCATGCCGCGCAGGACTCTTTCGTGATCACTTCACCGCCGATTCCATGGTTTGAATACGCGGAAGGCCAGAAGGACCTGAAGCTGGGCGGATCCTATGTGAGCGTGTCTGGCGATGATATCAGCTTTGAGGGCCTGGGCCTGGGCCTGTTCGGCCGGTACGCCTTCAACGACGTAGTGGCGCTGGACGCGGGATTCAATTACATCTACATCGGGGGCGAGGCGGGAACGACGAATATCGACCTGTGGGTGTGGAGCATCCCTGTTGACGTTGAGCTGCAGCTCTTCAGGACGGACGGATTTGCGCTCATCCTGTTCGCCGGTGTCAACAAGACGTGGATGACGCTTGATGTCGAGGGTGTTACCGTCGACGCAGATCTGTTCGGCCCGCAGTTCGGGGCTCAGCTTGCGATCAAGTTCACCGATTTCGTGTTCACTCCGTTTTTCATGGTGCAGAACCTTTCCGGAACGGCCACTGTCAACGGTAAATCCTATGATGTTCCCTCAACGACCGCGAAGGTGTACGGGTTCGATATCGTGTACAAGCCGTGGAACCTCACGCTGAGCAGCGTGATCCAGCAGGCGACGACCACCGAGAGCGACAGCGATTACAACACTGTGATAATCTCGGTCAGCTATGATTTCAGGTGGGAGCGCGAGCCGCAGGCCGGGCAGGTGGAGCCCGAGCCCGCTCCGCCGCCCGAGCCGAAGAAGGGCAGGGGGAGGCGGTGATTGTCCGTATACCGGGAAATGCGCAATTGAGCGGCGCTCCCTTCCGGACGGTGATATTAGTGCCGCCGGATCGGGAATAATGATTGCAATTATCCGGTGAATGCTATTTCATTCGTCCTGAGCCTGCTCCCGTGACGGGATTTGTGGAGCAGGCCTTTTCCTGACGCCAATGCGAAAAGACGGCGACAGAATGTGGATTATTGGCTTCCATGGACATTAGAACGATCTTTCTTCTGTGCTCACTTACCAGCGTTGTGACCGTGATCGCGTTGCTCCTGTACAAGCGGTCGTTTCCCCGCACGGCCCCCACGCTGTACGTGTATGCGGCAGCCGAGGTGATGCTCTTTCTCTCCTTTCTCCTGTTTGCAAGCCGGGAGGCGCTTCCGGGCCGTGTGTATGTCGGGACGGCCAACGCGCTTTTTATATTCGGGCTTTCCTTCGAGGCGTACGCACTGTCATTCGCCGTCAGGGGATTCAACCTGAAGGCATTTTCCGTGGTATGCGCCGCCGCGAGTGTTCTGGTGTCCGTGTTCATGATCACGCTCCCCGGCAGCCCCAATACCTGGGTTGTATCCATGTCGTTTCTCCTCTCCCTTCTGTTCGCATGCGGCGGGATTTTTCTCGTGGGCGCGAAGGAGATGAATGTCATGCAGCGTTATTCGGGGATGTTCATCCTCTTTCTTGCGGCGCTGATGGCGGCCCGGGGCATCGATGCGATCTGGAAGCGTGACAGCTTTGTCCTGCTGACGACGGATTTTGTGCAGGTGGCTTCGTATCTGCTCGTCTTCCTGGTGTCCTGCCTGCTCCCCATCCTGTATCTGCTGATCCTCAAGGAGAAGGACATCGAGGATATCGCGGCGAGCGAAGAGCGGTTCCGCGCCCTCTTCGAGCATGCGGCCTCGGGCATCGCGGTGGGTGAGATGCCTGAAGAGGGTGCCCGGGAAAAGGGTGATTACATCATCCGGGAAGCCAATCCGGCTTTTCTGTGGCACACGGGGCTGGATGCCGCCCGTGTCGCCGGACGCAGCGTCCGTGAAATGTACCCGGAGATCAGCAGAGCGCCGTTCTTCGATCGTTTTGAAAGCGTTGTGCGCAGCGGTGAAGCCGTCAGCTTTGAAGAATACTCCGAGGTTCTCGGACGCCATTTCTTCGTGAATGCGTACAGAGTGGGGGAGGGGCGGTTCGCGGCGGTGTTTCAGGACATTACTCGGCGTAAACAGGCCGAGGAGTCGTTGCAAAAAGCGTTTGAGGAAAAGCACTCGCTCCTGCAGGAGCTCCAGCACCGGGTGAAAAACAGCTTTGCCATGATCATCAGCCTGATCAGCCTGACATCGCAGGCGTCCGCATCGCCGGAAGTCCGCGCCGCGCTTGAAGCGGTCATTTCCCGCATCAGGGCGATCGCGGAGCTCTACACGCTCCTCTACGTCACGAATTCGTACAGCCGGGTGCCTCTCGACGAATACTGTGAACGGATTGCGCGGGCGGCGATCGGCGTGTCGGCGCACGTCGCGTTGCGCGCCGATTTCGACAGCGTTTCCTTTCCCATGAAGGACGCCACGGCTGCGGGGATGATCCTTACCGAGCTGATCACCAACGCGCTCAAGCACGGATTCCCCGGCGGCCGTTCCGGAACGGTCGAGGTGAGCCTGAAACGCGGGGGATCCGCCGTGCGCCTTGAAGTCGCTGATGACGGAGCGGGATTTCCCGGCGACGCGCTGCCGCATGAAGGCCTCGGGCTTGCGCTGGTGAGGTCGCTGGCCGGACAGCTCGATGGCACCTTCACGATCCGGGGCGGGGAGAAAACGCGGTGCGCCGTTGAATTTCCCCTGCACACCCAATCCAGCTAGCAGTAGCCAAACACGGAGCGTTGAGCGCACCAAAAAAATGTTGACATGCGATGGTGTGTGTGGGAAAAGGGAGACCGGTCGGTCTCTTGCGTGCAGGCTTTTCCATGACACTGAAACAGAAGATTATTGAAGAATCCCTCAGACTCTTTTCCGTCAAGGGGTACATGAACACCTCGCTTACTGACATCATTCAGGCGGCGGGGACGTCCAAGGGCGGATTTTACAATCACTTCAAATCAAAGGAACAGCTCTTCCATGAAACGCTGAGCGCGGCGAGGAAGATCTGGCGGGACAGGAACCTGCACGGCCTTGACGGCGTCGAAAGGCCGCTCATGAAAATCCAGAAGCTGCTGGAGAACTACCGCGACCGCTATCTCGCCGATTCCCGCAACCTGCCGGGAGGGTGCGTTTTCGTCAACCTTGCGATCGAGCTGAGCGACCAGAGCCCCGGCCTCGCAGCGGAAGTCAATGAGGGCTTTGAGCGGCTCAAGGGGATGATACGGCGCCTTCTGGACCGGGAGAAGGAGGCGGGAACCATGCCGCAGTCGGCCGAAACGGCGCGCATCACCGGCATGATCGTTTCGGGTCTTCTGGGCGCGTGCGTGATGTACACGTCCGACAAATCGCTGGAAAACCTGGATGCGACGATAAGGTCGCTCATTTCATACCTGCACGAGTCGGCAGGCTCGCAGGGGCGGATATCCGGGCCGTGATCGTGCGTACGGCCCGTTCAATCAAGGAGGGTGGTTATGCAACACTACAGAGGCATGGTGGTAAGGGAGTCATCTCCCAATGTGTTTGTCAGGGCGATCGAGGAACTGGATGCGGGGGCGCTTCCCCCGGGTGAGGTGTTCGTCAGGGTGATGTACTCCTCGCTCAACTACAAGGACGCGCTCTCCGCGACGGGAAACCGCGGAGTCACAAAGCAGTATCCCCACACGCCGGGCATTGACGCGGCCGGCGTCGTCGAGGCGAGCGCTGGCGACGTGTTCAAGCCCGGGGACGAGGTCATCGTCACCAGCTACGATCTCGGCATGAACACGTCAGGCGGGCTTGGCCAGTTTATACGGGTCCCCGCGTCGTGGGTGGTGAAAAAGCCCGCGGGACTTACGCTGCGCGAGTCGATGATTTTCGGTACGGCCGGTTTCACCGCGGCGCTCTCGCTGCTGAAAATCACCGGGCACGGCGCCCTTCCCGACGGGCCTGTTCTTGTCACGGGGGCGACGGGGGGCGTGGGGAGCATGGCGGTCTCGATCCTCTCGCATATCGGGTTTGAGGTGACGGCGCTCAATGGCGTGAAGGACGAGAGGGAGTTTCTGACGGGCATCGGCGCAAAGAGCGTGCTGGAGATCGACGAGCTTGTGGATGACGGCAAGAGGCCGCTGCTCAGGGAGCGATGGAGCGCCTGCGTCGATACGGTGGGAGGCGGGGTGCTCACCTCGGCGATCCGCTCCACGCGCGCGTACGGGGCGGTGAGCTGCTGCGGCAACGTGGTGTCGGGCGACATTTCGCTTACGGTGTATCCGTTCATCCTGCGAGGGATCTCGCTCTACGGGATCGATTCCCAGAACTGCCCCATGCCGGTGAGGGTGCGCGCCTGGGAGATGCTTGCCGGCGGGTGGAAATTCCCCTGGCTTGAAAAGCTCGCCACCGAAGTGCCTCTCGACGGTGCCGAGCGCGGGATCGAACGCATTCTCGCCGGGACCCACCGCGGCAGAACCGTCGTCAATCTGTGGAAATGAGCGCCGCACGGCGCGCTATGCCGGCAAAGGGGGACGGGATGAATACGGAACATTTCAGCCTTGAGCGAAAGGACGGGATTGCCGTTGTCGAAATGCGCAGAAATGAGCGCCTGAACGCATTCAACGAATCGATGTTCGAGCAGATGGAAGCCGTGACGTCGGAGCTCGCCCGGAAGCTGCCACGCGCCATCGTCATTACAGGCGCGGGCTCGTACTTCAGCGCCGGGTTCGACGTGCAGCCCGACAATCCGATGGTCGGCCGCATCATCGAGTCCGCTTCATCGTCCTCCGGGGCGGAGCAGGCGGGAAAGCTCATTGCGGCGATCAGGCGCTCGATCGACGGCTTCGTGTCGCTGCCGGTGCCGATCATTGCGGCGCTCAACGGCAATGCGTACGGCGGCGGGGCCGAGCTCGCCGTTCGGTGCGACCTGCGCGTCATGGACCCCGGCGCGGTCATCTGCTTTTCGGAGGTGAAGCTGGGCCTGATGAGCGACTGGGGCGGCGGGGCCGCACTTGTGCGTATCGCAGGGCCTTCGCGCGCGGCGGACATCCTGCTATCCGCGAGGAAGGTGAATGCGGAGGAGGCGCTTGCGCTGGGCCTCTGCAACCGTGTGAGCGCCACCGGCGGCGCGATGGGCGAGGCGCTTGATCTTGCTGCGGCGATCGCCGGCAACGGGCCCAATGCCGTGCGGCATGCGCTCGCTCTCGTGCGACAGAGCCGGGATCTGGGGTATGAGGCATCGCTGGACCTCGAGGCGAAGCTCGCGGTGCGGCTTATTTCGTCGGGCGAGTGCTTTCACGGCGTGGCGGCGTTTTTGGAGAGAAAAAAGCCGGTCTTTCCGGACATCGACTGAATCATTGCCCGCGTAATTGCGGGTAACCTGAGTTGTTTGTGCTTGACAAATAAGGTGAAGGGGCGTTAGGCTCGCTCCTCTTCCTGCGCACGGGCGCGGGAAGCACTCACACCATGCATGGAGGGTCGGGCACATGAAGAAAGACCGTGACACACGCGAGCTCCTTGCGATGATACGCACGGGCATGCGGCTGAAAACCAAACCCCCGAAAAGGGAAACGCCTAAAAGCGTGTACAATCGCAGGGAAAAGCACAGGAGGAGGTGGAACGACACCTCCTCTTCTTTTTATTACCGGCTCTTATTCCTTGACAGGCAGGACGTGAATCACCTTGACTCTCCGACTGAAAGGTGAATAATGAGCGGATGATTATCGACTCCCACGCCCACATCTGCCCCGCCCGCGCATATCCCCTGCCGTGCGAAATGCTCATCTCGGAAATGGACCGCTACGGCGTTGACATGGCGCTCGTCTCCAACCTGGAAGGCGCGGAGTTCGATTCAGCCGATCCCGGACGGCCCATCGCCATTCCCCAGATGGAGCTCAACCGGCGTACCCTTGAATGCGTGCGACGTCACCCGGATCGCCTGCGGGGGCTTTTCTGGATCAAGCCACGGAACGAGGGCTACACGGATGAAATCGAAGAGTTCATGACCGCCTCGCGGCCTCTCATGGCGGGCTTCAAGGCGCACCCGTCGTTGTCGCTGCTCGCCTTCGACGATGCCGCCTGCGAGCCTTACCTTCGCTGCGCCGCGAGGCTCGGCGCGCCTGTCGCCGTGCACAGCGCGCCCGACCAATACGCAGATCCTTCGATCGTGCTCCGCGTGGCGCGCGCCCATCCGGATGTCGCATTCATCATGGTGCACATGGGGCTGGGCTCCAGCAGTGAGGCGGTGCTCGACATGATCGCCTCGCTTCCCAACCTCTACGGCGACACCACGTGGGTGCCGCCCGGCCGCGTGATCGAAGCCGTGC
>CAZPZJ010000005.1:23265-25875 GCA_964591055.1 uncultured Leptospiraceae bacterium
CCTCCTGCCATGATGTGATTGACAGGGCGTTCGGGAAGCGGCATACTCCCGGGTGTCGATAACGCTGATGTTGACCGGAGGTTGTATGAATGCCATTTTTTCGTATGTCGCTTCAATCGGGGCCTTTCTCGCGCTGGCCGGGGTGGCCTCCGCCGTTCTCAGTTTCATCAACTACGAACTGCGCATTCTCATGTGGATAGACCGCTGGGGCGATGGCGTCGCCTGGGTGATCAGGATCGGCCTTGTAGTCGTCGGCCTGATCCTGGTGGCGGTGGGCAAGCTCGCAGGCCGCTCCACCGGGAGATGATGACTTCAGCACGGCTGCGCAATGTGCGGTCGAGCCCCCCGATCTCCGCGTGGAGTCGGGGGATTTTCACCGGTGCGGCGGGATAAAATGTTAACCGTTCTTCATGTGGACAACAGCTCGCTTTTCAAGAGGCTGCTGAAAGATGCGTTTGTGGAGCAGAAGTGCCATTACCTCTCGGCGGGCGGCATGCGCGAGGCGCTTGACGTGCTGGAAAGCGCGAAAATTGACCTGGTCCTGACCGCGCTCGAGCTTGAGGACGGCAGCGGCGAAGAGCTGCTCCGGCTGGTGAGCACGGGCCGGTTCCGCTCGGTTCCCGTGGTGATACTCTCATCCTACGATTCCATCGAGATGCGTGAGAGGATGTTTTCGCTGGGGGCGGTGGACTTCATACCCAAGGACATCTCCCACGACAAGCTCCTGGTGTATGTCGAGAAGATCGCGCGGCGCGACGTGCTTGAGCAGCAGCTTCAGGAGATGAGGATCGCGGTGCTGGACGACAGCGCCACGGCGCTCAACATGGTGAAAAACATCCTGGGGCTTTCGGGGATGGCGGAAGCGGATTACTACGACAACGCCGAGGATTTCCTGAACTGCGGCCGGGAGTACGACATCTACCTGATCGACGTGATCCTTCCGGGCGTCACGGGCGACTTCATCGTGTACGAAACAAGAAAAAAGCACCCCAACGCGGTGATACTCGCCGTATCGGCCATAGACCATTACAATACCATGTCCAGCCTGCTGCTTTCTGGCGCGGACGATTACATCATGAAGCCGTTCGACACCGGCATGTTCATGGCCAGGATCAAGGCGAACATGCGCACCTCCCTGCTGATGAAGGAGCTGGAAGCGAAGAACAGGGAGCTTTCAGAGCTTGTGGTGCGCGACAGCCTGACAAAGATATTCAATCACAAGTACCTGTACGAGCGCCTGGAAAATGAAATCCGCGAGGCGGTGCGCTACAAGAGGCCGCTTTCCATTGCAATGTTCGACATTGACGACTTCAAGAAGATCAACGACACGTACGGTCATCAGGCGGGGGATGCGGTGCTGGCGAGTGTCAGCGACGCGATTGTGGCGAGCGTGCGCGACGTCGATATCGTGGGGCGCTACGGGGGCGAGGAGTTCATGATCATCTTCCCGGAAACGATGTACGCAGAGGCTGTATTGACGTCGGGGAGGGTGCGTGCGGGAATAGAGGCCCTGGCTTTTCCGGGAAAGGACATCCGCGTCACCGTGAGCGGCGGCGTGGCGGAGCTTGGAAAGCGCGAGGAGGCGCTGGATCTGATAGAGCGGGCCGATGCGAGGCTGTACGAGGCCAAGAGACAGGGCAAAAACAGGATTTGCTGATTAAAAAAAGTAATCCGCGGTGGTTTTACCGCTCAGTTCCGCTTATTTTCCATTGACATGCCGGGTTCTATGGTTTATCATTCCTGTATAAGAGCTGTTTCGCTCTGCAGCATTAATACAATAAAAAGGAGTTCGCTATGGAGTTCACAGTGGGGAACATTATCACCAATTCATTTCAACGCGGTCTCAAGTACATCGTGCCCGTGTTTGTCAACGCGATTCTGTGGGTCCTGACCATCTGGATTCCGTACATCAACGTGGGGACCACGATCGGCATGACCATCGGGGTGGCCGCAAAGATGTCCCGCGATGAGGAGATCGGCATGACGGAGGTGTTCAAGCCTGAATACCGCAAGTACATGGGCGAATACTTTCTGGTCATGGGATTCATGATGGCCGGGATTTTCGCGGGATTCGCTTTCCTGTACATCCCGGGGATCGTTATCAGCATCGCGTGGATGCTTGCGCCGCTGTTCGTGGTGGACAAGGGCCTGACCCCCATCGACGCGATCAGCAGAAGCAACAAGATAACGTACGGAAAGAAATGGACGATTTTCGGCGCCATGTTCGTGCTGTATCTTCTGGGGATAATCGCGATCATGATTGGTTCTTAAATTTTCGGCCTGATCCCGGGTATCGGAGCTTTCCTTACGCTTATATGGGTAATTGCGGCGATGGCCGGAATGACCGCCATCCTGATGGCTGGCGTGTCCATCATCTACGGAGAGCTTTCGAAGGCGGCGTAACCCGTTCCGTTTCGGCATCGGCCTACGGCATGCAAAACTCCTCCCCGGCAAGGGGGGGAGTTCGTGTTTCAGGGTGATTGAATTTTTTTCCGGAATCACAAAAAATTTTTTAACTCCGCATCGTCCCGATCGTATTCAGGGGTGAGAGACAGTTACAATTCATCCCTGACAAGGAGAAGGCCATGCACAACTACACCGCCGCAACCG
>CAZPZJ010000005.1:25975-40967 GCA_964591055.1 uncultured Leptospiraceae bacterium
TTACAATTCATCCCTGACAAGGAGAAGGCCATGCACAACTACACCGCCGCAACCGTCGAAGGATTTGTCGCCAACGACCCCGTGCTCAAAGAGACGAAAACGGGCAAGTCCGTCTGCACCTTCGCTGTCGCGATCAACCACTACTCCGATCCCGAGGGGCCTCCGCGCGTTTCGTACCTGGATGTCGAAACATGGCAGAAGCTGGCCGAGCACTGTTCGAAGAGCGTCTCCAAGGGCAAGAGGGTCATGGTGATGGGCAACCTCAGGCAGGACCGCTGGGAGGGCAAGGACGGGAGAATCCAGTCAAAGATCATCCTGATCGGGAAGGACATCCGCTTCCTGGATTCGGGGAGGAGGGAGAAACAGGAAGAGCACAGCGCCGTGGTGTAAAGGACAATGCGCCGCGAAGGGGGGGCCGCATCGCGCCGGTGCTGCTTCTCCCCTGCGGCGGTGCATGCGCACGGCGCTCCCCATTTATTCATTCGAATCCCGCTTTTTTATCTTGCCTTTTCCGCGCATTGTTTCATAGTAGACCATCAATATATACAAAAAACGATTAAATATTGAACTACGAGCAAATGCCTGTTCACTTGCAGGTGTTCAGAGTGGAGGAGCTATGTCCAAAGACGTTCACAACATGATCGACTATGCCGGCACGCGGGAGAGCTTCCGCTGGGAAGTTCCGGAGCGCTACAACTTCGTGCTGGACGATTTTCTGAAATGGGCCGGTGACAGGACGAAGACCGCGCTCATCACGGTTTCACCCGACGGGCGCACGGCGAGCCGGCTTTCGTTTCGCGATCTCGATGTGCTGTCCGCGCAGTTTGCGCACGTGCTCAAATCAAAGGGAATTAAAAAAGGCGACAACGTGTTTTTGATGCTGCCGCGGGGCGAGGAGTGGTACATCGCAATGCTGGGCATGATGCGCTCGGGCGTTGTCGCCATGCCGACCCCGAGCCTGGTCACGGGGCACGACATCGATTACAGGATCAATTCCGCGGGTGCGGTGGCCGCAGTCGCCGATGCGGAAGGCGCGGAAAAAGTTGACGCCGCGAAGGATAAAATCGGAGGACTTCGCTGCCGCATCATCGCCGGCGCGGCGCGCGAGGGCTGGGAGCCGCTGGAGGAGCTTATGGCGGGCGCGCCCCGCACATTCGACCCGGCGGATTTCGGCGGCGCAACCCGAAGCGATGACCCGCTTCTGATCTACTTCACGTCGGGCACCACCGGCAATCCCAAGATGGTGCGCCACACGCAGGCTTATGCGCTGGGACACACGGTGACCGCGAAGTACGTACAGGACCTCAGGCCCACCGACATCATCTGGGTGCACGCCGACACGGGCTGGGCCAAGGCCGCGTGGGGCAAGCTCTTCGGCCAGTGGATCGTGGGCTCGGCCATTTTGCAGTGGCGCATGGGCGCGCGCTTTGAGCCGGGGTATGTCCCTGAAATCATCCAGCGCTACGGCGTGAGCGTCTTCTGCGCGCCGCCCACGGCGTACCGCATGATGCTGGGGCATGTCGACCTGTCCGCGTACGACTGGAGCGGGCTGCGGCATTGCCTGTCGGCGGGGGAGCCGCTGAACCCGGAAGTGATAAAGGAATGGAAGGAGAAGACGGGCCTTTACATCTACGATTACTATGGCCAGACCGAGACCGTCGCCCTGGTGGCCAACTACTTCAGCGTTCCCATCAGGGAGGGCAGCATGGGAAAGCCCACTCCCGGCCACAACGTAAACATCGTCGACGATGACGGCAATGTGCTGCCCGACGGTGAGGAGGGGCACATCGCGGTCGCCATGAAGCCGGTGCACCCTCCGGGACTGTTCAACGGATACTGGAAGGACGAGTCGCGCTCGTGCTTTGTGGGGGACTGGTATTTCACCGGGGACAAGGCGTACCGCGACAGCGAGGGGTATTTCTGGTTCGTGGGGCGCGCGGACGACGTGATCAAGTCGAGCGGGTACAGGATCGGCCCCTTCGAGGTGGAAAGCGCGCTGCAGGAGCACCCGGCCGTCATGGAAAGCGCGGTGATCGGCGTTCCGGACGACCTGAGAGGGCAGATCGTCAAGGCGTTCGTGATCCTGAATCCCGGCTTCAGCGCGGGGCCCGATCTCGTCAAGGAACTCCAGCAGCACGTGATGACGGTGACCGCCCCGTACAAGTACCCCAGGGAAATAGAGTTCGTCACGGAGCTTCCCAAGACTATCAGCGGCAAAATACGCCGCGTCGAGCTGAGGAAGATGGAGCTCGAAAAGCGGCGCACCAACTGAGCGGGAAAGGCTTCAGTCGGACAGGCTTTCAAAAACCTGTTTCACCAGCGCGGGATTGTCGGACATGATGGCGTCAATCCCGCAGCTGATGAGCCTGCGCATGTCCTCCTCGCGGTTGATCGTCCACACGTGGACGCGGACGCCGGCGTCGCGGAGCATGCGCACAAGGTGCGGCGTCACGACGCGGGACGTTCCCAGGTATTCCGGCACCTGGAACGCGTCGAACGCATACGATGACTTCTGCGCGAGAAAGCCGGTTTTATACAGGAAGAATATCCACACGGCCTCCCACATGGACGCGGAGGTCGCCATCTCGGGAAGCAGTGTGCGGACCGCGGCAAGGTTGGCCCTGTGTTCGGATGCGGTGAGCACCCGGTGCGCGGCGTTGTGCCGTGTGATGAGCTCGCAGTAGGGGCCGGCCTGGGCTGGATTTTTGTCCTTGAGGTCGATGTTGAAGCGCTGTTCGGGAAACTCGCTCAGCAGCTCGTCAAGCGAAGGGATGGTGAGCCCTGTTCCCCTGAAAGGGTGCGTTTCCCCGTCGGGAGTGAAGCGGAAACCTGCGTCAAAGCGCTTCAGCTCATCCATCGTGTAGTCGCAGATTTTTCCCGTGCCGTCGGTAAGCCGGTTGAGCGTATCGTCGTGAATCACCGCGAAGCGCCCGTCCCTGGTGAAATGCACGTCCGTTTCGATAACGTCGGCCCCGATCTCAACCGCCTTTTTGAATGATGTCATGGTGTTCTCCGGGTATTCGCCGGACACTCCCCGGTGGGCGAATACCCGCGGCTCGTGGTTGAAAAACTGCTTCCGCATTTTTTACCTGCCTGCTCATTTTTTTATTGATTAAATAGACTCACTGAAAGCATAATTGTGCAACGCCTTTCAGCCGCCCTGAACCGGTTTTCTAACGCGCCGTGCGGGCGATAGTTTTGTGCGCCCGCGCGCCGGAGTGGTTTCCAGGACATGCGGTCAGAGATCACGCGGGAGCCCGGAATGCAATTCTTTTTAGGGTTGCGGCGCGGCGATTTTCGGGGTGCATGAGGGTTCCGGAACGCAGCATACAACAGGGGAGAGGGGAGTATTCTATGGCAAAAGCGATGTCCCTTTTAAAGGCGTATCTCACTGAAGCCGTTCCTTCGAATGGGGGGTTTATCATCTCTTCATACTTCGATCCGGAAACCATTTACTCGATTTACGAGATAACCGCGTATGGAAACGTGAAAGACATCTTCAAAACATCGGAGGGGCTGACGTTCAAAACCGACGGGAACAGGGCCCACATTCTCGTTGAGCCGCCCACTTACACGAGAAAGCACGTTGAGCCCGTTTTCCGCGAGGATGGCAAATCGATTCCGTACCGGTTCAGCGAGCTGACGGTGATTTCCGGGAGCAGGCAGGAAAAAATCATGGTGTCCAAGGAGCCGGTGATGCTGCATTCGTCGTTCACCATCATGGAATCGGCAGGGGACAATTTCTCGTTCCTGTTTTATCCCACGGAGGATGTGTACATCGCGATTAAAAAATTCATGGCGGACGTTCTTTACAACGATTCGCGCCTCATGAAAACGGACGCCCTTGAGGCCGCAACGACATTCCTCGCGACGATCAAGAAATTCAATGTGTGGAGCTGACGTTCCTTTATCGGGAAGCGCCGGAGAGGGCCGAAGCGGTTGCAACGCGCGCCCGCGCGGCTGTTTCGCCGTTCAATGCGTTTCCTGCGTCCGGATACCGGCAGACACGACACATCAATGGAACCCGATCAACCCAATAAGAACAACAGGACTTCCAGGATGAAAAAGCTCCTTGGAGCCATTCGCGGTCTTGGCAGGAAGGGCGGCGCCGGGCAGCCCGGTGAGGCGGCCGGGGCGATCTGTGGCGCCGAAACCTGGGCCAGCCTCGAGCAGTCCCGCCAGGACATGATCAGGGGCGTCATCGGCCTTTCCGACCAGAATGTCCGTGAAATCATGATACCCCGTATTGACGTGGTGGCGCTCGATGTGGACGCCGGCATCAGGGAGGTTGTGGAAACGATTTACGGGGCCGGGCACTCCAGGATCCCGGTGTACAAGGACACCATCGACCACATCGTGGGAATACTGCACGTCAAGGATCTGCTGAAATACGTGATCGACAGGCCGAAGAAGTTCTCCCTGAAGAAAATCCTTCGCAAGCCGTACTTTGTTCCCGAGACCATGACCCTCGACGACCTGCTTGTGGAGTTCAAGAAGCGCAGCCTCCACATGGCCATCGCCGTGGACGAGTACGGCGGCTTCGGCGGCATCGTGACGCTGGAGGACATTCTGGAGGAGATCGTGGGCGATATCAGCGATGAGTTCGACCACAGCGAGCTTCCCGAGATCGAAAAGACCGGCAGGAACATGTACGAGGTGGATTCGCGCATGCTGCTGAGCGATTTCTGTGAAGAGATGGGCGTTTCCCTTCCCACCGATGAGTTCGACACCATCGGAGGGTTTGTCTACGACCTGTTCGGCAGGATACCGGAAAAGGACGATGTCGCCAGGCACCTCAACCTGAGCTTCAAGATCAAGGACATCGACGGCACCCGCATCAACAGGATACAGGTCACGGTAATCCCTCCCGACAGGCCCCCGAAGAGCCAGCCCTGATGGAAATCCGCAAGTCTCCCGGGGTCGTCCTCACAAGCGCCGTTTCGGGGGAGGCGGACAGGATTGCCCGCATATTCACGCGCGATTACGGCAAGCGCACCTTCGTGTTCAAGGGCATCAGGAAGAGCCGCAGGCGCCCCGTAGCCGCTGCGGAGCCCGGGAGCGTGGTGAACCTGGTGTACTACCACCGTGACGGGCGCGATGTCTGCGTCGTCAGCGAGTGCTCCATCGAAAAGCAGTTCTATTCTATCAGGGAAAACCTGGACCTGATAGCGCACATGTGCCTGGTCCTCGAGGCTGTAGACAAAACGAGCGCACCCGGCGATCCCAACGCCGGGGTGTACGAGCTCCTCGCCGGCGGGATCGAGGCGCTGACAAAGACGAGCAGGCTGTTTCATTTCAGCTCGTTCTTTCTCATACGGCTGCTGGGCATGCTGGGAGTGCTGTCGGTGCCGGACCGGTGCAAGACCTGCCATGGCGGCGGGCTTACTGCGTTCCTGTTCGACTACAGCGACATGATGCCGCTGTGCGCGCGCTGCCTCGGCAGGAACGGCGCGCAGCAGGGTAATCTCATGGGGCCGGCGGTGCTGAAATTCATCGCGGCGGCGTCGCGCATGAAATTCTCCTCCCTTGACCTCGACGCCTGCCCGGAGCGCGAGGCGGGCAGGCTGCTCTATTCGCTGTGCATGTTCCTTGAGCACTACTTCCACGCCTCGCTCAACTCGAAATCCATGATTTTCACCGGTGAAATTTAATTTGACATTAAATCCGCCGCGGGGAAAATTCTCATTTCTTCAAAACGCGGACCGCGCGGCCCGGGCCGCGGAATCGGAAGCACAGGCGCGGGATCCTGATTGAGAGGTATTCCCGGAAGGAAATCGCCGGCATCTGGGAGCTTGAAAACAAGTTCAGGATATGGCTCGATATCGAGCTTGCCGCATGCGAGGCGCACGCGGCGATGGGCGTGATCCCGGAGCAGGATCTCGCCGTCATACGCTCGAAGGCGAACTTCGACACGCGGCGCATCCTCGAGATCGAGGACCAGGTGCACCACGACGTGATCGCCTTTCTCACCTGCGTTTCGGAATACGTGGGGCCTTCGAGCCGCTACATCCATTACGGGCTTACGTCGAGCGATATCGTCGACACGGCGTTGTCGATTCAGATGAAGCAGGCGGGCGAAATCATCCTCCGGGGGATGGACCGGCTGGCGGCCGCCGTCCGGGAGCTCGCGCTGAAATACCGCGAAACACCCTGCATGGGCCG
Organism: uncultured Leptospiraceae bacterium; assembly: GCA_964591055.1. Taxonomy (GTDB): domain Bacteria; phylum Spirochaetota; class UBA4802; order UBA4802; family JAGODF01; genus CAZPZJ01. The sequence continues at coordinate 32,138 of CAZPZJ010000005.1, forward strand.
TTCGCACGGCGTCCATGCCGAGCCCACCACCTTCGGTTTCAAGATGGCGCTCTACTATGCCGAGTTCCTCCGCGACAGGGAAAGAATCGCGCGCGCGGTTGATGATATTTCGTACGGCAAGCTTTCCGGCGCGGTGGGCACGTTCAGCAATATCTCGCCCGGGGTGGAAAGCCGCGTGTGCGAAAAGCTGGGCCTGAAGCCCGAGCCGATCGCGACCCAGGTGATCCAGCGCGACCGCCACGCGGAGTACATGTCGGCGCTCGCGGTCACGGCGGGGAGCCTTGACAAGCTCGCCACGGAGATACGGCACCTCCAGCGCACCGAGGTGCGCGAGGTGGAGGAGCCCTTTCAAAAGGGCCAGAAGGGCTCGTCGGCGATGCCGCACAAGCGCAATCCCATTCTGTCCGAGCGGGTTTCCGGGCTTTCGCGCGTCATCAAGAGCAACCTCATAGTCGCGCTCGACAACATGACGCTCTGGCACGAGCGCGACATCTCGCACTCGTCCGCCGAGCGCGTCATCATCCCCGATTCCACCATCGCGCTGGACTACCTCATCCACCGGATGATCTTCATACTCGAAAACCTCATAGTGTACCCGGAGTCCATGATGGCCAACATCAACCGCACCGGAGGGCTCTACTGCTCGCAGAGCCTTCTCCTCAAGCTGGTGGAGAAGGGCGTGACCCGCGAGGAGGCCTACCGGCTGGTGCAGGGTGCCGCCATGCGGGTGTGGGCGGGCGAGGGAACGCTGATGGACCTGGCCGGGAAGGATCCCGCCATATCCTCCGCGGTGAGCGGCGATGAGCTGCGTGACATCTTCCGCCTTTCCAATTATCTTGGTAACATCGATTTCGTCTTCAGGCGCATAGGGCTTCTGCCCTGACGGCCGCTGCGCGCCGCACCGGCGCGGCGTCGGAGGGTGACATCATGATTCCAGCGTTCTCATTCCAGGACCCCTCGCTTTGCCGGTACCTTCCGGAAGGGGTGTTCTCCATCGGCGTCGATGAGCCCCGGGCCGACATGATCGCCGCGGCGGTGGATGGCGTGCAGGTGAAGGCGTCGTACCTCATGAACCTGTGCCCCCGGCACGAGCTTTTTCTTCCCGCCGTATGCATTGCGCGAAGGCTGGTGAGCGCGGAGGAGTTTGCCCTGTTCATCCGCGAGACTGGCTTTACCACTGAAGCCGAGCGCGAGGGCTGGGGCTGGACGTGGGAGCGCGGCATGTGGGTGAAGAAGGAGGGGCTCTGCTGGAACGCGCCGCTGGGGGGAGAGCTTGACGGGCGCTATCGCGAAATGACGGGATTGCTTCCCGCCATCCAAGTGAGCTGGAATGACGCGGCGGCGTTCTGCCGGTGGGCGTCGCGCAGGACCGGGCTTGCGCTCTCCCTTCCCGGCGAGGCGCAGTGGGAGCGCTGGGCCGAGTTGGAAGGGATCGCCTGCATCGGGGAGGCTTCCTGCGCGGAGGCGGACGGTGCGGAGATGTCCCTCGAAGCGTTTCTCGATGAGATGATCAGGCAGTCGGGTGAGCCTTCAGCAGGCCACCGGCCGGGCATGGTCTGGGAGTGGTGCGCCGACTGGTTTGACGCCTATCCCGGAGGGGCCTGGAACCGGGAGTTCGGGACCACCTACAAGGTGCTCCGGGGCGGTTCGGCGATGAGCGCGCCGGTGCAGAAATCCCTTGAATACCGGTTCAGGCGCTGTCCTACGGCAAGGAGCCCGTTTTACGGCTTCAGGGTGATGATCTCATCGCCCGAAAAGCACTTCATGTAACGCCAAATATTTATTGATTCCAGCCCCTTTTTCTGTTACCTTGTCATGATGTCCGGGAGTATAGCTTACGGTTGAGCTTTCAGCGTACGCATGAGGCGACTGATGTATGATCAACGGGGGAGACTGATGATGAAAACACTGAAATGGTGCCCGTGGCTGTGGATGGCGGTCTGCGCGGTTCTCGCGGGCATGGCCGCGGGGGATGCCTTTGCGCTCGACGTGACGTTCCTCGTCGGTGATGTCAAACTGACGCGAAAGAGCGCGACGACGACGATGACTGAGAGGACGGCGCTTCAGCCCGGCGATCTGATCAGCACCGGAAAAAAATCGATGGTGTCATTCGCCTATAAAGACGGCAGCAAGATCGAGGTGCGGGAGAACAGCAGGATCATCGTGGGCAATGAATCGACAAAAGACACCGAGCAGGTGTCCGTGGTGAGCGGCGTGGTCAAGGGCGCCTACATGAAGCTCGCGAAGGACTCCGGCCGCAAGGTGTACACCCCGACCACGGTGTGTTCGATCCGGGGAACCGAATTCACGGTGGCCGTGACCGACGGCGCCGATTCCCGGGTGGACCTCGAGGAGGGCAAACTGGAGGTGCGCAATCCCTACGGGCGCGTCGACATCAACGAGGGTGAGCGCGCCGATATCGCCCTCGCCGAACAGCCCGCCAGGGCGCTTGATGCAACCGACACGCAGAGCTGGCAGGCTTCCCGCAACGCCGATTTCCGCTCGAACCCGGGCCCCCAGGGCGAGCGTTTCGGCCGGTACATGGGCAAATTCCGGGACAACAGCGCCGGGCAGTCGACGCAGATCAAGAATTACCGCGGCAGGGTGAACCGGCTTTCCCGCGAGGGAGAAGACGGGCTCAAACAGGCCAATGACGATCTCGACCGGCTTGACGGAGAGATCCGCGACGATATGTTTCTCAACCGCGCGTCATCCTCCTCGATCGACGCCGTCGTCGGCGATTTCCAGGCTTCGTCGGCGGACATGTTCCGCACGTATTCCCGTCTCAAGCGCGAGGCCGACAGGATAGCGGACGTGCAGCAGCGCAATTTCCAGGCGCTCGCCGCCGTCAGGGAAGCCTACAGGAAGGCGTATGAGCAGATCAAAGGCTCCCACCAGGAGAGCGTCGAAGGAATGCGCGAGTCGCTGAAAAGGCAGAGGGAGTCGTCACAGCCGAAGTAACTGCCCCACGCAGGAGGCATGCAGGCATGAAGCTTTTCCTCCTCCAGCACGCGGACGCGCTGAGCAGCGAGTCCGATCCCGCGCGGCCCCTTTCCGAGAAGGGGAGGGCGCAGGCCAAAAAGGCCGGGGATTTCCTGAAAAAGCTGCCCGGGTATCCCGCAATCATCCTTCACAGCGGGAAGAAGCGCGCCGCCGAAACCGCAGAAATCATCAGCTTCGCCCTGGGCGGGATTCGCATGGAGCCCAGGGAGTACCTGGGCCCCGATGACGAGCTTGAGGGAGTGCTTGATGAGCTTTCGAAAAGCGACGTGAATATCATGGTGGTGGGGCACATGCCGTTTTTGAGAAAGCTCGCCTCGCTCCTCCTCGGGTTCAACGAGGACACGGTTGTCGTCGACTTCCACAACGCCTCTCCCCTGATCCTCGACCGTGGGGAGCACGGATACCGCCTGGACACGTATGTCAAGAACGAATACCTGAAGTGAAAGCCGCTCCGATGCGGGCGCGATGATCAGCGGCGTATATCCCTGCGCGCCCGTTCAATCACCGCAAGCGCCGTGCGATAGTGCGGGCGGGGCGATTTTTGCGCAGCCAGCTCCATGTGCCTGTGCGCGGCGATCAGGTCGCCCTGCCTGAACGCGAACTTTGCGGCCAGGAAGAAGAGGTAGTCGAATTCAGGATCCTCCCGTTCCGCGCGCTTCATGACATGAAACGCTTCGTCGTGGCGTCCCATCCCGCTGAGCGTGCGGGCGAGCGTGATATAGGCGAATATGAAATGCGGGTTCAAATCGATGGTTTTCTTCAGGTGCTCGACGGCCTTTTCCGGATTGCGGGCGGCGATCCACTGTTCGGCCATCTCGAAGTTGTCCTCTGCGGCGATGTCGTCATAGTGTGATGGCATGGTGTGTGTTCCTTCCTCTTCGCCGGCCCGGCCTGCCGCTCAGTCCCCTTTCCCCCTGGCGTGCGGATGATGCCGGTCGTAGATTTCCTTTAATCGCGCCCGTGACGTGTGCGTGTAAACCTGGGTGGAGGAGATGTTTGTGTGCCCCAGCATCTCCTGCACCGCCCTGATATCCGCGCCCCTGTTCATGATCCCCGTGGCGAAGCTGTGCCGGATGACGTGCGGAGAGACGCGCCCGGCAAGCCCGGTCTGCGAGGCCCTCCTGTCCACCACGAAGAAAATTCCCCTCACCGTGAGGCGCGTTCCCCTGTCGTTGACGAACAGGGGGCCGGCGGGAGCACCGAATTTTTCGCGTCGCGAGGCGAGATAGCGCTCTATCCATGACACGGCGGATTCGTTGAGAAACACGATCCGCTCCCTTCTGCCCTTTCCCGTCACCCGAAGCGAGCCGCCCGCGGCATCGTAGCAGGTGAGGTCGGCCGAGGCTATTTCGGAGACGCGAGCGCCGGTGGAATACAGCGTTTCGAGCAGTGCCCTGTCGCGGATGTCGATGAATGAATCACCCCCGAAGCTGAGGAGCTCGTCCATCTGGCCGGGATAGAGGAAGCGGACGACCGGCTTTCCCGTTTTCGGGAAGAGGAGACGGGCCGCGGGATTGGAGTCGATGATGTCCCGGTTGAAAAGAAAGCGGAAAAACGACTTCATGCAGGCGATGCGCCGCGAGATGGATTTCATCGCAAGCCCGCTGTCGTAGCTGTATTCGATGAAGCCGGTCAGGTCGGATGTCTGTATTGATGCGATTTCAACGTCACCGTCCGTCACCGTAACGCCGAGTTCGTAGCGTTCGGCGGCGTCGGGATCCTCCTCGCCGCTCAGGAAGCAGAACAGGCGCTGCAGGTCCCTGCTGTAGGAATCGATGGTTGCGTTGGAACGGTTTTTTTCAACCGAGAGATGCTCCAGAAAGATGTCAATTTCGGCGATCATTGCGCGTCGTTCTGCTCGTCGAGGAGCTCCACCTGGTGGCCGCAGCCCTCCCTGAGGCATTCCAGCACCTCGCCCTTGCCCTTGACGCGGCGTGAAAAGAGCACGCTGCCGCATTTGGGGCATGCCTTGCCGGTGGGAATGTCCCGTGTGATGAACGTGCAGTCAGGGTAATTGGTGCAGGCGTAAAACGGGCGGCCTTTTTTCGACGAGCGCTTGACGACCTCCCCCGTACAGCCGTTCGCGGGACATTTTCCGAGCGGAAGCGGCCTCGCATTCCTGCACTCCGGGAATCCCGAGCACGCCAGGAAGAAGCCGAACTTGCCGAGCTTCTTGACCATGGCGCGCCCGCACTTCTCGCACACGATGTCGGTCACCTCGTCCAGGACGTTTTTCATCTCCTGGATGTTCTCCTCCGCGCTTTCGATGGTGCTTTTAAACGGGGTGTAGAACTCCTCAAGCATCATGGTCCAGTCCGCTTTGGACTCCTCGATCTGGTCCAGCTTTTCCTCCATGACCGCCGTGAACTCGATCGAGACCAGCGAGTTGAAGTTGGACACCATGATGTCGTTCACCAGCTTGCCGAGCACCGATGGGACCAGCTGCTTGCCGGAGCGGGTGACGTAGTAGCGCTTGATGAGCGTGTTGATGGTCGGCGCATAGGTGGACGGCCTGCCGATCCCCGACTCCTCCAGGAACTTGACAAGCGACGCATCATTGTAGCGCGGGGGAGGGCTGGTGAAGTGCTGTTCGGAATCGAACCCGTGCACCTCGGGCGCGTCCCCCTCGTTGAGGTCGGGAAGGGTTTCCTTCTTTGTCTTGTCGTCCCTGTCGACGGCGGTAAAGCCGTCAAAGAGCACGATGCTCCCGCTCGCCCGGAACTCGCCCTCGTCGGCGGACAGCGAAACGGTGGTGGCGAGTGACAGCTCGGCGGGCATCTGTGAGGAGACAAAGCGCTTCCAGATGAGCGAATACAGCCGGTGCTGGTCGCGGGTCAGGTCCTTTTTCACGAGGTCGGGGTGGCGCGACACGTCGGTGGGCCTGATCGCCTCGTGGGCGTCCTGGGCTCCCTTCTTGTTCGAGTACTCGTTGGGCGTCTCCGGAAGATATTCCGGCGGGAAGTTCGCGGCGATATAGTCGCGCACCGCCGAAAGCGCCGATTGCGAGACGCGCGTGGAGTCGGTGCGCATGTAGGTGATGAGTCCCACGGGGCCTTCGCCGGTTATGTCCACGCCCTCGTAGAGCTGCTGCGCGATCATCATCGTCTTTGACGAGGTGAAGCCGAGGCGGTTGGCGGCGTCCTGCTGCATTTTGCTGGTGATGTAGGGCGCAAGGGGTTTGCGCCTGCGCTCCTTCTTCGACACCGCGCTTACGACGAACTGTTTCCCTTCCAGGCGGGCGAGTATATCGTCGGTCTGCTCCTTCGTCTTTACGCTGTTCTTCTGGCCCTTCCATGCGTACAGCGAGGCGGTGAAGCTCTTCCCGCGGTGGGACAGCTTCGCGTCGATCGTCCAGTATTCCTCCGGAGTGAAGTCGTCGATCTCCTTTTCCCTGCGGCAGATCACGTTGAGCGCCACCGACTGCACCCGCCCCGCCGAAAGGCCCTTCTTGACCTTCTTCCAGAGAATGGGGCTTATGTAGTAGCCGACGATGCGGTCCAGTATCCTGCGGGCCTGCTGGGCGTTGACGAGGCTGGTGTCGATGTCGCGCGGGTGCTTGACCGCCTCCTTGATGGCCGCTTCGGTGATCTCGTTGAACTCGATGCGCTTGATGTTGGGGTTTTTCGCAGAGAGCGCGTTGGAGAGGTGCCACGAGATGGCCTCCCCCTCGCGGTCGGGGTCGGTGGCGAGCAGCACCTGCGACGCCGAGGCGGCCTTCTTCTTCAGGTCATTGAGTATCTTCGCGCGGCCCCGGATGGTGATGTATTCAGGCTTGAAGCTGTTCTCCACGTCGACCGCGAGCCGGGATTTTGGAAGATCGATGACATGGCCCATCGACGACGAGATGATGTATTTTTTGCCGAGGTACTTGTTGATCGTCTTTGCCTTGGCGGGCGATTCGACGATGACAAGCGTTTTTCCTTCTTTATCGGACATGCGTTCAACCTGCCTTCAGCGTAATGGTGACAATAGAGTCAACGCCATGGATCAGCGCTGTTTGTCAAACAATTCTTTGATTTTCCGCCCCGGGTCCCAGCGAAGGACAAAGATGAGCGCGACGGCCAGCACCGCCGAAATGAGCCCGAAGACGATTGTGCGCTCGGATGAATAGTATATCATTGCGTCAAAGGGGCGCTCGAACGTCATGACGCCGGCGAGCGGGGAGCGGTTGGCGCGGTGGCAGAAGCGGCAGCGGTCCTCCATCATCACCGGAAGCGCGCAGTAGTATGTGCCGCGCTTCACCGCCGAAATCATCTCCGGGTTGATCGCGTTCAGTATCCTGGGCACGTCCGGGTTTTCGCAGGCCATCTTTTCACCCGGCGCGGGGACCTCGTATCCGCGCCTGTCGTACACCCGTATCTTGATGTTGCGGGCGCCTTCGATGTCCTTGAGAAATATCCAGGCGTAGACGGGGCGGGAATACATCTTGATGCCGAGAAACGAATCCCTGATCGTCAGAAATCCCCGCTCGATCTCTGAAAAATAGCCGGATTTGTACGCGCCGAAGATGTCGCCGGCGTAGGGAGGCAGTGAAAACATCTGCAGGGCGGAAAGGGCGAGCAGGACGCCCAGCGTTATTGTCAGAAAGATTTTAATCTTCATGCTGCACCATGCCGGTATGGACTGACGTCAGTGTATTTATCGACATTTCAGCGGGAAGGATGACAGACAATTATTCGGTGTGTCACGGGCCGGATTTACCCGATGCGCCCCTCGCTGAGCGGAAAACCGGCGCGTGTTAGGGAAACGGGTGCGATCCCGCCCGCGTACTGCAATGTCTTTTCGCTGTTCTCCAGCCTGATCTTCAGGTAATTGGAGCTCACCGCAGTGCATGCGCCGTCCCGCCTGTCGATTTCCACCACGCACTCGAGTTGCCGGCCTTCGAATTCCCTTCGGTAGCGCAGGGCCTGTTCGGCGGCGAGGACCCGCAGGCGCAACGAGCGTTCGCCGACCAGGGCGGGGGCGACGACTCCATCCATGCGCGATGCGGGGGTGCCGGCGCGCGGGGAAAACGAGAACTGGTGCACGTAGGAATAGCCGAATTCCCGGACAGCGGCCAGGCTTTCCGCAAAATCCTCTTCAGTCTCGGTGGGAAATCCCACGATGATGTCGGTGCCGATCGCGATGCCCGGGAGCCCCCTTCGTATCATTTCCACCTTCTCCCGGTAATCTCCCATTGCGTACGGTCGGTTCATGAGGCGAAGTATCCGGTCTGATCCCGACTGGAGCGGAAGGTGCAGGTGGGCGCAGACCCTGGAGTCGGACATGATGTCGACGAGGCGCTCCGTCACGTCGCGGGGCTCGATGGAGGTGATTCGAAACCTGCAGCTCCCGCCAAGCCCGACCAGCGATTCCACGACGGCGGCGAGATCGGCGCCGTCACTCCTGTAGCCGCCGATCGTGATTCCCGTGAGAATGATCTCCGGGCAGCCTGCATCGATGAGCGCTCGCGCGTGGCGGAGGATTTCCTCGAGCGGACGGCTGCGCGCATGGCCCCGCACCGACGGGATCACGCAGTACGAGCAGCTGTTGTCGCAGCCGTCCTGGATCTTCAGGTAACCGCGCGTGTGGTGATAGGGGAGCGGAAGCTCCTCCGCGCGGGCCGGATCGCCGGGCGGGAGCGCGCCTTCGATGAGCGATTCAATCCTTTCCGCGAGGAGGGCCTTGTCGTCGTTGCCGAACACGGCCAGCACTTCCGGCATGGCGAGCAGAGACGACGGGTTCAACTGCGCCATGCAGCCGGTCACGATGACGCCGCCTGTCGCGGCAGTTCGCGCGCCCTGCCGTATCAGGTTTCTGCATTTCCTGTCGCTGCGGTCGGTGACGG
>CAZPZJ010000006.1:0-21699 GCA_964591055.1 uncultured Leptospiraceae bacterium
GGCAGGCGGCGCATCGACGCCTCGATGCCCCCGATGATGACGGGCACGCCGGGGAACGCCGCGCGCGCCAGGTTGGCGTACACCACCGTGGCAAGCTTCGGCTTTCCGCCGCCCTCCCCGCCGGGCGCGTAGGGATCGTCGCTTCGCTTTTTCCGGAACGCAGTCTGCCGCATCAGACAGGAATCCACGTTTCCGGAAGTTATTGCGAAAAACAGGCGCGGCCGGCCGAACACCTTCACTGATCCGGCATCACGCCAGTCGGGCATGGAGATAATCCCCACCCGGCATCCGCGGCTCTCCAGCACGCGTCCTATCAGCGCCGCGCCGAACGAAGGGTGGTCCACGTACGCATCTCCGGTGACGACCACCACGTCAACGCCGCTCCAGCCGCGGTCCTTCACCTCATCGCATGTCATGGGAAGAAAGCTCATTGCGTTTTACTAATCCAAACATAGCACGGCATTGCCGGATTTTCCGCCCCGTCAATCATCTGACAGCACGGAACTGACTTTCTGAACGATCAGATCAAGCGTGTACGGCTTCGCAATGTAATCGTCAAAGCCGAGCGAAAGGAAGTGTTGCCTGTCATTGTCGCCCGCAAACGCGGAGATCGCGAACACCGGGACGTTCCCGTTCAGCGGGCCCTTCCGCATCCGGGACATGACCTCGACGCCGGAGCAATCGGGGAGGTTGATGTCCATCAGCACCAGGTCGAACCGCTTCTCCCCCGCCAGATCAATCGCCTCTTTCCCGTCGTGCGCGCACTCGATTTTCACGGTGTCAGAGGCGAGCACGGTGCTGATGATCTCGATGTTCATCTCGTTGTCGTCAACGACAAGAACCGTCTTCCCGCGTTCAGCCTGTTCGGAGGGAGGCGTTTTGCCCGCACCCGCATTCTCTTCATCGCCCGAAACCGCTCCCGGCAGCGTGAGCCTGAACACCGTTCCGCCGCCAGGGCGGTCGCGAAACGACACCTCGCCGCCGTGGAGCAGCGCGTTGTGCCTGCAGATCGAAAGGCCAAGCCCGCTGCCTCCATCACCCCGCCCGCCGTCACCCCGCACGAACGGCTCGAACACCCGGTCCCGGATTCCCGCGGGGACGCCCTTTCCCTCGTCCCAGACCTCGACAACGAGAGCGCCGTCCTCTATCGCGGCGTCAATCCCGGCGCGCGTTCCCGTCGAAGTGAACTTCACCGAGTTCAGAAGGAGGTTGTATACGATCTGGCGAAACTTCATCTCGTCGCCGTAAAGGACTCCCCCGGCGCCCTCGACATTGAGCATCACCCGCACCGATCTTGACCAGGCAAATGCTTCGACCAGCGATGCGGCATGGCTGATCGCGTTATTGATGTTGAACGGCTTTTTAATGATTGAGATGCCCCCGCGCTGGAACCGCGAAATGTCGAGCATCCTGTCGACCATTTCCATCAGGCGTCCGGCGCTGGCGTGGATTTCGCTGACATAGTTTTTCTGTCCCGGATTGAGAGGACCGGCCTTCTCTATTTCAAGCAGCTGCGACAGCCCCATGATCGCGTTCAGCGGGGTCCTGAAATCATGGCTCACCCCGGCGATCACCTCGGTTTTCGCCCTGCTCTCCGCTTCAGCTTCGTTTTTCAGCCTGAGCGCATTCAGCGACTCGCGGACTGTCGCGACAAGGATCGCTATCGCGAAGCACAGCACTCCGTACTCTGAAATGAAGAAATACCCCGCGCCAAAGAAGCTCACGATCACATCATGAATGCCGAAGAGAAACCAGGCCGCGAATGCGGCGATGAAATAATGCGCCGTGTCAGCCACCCTCTTCCTGCACACGGTCCATACGCCCAGCCCGGCAAAGCCCATCAGCATGATATAGACCGAAAGCGCAATGCCCAGCGGCCCGAATCCCGTCCCGAAATACGGCCTCGGCATCAGGGCGAAATTGAAGCTTATTATCCTGTTTTCAAAGACAAGCTCTCCCGACCACAGCAGCACGATCAGCGCCGAGTGGAAGATTCCTGCAAGCGCATGAAACGGACCCTGGCGCAGAGCAAAAAAGGAAAGGGTGAAGCCCATCAGCGAATGGAGCATGAGCAGCAGCGCGGTGAATTTCAGCCTGCTGCACGTGTGGATTGCGGGCGTCATGCCCGTATTGTACTGCGCAAAGTTCGTGAAGGCAAGCAGCGCGGCGAACAGGGAAACCAGCACTCCCCACATAATCCATGAGGAATCCTTCCGATTTCGGTACATGAAAAGCTGGAACACCATGATGAGAATGGCGATGATGCCGACACAGAATGATCCGACCGAGAGAATCACTATCATCTTTTTCCGCTTGCCTGACTACACTGGTATAACGTTTCCGGGCGCGAACGCGTTTGAGGAGAACAGTATTACATTCAACTGTTTTTTACGGGTATGTCAAGACGATTCCATCCGAGGGTGAAATATATCACGGGGCGGAATTATTTTACTTGTAAAAATCCAGCAATTCCCGCTCCATCATGAGCGATGATCAGCGTCACCGAAACACATTCCGCCGCAGAGACGCTCGAATTCGGCAGGGCGCTGGGGCTCGCGGCGCACGCGGGCAGCGTGTTCGCCCTTTCCGGAGAGCTCGGCGCGGGGAAGACGGTGCTCGCCAAAGGGATCGCACTCGGCCTCGGCGTGATGGATGAAATCACCAGCCCCACCTTCACGCTCATGGAAATCTACGAAGGGCGCGTCCCCTTCTACCACTTCGACCTGTACCGCATAGAAAGCGGGCGCGAGATGGACCAACTCTTCTTCGAGGAGTACTGGGAGTCGGAGGGCGTGTCGGTCATCGAATGGGCGGAGCGCGCCGGAGAACGCGTCCCGTCGTCCGCCACCCGCATCACCATTGAATACGCCGACGGCGACGCACGGAGAATTTGCGTTGAACACCCTGGTACTTGACACCGCGACACAGATAGAGCACGTTGCCGCCCGCTCCGGATGCGTCGTGTCCGACATCACGCGGCGCATGGACCGCTCGCATTCCGCCACGCTCTTCGTAAGCATCGACAGCGCGGTCCGCGGCGCGGGCATCTCAGCGCGCGAGCTCGAGCTCGTGGGCGTGGGAATCGGCCCGGGTTCGTTTACCGGCATAAGGATCGCAGTCAGCACGGCGCGCGCGCTGGCGCAGGTGCTCGGCGTTCCGCTGGTGGGGATCCACTCTCCCCTGCTCTTCGCGGCGTCGGTAAGGGCGAGTGCGGGAACGCACATCCTGGTCGCGTTCGACGCCAAGAAGGGACGCGTGTTCGGCGCGCTCTATCAGCGGCAGGGTAACGGGCAGGACCTGGCAATCGTCGCTCCCGGCGATTACGAGATGCAACTTCTCGCCCGGGCAATCCCCGCCGGAAGCGCTGTCATGGCCGCGGGCGACGGGGTGTTTCGATACCGCGACGAGCTGGAACGCATGGAGCGCAATATTTCGTTCCTGGAGGATTTCGCCCCGGAAGGCGCGTCGTCCTGCGCCCTCGCGGAGAGGGCATACCGGAGCGATCCCTCCCGCTGGAGCGACCTCACCGCGATCGTCCCCGATTACGCGCGCAAGTCCGACGCCGAGGTCGTCCGCGATTTGAAAAGGCAGTCAGGCTCCTAAGCGCGGGCGGGTGATTTCCTCATCTCCCGACCGCTTCGGCGACCCGCTCCTTTTCCAGCTCCATCACTGCGAGAAACGCGCCGTGGATGGCGCCGTCGATCTTTCCCGGCGCGACACAATCGCCCACCACGCGGAAGGGAATCCCTGTCTTCTCCATCTCATCCGCCAGCCTGCGCTCCGACCGCGCACCCGCGGAAACGATGACGGTATCAAAGCGGCGGGAGCTTTGCCGGCCGTCCCGCTCGAACTCCACCACGCCATCCATGACCGAAACGACCTTCGCGTCCGTGAGCACCTCAACGCCGTAGCGCGCGGCTTCCTTCATCAGCACCCACCTTGTTGACCGCCCCATGTCCGCCGCGGGCTTCGGGCCCATCTCGAACACCGTCACCTTTTTGGTGCCCCTGGTCGCCAGGTCGCGGAGCCGCTCCTCCTTCTCCCCCCCGTAGACGAACAGAAAGTGGAGAATCTCCGGGGATATGGTCCCCTTGGACGCGACAAAAAGGGCCGTTTCAACTCCCACCGACCCGCCGCCGATCACCGCCACTTCATCTCCCGTCGCCGGATCGCCGGCAAGCACGTCCCACGACGAAAGCACGCCCCTGTCGCCGGCCGCACACGCGGGGATGACGGGCCGCGCGCCCTCCGCGACGATCACGTAGTCGGGTCCGCCCGAAGAGACCATGTCGACGGTGAGTATGGTGTTCAGGTGGAGGTTTATTCCCCTGCGCGCAATCATCGCGCGGTAAAACCGGACGATCTCGGAAAGCTCCTCCTTGTGGGGGGGCGCACAGGCGATGCGAAGCTGCCCGCCGATATCGCCGCTCTTCTCGTACAGGTGCACCTCGTGGCCCGCCTCCGCGGCGCGCACGGCCGCCTCAAGCCCTGCGGGCCCTGCGCCCGCGACCATCACCACGCCGGGCCTGCGCGCCTTTTCAATCGTCCGCTCCCCCTCGAATCCCGTACGGGGGTTGACGATGCAGAACACTGGCTGTCCGCTGAAGATGGTGTCGGTGCATCCCTGGTTGCAGGCCACGCAGGGACGGATCTCCGCGTCGCGCCCCTCCATCGCCTTGCGCGGCCAGAACGGGTCGGCGAGGAGCACGCGGCCGAGGTTCACCATGTCGGCCCACCCGTCGCGGACGATGCGCTCGGCCTCCGCCGGCGTGGTGATGCGGTTGGACGCCATCACCGGCACCGACACCGCGCGCTTGATGTTGAGCGCCAGGTACGCGTAGGCCGTCCTGGGCACGCGCATGGGAAGCTGCGGGATCCTCGCCTCGTGCCATCCGCCGGTCACGTTGATCATGTCCACCCCGGAGCGCTCGTACACCCGCGCGATGTCGGGCGCCTCGACGTCGGTGTTGCTCCCGTTGATGAAGTCGTTGCCGGCCATGCGGATGGCGACGGGATAATTTTTTCCGAGCCTGGCGCGCATGCCGGCGATCAGCTCGGCCGGGAAGCGCGTGCGGTTCTCGAAGCTTCCGCCGTAGCGGTCGGCGCGGATGTTGCGGATGGGGGAAAGAAACTGCGTAATCAGGTATCCCGCCGAGCCGATGATCTCCACGCCGTCAAACCCGCACTGTTTGGCGCGCTCTCCGGCGCGGATGAAATTTTCAATGGTGAGCTCGATGTCATCGATGGTCATCTCGCGCGGCACTTCCTTGGCGTAGTCGTTGTACACCGCCGAGGGCGCCATGGGCTGTTCGCCGATCAGCCACGACGCCGCGTACCCGCCCGCGTGAAAGAGCTGCACCCAGGGGCTCGCCCCTTCGCTTTTTATTCCCCGCGCCGCGCGCGCAAACGAGTCCAGGTGATCATCGGTGGCCAGCGAGAGCGTCACACCCATGCCGCCCGCGTTGTCAACCGCCACCGGCCCCACGGTCACCAGGGCCGACCCGCCGCGCGCTTTTTCCATATAATAATGGTAGTAGCGGTCGTTGACGCTCCTGTCCAGGGAGTACAGAAGCCCCATGGAAGGATACGCGATTCGGTTTTTCAGCGTCAGCCCGTTGATGGTTATCGGTGTAAAAATCTGCATGCCCATCCTGATTCCTCCCCGCCTTGCGGATTTCGATCACTGCATGTCGCCCTTCCGGGCCTTCGCCTGAATTCCCCTGCCCACCACGTCGGCCATGAAGCGCCTGAACTCCCCGTCCCGCACGTTCAGGTAGTCCAAAAGCCCAATCCTCTTGTACTGCAAAATCCCCTCGGCGATGATTGCCAGCAGCAGCGACGTCATCCCGGGATCGATGTCCCTGAACGTCCCGTTTTGCATTCCCATGCGCAGCGGCCCGTCGATCTCGCTTACGATTCCCGCCATCTTCATCATGATTTCGTCGTTGCGCGAACCGTCGCTCTCCCGGTATTCCGTGCGGTGCTCCATCAGGATGTTGTAATACTCGCGCTTTTCATGGAAAAAGCTCATGAACGAGTCGAAGATGGAGATGAGCTTGCGGTTGGGGCCGGACGCAGCCGCCATCCCCTCGCGGAAGCGCTGAATCAGCATGTCCCCCGCCTCCAGGCAGACGGCCGCGTAGATGTCGCTTTTCCGGCGGAAGTGAAAGTACACCGCGCCCGTGGTGATGCCGGCCTCCTTCGCGATGGCGCGCATCGAGACCCCGTTGTACCCGAACCGGAGAAAAAGCCGGCGCGCCGCCTCCAGAATGTCATTCCTGCTGTTGGATCTCATGTCCGAACAAACATAACAGCGTTATGTTTCATTGTCAAGCCGATTCTCCAGAAAAAGAGGGACTGCATTCCGCCATTATTCCAATTGACAGGGAGCCTTCAACCCCCATCATTGATGCAACACCACATCAGGAAGGTATTATATGGCATACACGACAATACAATACGAAGTGATCGACAAGGGAGTGGGCATGCTCTCGCTCAACCGCCCGGACAACTACAACGCCGTCAACCACAAGATGATGGAAGAGCTTGAGGATTTCTGGAAGGAGCGCCTCTACGACCTTGAAACCGTCGTCATCATTCTCAAAGGCAACGGCGAGAAGGGGTTCTGCGCCGGCCTCGACATGAAGGAAACCATGGGCCCCATCATCCAGTTCACGCCGCAGGAGCTCTACCGCTTCCAGGCGCGGCTTGCGCGCATCAATCTGCACATGCGCCGCGCCCCGCAGCCCATTATCTGCGCGGCGCACGGGGCGGCCGCCGGGCAGGGACTGAGCTTCGTGCTCGCCTCCGACATCCGCATCGTCTCCCCCGACGCGCGCTTCTGCGCGGCTTACATCAACATCGGCCTCGGCGGGGCGGACATGTCGTGCAGCTATTTCCTGCCCAGGATGATCGGCGCGGGAAGGGCGTACGAGTTCATGTACACCGGGCAGTTCTTCTCGTCCGAGGAGGCCATGAACCTCGGGCTCGTCACGAAGATCGTCGAGCGCGACAAGCTGCTCGACACCGCCAAAGAGTACGCGAAGATACTGATGAGCAAAAACCACTTCGGCCTCAGGCTCACCAAGGAGGCGATCAACATCAACATAGACGCGGGAGGGCTGGAGGCGGCGCTCAACGTCGAGGACCGCAACCAGACGATGCTCGGCATGCAGATGGCCATGCAGGCGCAGAAGAAGTAAAGCACTGTTTTTTTTCTGACCGGAAGGGAGGGGGGCCCGCGCCCCCCGGCCGCTCACATCCCCGGCGCTTGGCGGTGAGGGTCAGTATTGCAACGCACCCGTCGCAAGGTTCACCACCGCGAGGCCCCGTCTCGTGCATCCTCCGATGGTTGAAAACTCACCTCCCACAAACAGCACATTCCCGTCTGTCTGCATGACATTCACATAGTTATTGGCGTTGGGGTCCCAGGATGTCGCGTTGTTCGTGTTCAACGTGGCGTCAAGCGCCGCGATACGGTTTCTCGTCTGGCCTCCGATTATTGTAAAGTCGCCCCCGGCATAGAGGACATCGTTGTGCTCCAGCACTGAGAGTACGAGGACGTTGCTGCCGGCAGCGGGGTTGAAATCGGTGATAGTACCGGTGTCCGCATCAAAGGATGCGAGCGCCCCTCTTGTCTGCCCGCCAAGTGATGAAAAATAACCTCCGACATAGAGCGTACTGCCGCTTAATAACATTGTTTTTATAGTATTGAGAGTTGGATTTCCAGTATGTAACACCCAGCCTGTAAGATTACCCGTGGTAACATCTACCGCCGCAATATTACCCCTTGCTGTTGATTGAATTGAAATAAAATCACCGCCCACGTACAGCGTTGTCCCATACAGGCACATCGCCCAGACAATATTATCCGCGCCCGGATTGAAGCCGGTAGGGCTGCCAGTTTCGGTATCAACAGCCGCAATGTAATTCCTCGTTGCTCCTCCGACAGTGGAAAAACTTCCCCCTATGTACAACGTATTTCCATCTAAAAGCATTACGGTCAGGGTACCCCCCAGGTTGGGGTTCCATGATGTGACAGCTCCCGTACCGGTGTCAAGCGACGCAATGTAATTCCGCGTTTCACCCTGCACCGATGTAAACCCGCCTCCAATATAGAGCGTACCTTCGTTCAGCAGCATTGCATTGACACTGCCCGAAACCTGTGGATTCCATGAAGTGGCTTTCCCTGTGGCTGCGTTCAGGGCGGCAAGGTAGGATCGCGCAGTGCCCCCTATTGTCAGATAATTTCCCCCGACATACAGGGCTTCACCGCTCTTCTGTACCGTGTACACGAATCCGGCGGACGCCGGGTTCCATTCAGTCGCGTTCCCGGTGACGGTATCGATTGCTGCGACATGGTTTCTCACCTGCCCGCCAATGTTGTAAAAAGCACCTCCCACATACAGCACCGAACCGTCAAGGTACAGGGTGCGAACATAATGATCGCTGCCGGTCGCGCTCGGGTTCCAGGCGGTAAGCGAGCCGTCGCTGGTGTCGATGGCGGCGATATTGTTTCGCGTGGTGCCGTTGACCGTGGAGAAAGACCCCCCGACATAGAGAGTGTTTCCGCTCAGCTGCAAAGCCCGGACAGTTCCTGACACCGTCGGCGCCAAGGATGTCGGAGTTCCGGTCAATATGTCAATGGCCGCGATCCCTGTTCTCGATTGCCCGCCGATGGTGGTGATATCTCCTCCCGCATACAGGGTGTTTCCCTTGAGCAGCAGCGCAAATACAAATCCAGTAGCATCACATGTCCATGACGTCGCAAGCCCTGTCGTGGCGTCCAGCGCGGCCAGATTGTTCCTGGTCTGTCCTCCAATTGTCGTAAAACTGCCTCCCACATACAGCGTTGTCCCGCTCAGCTGCATGCTAAGAATGCTTCCACCTGGAGAGGCATTGGGCGCCCATGACAGCACGTTTCCTGTCTGTGTGTCAAGCGCCGCAATGCAGGTTCGCGTTGCACCGTTCATCGTGGTGAATTCACCTCCCACATAGAGGGTGTTTCCTTCCAGCAGCATGCTGCAGACAGCATTATTCGGACCGGCGGGATTCCATGAATGCAGCGTTCCGTCCGCATTGATGCGTGCGATGCGGTTGCGGCTCTGTCCGTTTACGCTGGTAAAGTCCCCTCCGATGTACCACCCGCCGCTCCCGTCGGGAACAGACACACGCACCTCGGTGCCCAGCACGTCTGCGGGATACACGCCGTCCGGCGTCGTCCCGGTTGACGGATCGATGATCGTCCCTCTCCCCGAAGCGCAGTTGACCTGGGTAAAATCGCCACCTATGTACAGCGTGCTTCCGTCAAGCACCATCGCGTAAATCTTTCCTCTGACGGCAAACCTCGGATACGCCGTTTTGGGCGAACTCGAATTGGACAGGTCGTCAATCATCCCCTCAAAAAAATCGAAGCATCCCGCGAAAACCGCGCACGATACAATTATGGCCCACATCAATCGTTTCATTGTTTGTCCCTCCGGCTTCCGGAATCAATACCCTACCAGGGCAAATGAAGCCCTGCGCCCGCCATCGCCGCTGCAAATGACTGGCTCTCCTTCTCAATGATCACGCTGTACTCCCCTCGAAGGTAAACAAAAATCCTTTCGGTTATATCGAATTCAACGGCCAGCGATCCACCGGCCAGCCCGTCCCATCCCGTCCGCTCGCGGCGGGCCGTGGTTGCGCTGCCAGCCGGCGTGTACTCGTAGCTTGAGGTAAGATACACCACTCCCGCATGCGCGGCGGGAATGACGGCCACCCTCTCACACAGCCGGAAGCGCAGCCCTATCCATGCCGAGAACGGCGCCATCCGTATGCTGTCAACGCGGTCGTCATTGCCCATCCAGTGCACGTATCCTGCATCCGCTCCGAACGCGAGCGCTTTGAACAGATATCCGCTGAAATACAGTCCGCACATTCCACCGTACCCGGTTTTCGCGTAATCGGCCATTGTGCTGAACGGGAAGGCCGCTCCTCCTCCGGCGCGAACGTGCGCGGGCGATTCCGTGAACAGCACTCTCTCCCCGCTTTCGTCCCCCTTGTCGTCCACGGCGCGCACCGCAAGCCGCATGGAGGCATAATCGGCCGGAAGCTCATATGCGGGGGACGTGGTTGTCGCGATCCGCACCGGCCTTTCACCCTTCACATTGTACACCCGGTATTCCTGCACCCGTCCATCGACGTCCCGCACCTGTTCCCACACCAGGTGGGGCCTCTTCTCCCCGGCAATCGTGGCGGCCCCTTTTTTTTCACGCGCCGGCACCGTGACACCACGCTCCTCAATCCGCAACCGCCCCGGCCTTTCGGGGGGGATGTTTTTGGTGGTCACCGTGATTTCATTTGACGGCAGCGACTCGTCCCCTTCCGCGGCCACCGCCGTGACGTACATCGTATATCGTGAATTGCTCTTCAGGTCTTCCATCTCATGATGGCGGCGGCTGGTCTCTGCCGCTTTTTTAAAATCATACTCACCCGGCCCTTTTATGTATATCCTGTAATTTTTCACCTGGTTGTAGGGTGGCAGCCACTTCAGGCGTATCAGGTCGGTCTCCGCCTCCCCCTCGAGACCCGACGGGTTCCTTCGGGCTATGAAGAGCACCTTGTCGCGCTGTATTGTGAATTCTGCCGGATTGAAGAGCTCCCTGCGGAAGGTGTAGGTTTTGCGGTCCTCGTCCACCATGTAGCCCGTCACTCCCTTGCCGTCAGTCTTCTGCACAAACACTTTCCCCATGTACAGCTCCGTGTACAGGATCCGCATGATGTTTCCACGGGTGAATGTTTCAGTTTTTTTATCCTTTGTGCGCACCATCACCGACAGCGCATTCTCCCTTACAATTGTCCCTTCAATGATCTTACCGTCCCGCAGAAACACGTATTCTCCCGACGCAGTCGCAAGAAAACACAATCCGCATACAACCAGCAATGCTATGCTTCCGTTTCTTTTCATATAGTGCGCCTCAGGATATCCATATTTACATATCTGTATTTATGATTAAATAATTATTCTCTTGCAATATAATAAAAGATCATATTCGTCTATTACTTTTTTAAAAAGCCAAATAGAACAATCCCCCCGATGGACAGCTACACCGTTTCTTGTTCCGCCGGGCGCTCAAATAAAAAGGGCCGGATCAAACGATCCGGCCCCGCCGTATTCTACATTTTGATATTGTTGTTACTTCTTCTTCGCCTTCGCAGCAGGCTTTTTGGTTTTCGCTTTCGCCTTCACAGCCGGTTTCGCGGCGGCAGCGCCCG
Source organism: uncultured Leptospiraceae bacterium (assembly GCA_964591055.1). Taxonomy (GTDB): domain Bacteria; phylum Spirochaetota; class UBA4802; order UBA4802; family JAGODF01; genus CAZPZJ01. The sequence continues at coordinate 11,257 of CAZPZJ010000006.1, forward strand.
CAAGCTGGGAACCCAGCATCTTCTGAATCTCCTGCGCCTCTTTGATGGTTCGGGTGATGACGTCCTCGACCGTGGGAATGTCGTGGATGATTCCCTGGCACTGGCCGATGAGCTGCACCCCGAACTTGAGATCGCCGCCGGTGGCCGCTTTGATCTTGTCAAACGCGGTGGACATGTGGGCCAGCTTCATCATGGTCGCGGGCCCCTGGGCCAGCATGCCGAGCATCAGCTTGAAAAGAGGCAGTTTCATTTCACGCGCAATCCTGGGGCCGGCAATCATCGCCCTGGTCAGGCTCATTCCCTGCCTGATCGACTTCTCGGCCGCCGAAGTCTTGAGCACACGGCAGTACAGGCCGTCAAAGCGGTCGGAATAGAGCGTGTCCTGGATGCCGGACTCGAGCTGCTTGTTGATGGTGGTCTGGTGCACCGGACTTTCCTTTGTCATGGAAAGGCGCGTCCCCATCCCGATGCCGTCCGCTCCCAGGGCAAGCGCAGCGGCCAGGCCTCTTCCGTCGGCAAAACCGCCCACTGCAACGATCGGAATCTTGACTGTATCGCGGATCGCGGGAATCAGCACCATGGAGGTCGCCATACCGCCGTGCGCCGCCGCCTCGTGGCCGGTCACCTGCAGCGCGTCAGCGCCCGCCGCCTGCGCCGCGAGCGCGTGCTTCTCGGTGGTGACGGTGGAGATCACCTTGCCGCCGTACGCATGCACCCTCTTGATGATGTCGTCACCGCGGCCGAGCGAGATGTTGACCACGGGGACCTTCTCCTCGATCAGCACTTCGGCGTTTTCCCGCGCGCCGGGCATCAGCAGCGTACAGCCCGCGCCGAACGGCTTGTCGGTCAGCGAGCGGATCTGACGGATCGACTCGCGGGTCATGTCGGGCGTGAGCGGGCCGGTCGCGAGATAGCCAAGGCCGCCGGCGTTGGATACCGCGGCAACCAGTTCGGGAACGCTGATCCAGCTCATCCCGGGAAGAATAATCGGATATTTGATTTTAAAAAGCTCGGTAATTCGGGTCTTCATACCAGAACTCCTTTGGGTTTATTTTTTTACAGAATGTATGCACATCAGCCTGTTACAGCTTTCTGCTCAACATCACCGCCCGTTGAGAGCATGTCGATCGCCTCGTCAAACCACGCGAGCCACGAAAGCTCGTGCATGATTCCCCTTCTCAGGTTGAGATAACGGAATCTGGCCTTCATCGAGAGGCTCCCCTGATCCGGGAAAAACTCCCGCTCACGCTCCCTGTAGAGAGCGAGTTTGTCGGCGTGTATTTTCTTCTGTCGTTGAATTTCGTCAATGATTATCCGGCCGGACGCGAGATACCCCACATGAAATTTCACCAGCAGGTCCTCCTTGACGGGCGAAGGCTCGGAGGGAATCGCAATCCACTCGATCAGAAACCGCCTGCCCCTGTCCGTGACGCGGTACACCTTCTTTGCGGGGCGCTCTTCCTGAGGGACGATCTCCGAGACCACAAGGCCGTCCCTTTCCATAATGGCGAGCTCGCGGTAAATCTGCTGGTGCGTGGCCCTCCAGAAAAAACCGAGCTGGCTGTTGAACTGCTTGGCGAGATCATACCCGCTGCAGGGACGGTTGCCGACCAGAGATGCGAGAAGGGCGTGGGAAAGCGCCATATCAGTATCAATCGCTCCGCGGTACAATATCGGCGCGAAGAGATTCAATGAAGATGAAAACCATGGAATCAGATTGCACCATATTGAAATATGCAACTTAATGCATATACAACTATTTGCACATTCTCCCCCGATGTCAAATATTTTTCCTTATTTCAATAAGAAACGGGCGGAGATCCGTTCCGCCCGTCCTTCCATACATCTGTCATCGGTAATGCTACTTGATTATTCCGTCAATCCTGGTACGCGCTTTTTTGGCCTCCGCCATCATCCTCCTGATGATCTGGTCCACCGTGGGGGTATCGTGGATAATGCCGGTCACCTGGCCGATCGGGAGCACACCCCTGTCGTTGTCGCCGTCGAAGGTGCCGACCTGGAAGGCCTTGAAGCCGATCGCCATGCGCGCCATGCGCATTGAATTTTTCACGCCCGAAAGCATAATGCCAACCGCAAGCTTGAGCCAGGGAAATCCGAGCATCCTCGCGATGGCCCTGGAGTGAATCAGGGCGCTGAAGGGATTCAGCTTCTTCTTCATGAGGCGCTTCGCCCCTTTCGAGGCAAGCACCCTGGCCTTCATGCCGTCAACCTTGTCGGTATACACCGTGTCGTACACGTCCCTGTCGATGCTGACCCGCTTCTGGTTTTCGTGAACGGGGCTCTCCACCGAGTTCATAAACCTCGTACCCATGGAGATGCCTTCAGCGCCGAGCGACAGCGCGGCCGCAAGGCCCCTGCCGTCGGCAAATCCCCCCGCGGCAATCACCGGAATGTCAACCACGTCGACAATGCTGGGGATGAGCACAAGCGAAGTGATCGCCCCGCCGTGACCGGCCGCTTCGTGTCCGGTCACGATCAGCGCGTCGGCCCCGTCACGCTGCGCCGCAAGCGCGTGCCGGGCGGTGGTGACCGTTGCGATCACCTTTCCACCGTACGCGTGGACCGCCTTGCATATCCAGTCGCCCTTGCCCAGCGCGTAGTTGACCACCGGGACTTTGTTTTCAATGATCACCTGCGCATTGCGCTCGGCGCCGGGGAAGTAGAGCGTCACGTTCGCGGCAAAAGGCTTTTTCGTGAGTTTTCTGGTCCTTTCCAGATATTCCATGGTTTCTTCGGCCCTCAGCACGCCCGTCGCGAGTATTCCAAGCCCGCCCGCGTTGCACACCGCAGCGACAAGCTCGGGAGTGCTGATCCAGCTCATACCGGAAAGAAGAATTGGATATTTTATTTTAAATAATTCCGTAACACGAGTCTTCATGATCCTCTCCTCACATAGTAGTGAAAACGGGAAATGCGCGCCTCCCGGTTATTTCCGGCCGCACACGACCCGCTCCTGTGCATTCACCTAAAAACCGGCATGTGCAATGTCAATCAAATTAATCCCGCATGAAACGCACGGCAGCCTCACTCCGCTTCATCCGCGGGCGGAGGGGGGCTGTAGCTGTTCAGAATCCTGTAAATTTCCCAGAGCGAGTAGAAGAGCGTCAGCAGCACCGGGCCTATGACGACACCCGGAAGGCCGAACGCCTGAAGGCTTCCCAGCAGCAAAAAGAAGAAAATAAGGGGATGGAAGTTCAGCTTTTTTCCGAATATGTTCGGTTTCAGCAGATTTTCTAGCAGCAGATACCAGATCATGCACCACAGGCCCACGAAGAGCGCCATCACATACCTGCCTGTCAACATGAGGTACGCCACGCCGGGCAGCCAGACGATCGAGGTGCCGATCACCGGAATCAGCGAGAGAATAGCGGCGATGCTGCCCCACAGCAGCGGCGCCCTGAATCCCGCGATCGAAAGCCCGATTCCGACCATTATTCCCTGAAGCGTCATGATGAAGAGATTTCCGGCGAGGAGTATTTTAATGACCTCCCGCAGCCTGTCGACAACGTCCTTCTCGATATCGTCGGGGAAGGGCATGATCGCGTAGAAATTACCTTCAAATCGGTATGCGTCCTTGAAAAGGAAGAACATTATGAGGAGCATGAAAAAGAAATCCAGAAAAAAGACCATGGAAAACGTGACAACGCCGGTAAGGTTGGAAAAGACGCCAAGAGAGGCCGTTTTCAGGAACTCAACTCCCTTTGCGACAATTTCACCGCGCCCGATATGAAACGTATTGTCGATAATCCCCAGAACGGGAGCTTTCATTATCCACTGGTTGAGAATTTCAGGCGTATAACGGTGCTGGATGAAGCGATACAGCTCAAACGCCTGGTCGGCCATGGAGACGAGGAGCATGAACACCGGGATGAGTATTACAAGCACAATCAGCGAAATCATCAGGAGGGCGGCCACTCCCCGGAATTTCACCAGCCCGACGAGGCGCTCGAATACGGATCGCAGGGCCATGTAAAAAATAATCGCGAAGAGAAACGGCCAGAAGTAAAACCTGAACACAAAGCCCAGCCCGAGGACACTCAACCCGAGAAAAAGGTAAAACAGCATTAAAAGCTTCCTGTTTTCCCGGACCTGAAAGTAAGATTCGTTTTTCGCTCTCATTGTTTCCTGTGCAGGGGAAGGCCGGCACGGCTTCTGTACCGTGCCGGCCCTTATAACCGAAATACAAAAGCCCTTACCGGGTGAGGTAATGAGATAAATCAGTCGCTATCTTGTGTATAGCGTGATCCAAGTAGTCTTCATCGGAAATTCTCTTCCTGTATTCGTCGATACGGTGGGAATCCCCATTTAGTTTTCCCTGTTTTATCTCACGCTCATCCTTGTTCATGAGATCCTTCATAACGTTACCCCTTCTTGGCCTTCCCGCCCCTCCTTGGGCGGAGACACTCAGACCATATTATTGCATCGGCCGATTCGGGAGCCTTCTTAATAAATCTTTACCGGGGATGGAAAAAAATGGCCCCTCCATAGAAGCACATAAGTTCATATTTTAAATAATACTATTGGACCATTGCACCAATATTCAGCACGTGGAGAGGAGCCGCCGCTATCGGGCAATATCCTTTTCCCAGAGGATTTCCCCGTCCTGAATCGCGACAAGGTCAAAACGGCAGGTTTTCGATGAATCCAGCCATTCCGGATTCATCGAAAGGAAATAGAGCGCGGTTTTTCTCATGGTTTCAATTTTCCGCCCGCTGATGGAGTACAGCGCCCCTCCAAAGCGGTCGCCTCCCCTCGCTTTCACCTCAACAAAGACGAGAAGATCGCCGGCGGACACGATTAAATCAATCTCACCCCGCCTTCCGTAGCGGAAATTCCTTGCAATCACCTCAAAACCACGGGAAACAAGAAAGCTCTCGGCCGCCGACTCCCCCGATCTGCCGCGGTCGCGGGCGCCGGGATTACAGCGTGCTCCGTCGAAGGGGTCAGAGCACATCAAGAAAGCTGACTCCCGCCTCGTCCTCATCCAGCGCCTTGATGACGTACATGGATATTTCCTCAAGCAGGTTCACTATTCTCGTATCGCTGATGCGCTTGCCAGTTGCGTCAAACACCAGCTTGACAATGGGGCGAAGGGGTTTTTGCGGAACGGAGCCGATCACGATGCCGACGCTCCCGTCATTGAGCTTGACCAGCGAGCCTATGGGATACACGGACATCCTGGAAAGGAACACCTTCAGAATGACCGGATCGAACTTGTTGACGCCGCTCGAAAGAAGATTGCGCATCGCGTGGTAAAAGAACTGCTTTTTCCGGTAGCTCCTGTTGGTAATCTGCGCCTCGTAGCTGTCCGCGATGGAGGCTATCTTGGCGTACTCGTCAATCTCATGCCCTTTGAGACCTCTGGGATATCCTCTTCCGTCGTACTGCTCATGGTGCTGGAGACACACCACCGCGGCCTTCTCGCTCACTTCGCCCAGCTGCTTGAGCGCCCGGTAGCCGTGAAGCGGATGGGTTTTCACAAGGTTGAATTCCTGGTCGGTGAGATTCGACTGCTTGTTCATGATGTAGGGCGGGATTTTAAGCATTCCGGCGTCGATGAGCAGCGTAGCGAGCCCCAGCTCCTTCATCCTTTCCGGCGGGTATTTCAGGGCGATGGCGATCAGGAGCGCATAAAAGGTCACGTTCACCGAGTGCACCACAAGGTAGTTTTTGCCCTCGTCAAGCCCATACAGGAAGAGAAAGATATTGCTGCTCTCCCCCATCAGCTTGATAATCTCGTCAAGCGCCTGGCCAAGCCCCGTTGTAGTGAATTTTTCGTTGTTCTTGATCGCGGTGTGAACCTTGTCAACCTCGATACAGGCCTTCCTGTGCACTTCGATGAGGTTTTTCCGCTTCTTCAGGAGATTGTTGTAGCTTCCCACAATCGCGCTGATGTCAACGAGGTGCATGCTCTCGATCTTCTTCTCAAGCATGATGTCGTCGTCAGTCGCGACCATTTCGCCGGCGGTCTCGATGCGGGTGATTCCCCACTTCATCAGCCTTTTGATGTCGCTTTCCTTGATGGAAACATTCGCGCCGACCAGTATGTTATTGCTGTCGATGTACACCGGGCGGTCAAACCGCATGCCCGGCTTTAATTCTTCGACAGGAATTTCTCTCATCTGTGCCATTGATTACCGATCCGTCGCCGCAATCTTGTTCCTGAAATCCTCATTAATTCTGTAACAGTACGCCAGCGCCTCAGCCACCGCGGCGAAAAGCCGCTCGGGCACCTCATCGCCGATCCGCACGGCATACAGCGCGCTGGCCAGATCGGGATCCTTATACAGGGATATCCCCATCTCTTCCGCCATGTTGATGATCTTTTCGGCAAGGTATCCCCTCGCCGCCGCCAGGACCCTGGGAGCGCCCTCACCGGGCTCATAACCGAGTGCAATTGCTTTCCGGTCCACGCCTACGCCCTCACGTCGATTTCAAAGGACGCACGACCGCTGAAAACATCGCCCATGGTTTTCAACACTTCCTCCCAGTTATAGATGACAAGTGACAGATTTTTTTCAACAATATTTTTAATCTTATTATACAACCCGTGCATATTCCTCTTCATTTCCTCGACACCCTCGACGTCCCGGCAGTATACTGCCAGAAAGACCGCTTCGCGGGACTCCCGGGCCAGTATATCGACAACGCCAAGCTGTGAGAGCTCCAGCGAACAGACAATCGAGTTTTCATGCAGGCAGTACCGCAGTGGTACAAACCGGTCATCATCGAGCACCGGCATCATCCCGTAAGGCGCCATCCCCCGGCCCGCCCGCCGTGCAATCTCGGCGAGGAGCTCCTCGCCCGCCTCCCCCTCCCCGATCAGCGTTTTGATCGCATCCATGGCCTCGTCAAGTTCATTGCGTGCAAGCCGCTCATCAGCAAAAAGCGCCTGAAATCCCACGTCTTTTTTGCCGCTCCGGCCCATCAATACGGCCACAAAATTCAAAAAGCTATTATTAATACCGTCGTTCTGCGAAAAGAGATAAGAAAAAAAGCGCACCGCTTGGGGCGAAACGCCTTTTTTCAGCAACGCGTTCAGAGCTCCCGTCACCTTTTCATCAGCGGGCGCGGTATCGGGAAATCCGAGCAGAAGCCGGTTGAGGTCGAACACTCCGCGCAGGCCCCCTGTCCGCATGGCAAGGATGGCCGATGCCGGGATAGAGGAAAGCATCGCATCGCCGGACAGCACATGCTGCCTTGCAGCGGAAAACAATTGTGCGGCCACGCTGTTGTCCGCAAGTTTGAACAGAAAGGAGCCCTTCTGCTTTTTCACAAGCTCAAGCACCAGATGGTCGCCTACGGGCACGCCGTTCGGAAACTCGGCGCGCACGTGCTTTCCCCGAAGCTCGATGATCGCATGGCGTGCGTCGATGCGGCCTGTGATCCGCGCCTCGACCTTTCCTCCGGGTGGAATATCGCCAAGCCGGGCGCTCACAGCGACCCTTCCGGACACTTTCAGCGTGGTGAAGCGGTCTATCTGCATAACTCATCCTGGCGGCAGCACTGCACATCCCGCTTCACAGCATACGATACTTAAAGTTTTTCACAAGCACCTTTTGCGAATAAAAAAGGGCGCCCTTTCGGACGCCCCCGCATTGTTCATGTGACGATGTTCTACAGACCGGTGGAAAGCGCCCTGAATCCGACGCCGACGTAGACGGCGATGTCGTAGGCGGAATCCATATCTACATCATATTTAGCACCTGCTGCGGTTTCTCCCTCACCCCACTGCTGGTTGGTGAGGTTGTACCCGAAACGGCCTTCAACATTGAAGTACACGCCCTCTGCGATCGGGGTGAAAAAGCCGATCATGACATTGCCCCAGAGGTCGATTGCGCTGTCAGGATCATTGTCTCCATAATCACTGGACACAAGATACTTGCCCGCAAGGCCCGCACCAAAGTAGAGCCCCCCGCCGGTCACGAACTTGGCGTTCACCTGGGGAACAAGAAAATGCGCCTTCAGGTCTTCCGTTCCGCCTTCAGCTTCATCATCGACGAGATACTGATACTCAAGCCCGAATCCGATCCACACGGCGCCCAGGTTGAGATTGTACTCGCCCATTACCGCAAATCCCATAAACTCAAGGTCATCTGCGCCTGAAACATCATAAGATGCCGTATAGTTGGGAATATATCCCAGGTTCACGAAAATCACGTCGTTGGTCACCGCGTACTGCGCCTGCGCCCCGGCCGTGACGCCGAACACCATGGCAAACGCCGCAAGAGCCAGAAGAAGCTTTGATTTCATGTGCGATCCTCCACAATACATAATCATTGGTTTACCCGCGGGCAAAACAAATTCAATCGCCGCGGAAGCACACCCCGACGTCTGTTCGGGGAAGGCCTGCAAGAGGAACCTTTCATTCCGTGCTTTTTTATCTATGCAATATACCATACGACTTTTCAAAAGGCAAGCGGAAAAGGAAAAAAATGCCTGATTATGTCTCTTTAATGGTCGCCCACCACCCATTTGGTTTATCAGCGTCCCGGCGCGTCACCGGCACAGGCTTTTCACCGGCTCATAGGACAGACGGTGAACGGGAGAAGGGCCGAGCATGCGGATCAATTCCATGTGCGCGGCGGTGCCGTATCCCTTGTGCGCCGCGAAACTGTAACCGGGAAACCGCCCGTCCAGCCGCTCCATGACGCGGTCGCGCGTCACCTTCGCGAGGATCGATGCCGCCGCGATTGAAAGCGAACGCTCGTCTCCCCTGACGACGGAAATGACGGGTACAGAGGCGGTAAAGGAGAATTTTCCGTCCATCAGCGCCATCGAAGGCGCACACGACAGCGATGAGAGCGCTTTCCGCAGGGCGTGCTCGGTTGCGCCGTTGACGTTCATCCTGTCGACAATCCTGTGCGACACCATCACGACGGCGGTTTCAAGCGCGTAATCCCTGATGACATGAAAAGCCTCTTCGCGTCCCCGGGCGCTCAACTGCTTGGAATCGCGGACAACGTCACGGAGGATCGAGGGGCAACAACGGACGGTGGAGGGATTGAACACCACGACTCCCAGGGCGAGCGGACCCGCAAGCGCGCCCCTGCCGGCCTCATCGCAGCCGGCAAGTACGGACGCGCCGCGTTCCAGGTGCTCAAGCTCAATGTCGAATCCGGGCGGCACGTCGCCGCCGCGCTATTCTGCGGGCGGGACTTCCGCGGCCGGTGTGGCGGGAACGGCCTTTTCCGTCGTCTTCTGGCGGCGCTCCTTGATCTTGGTCGCGGCCTTGCCTTTTCTCTCGCGGAGGAAATACAGCTTGGAGCGGCGCACCTTGCCGCGGCGCACAAGATCTATCTTCGCGATGCGCGTGGAATAGAGCGGAAAAATCCTCTCGACGCCGACATCGTAGGAGACCCTGCGGACGGTGAAGGTTTTCCCGAGGCCCTTGTTGTTGATCGCGATTACGAGCCCCTCGTACACCTGGATGCGCTCCCTGTTGCCTTCAATGATCTTATAGTGGACCTTGACGGTGTCGCCAATTTTAAAATCCAACGGCCTTTCTATCGGCCTGATTTCATTTTCAATTTCACGCAGAATGTTCATTTCGTCTCACCTCGGATTTTTCTGATAAGGTACTGCCTGTACAGATCGGGCCTCTCAGCCCTGGTTTTTTCAATTCTCCGTTCGAGCCTCCACCGTTCCACCGCCGCGTGGTCGCCGTCGAGGAGCACCTGCGGCACTTGCATCCCCTCTATCGCAGCGGGACGGCTGTAGTGCGGATACTCCAGCAGATAGTCCTCAAAGCTCTCCTCCTCGAGTGAGCGCTCGTTGGACATGAATCCCGGCGCATACCGGGCAACCGCGTCAAGCAGCACAAGGGCGGCGAACTCGCCGCCTGACAGCACGTAATCGCCGATTGACACTTCCCTGCCGCCGTAGCGCTCTGTCACTCTCCGGTCGATGCCCTCGTAATTGCCGCACACCATGCACATTTCCCCGCCCGCGGCAAGCTCCTTGACCAGAGACTGGGTGAGAAGCCTGCCGGAAGGCGACAGGAAAATAATCCCGGATGTTTGAACCGCGGCGTCATCAAGCGCCCGGAACAACGGGCCGGGCACAAGCACCATCCCGCTCCCGCCGCCGTACGGATAATCGTCGCATCGCCGGTGAGGATCGTCAGAATATTTTCTTATATCAATAAGATCAACACTTATTTTCCCGCCGGCCACCGCCCTGCCCAGAAGGCCCGTCGAAAGCGGGCTTGCGAAAAACTCCGGAAACAGCGTTACGATGCGGATATTCACAAGTCCAGAAGTCCTTCCACAGGATGGATGGTTATGACACCCTCGCCGAGCTTTTCGACATCGACCATGTCCTTTACGAAAGGCACCATATGCGTCCTGCCGCTGACGTCGGTGATGACAAGGATCTCGCCGCTGCCGGCCTTCATCAGTTCCGTCACCGATCCGAAATGCC
>CAZPZJ010000006.1:21799-38410 GCA_964591055.1 uncultured Leptospiraceae bacterium
TCCGTGGTTACATAAACTTTAAGGCGCCCATGCAACCCATGAGCGCCCGTTATTGTCCCAATACGCAAATATTGATCCGGATTAATCAAGTATTTCCAGCACTACCCTTTTACCTGATTTCGTAGCTGAGGCGTTAATAATGGTTCGTATCGCACGGGCGATTCTTCCGTGTTTTCCGATTACTTTGCCAATATCTTCTTTTGTGACCTTCAATTCAAGGATGGTAGATTTTTCACCTTCGATTTCTCTGATCTGCACGCTCTCGGGATCGTCAACGAGTGATTTAACCATGTACTCCACCAGATCCTTATAATTCATTACCGCCTCCCAGAAGAGTTATTTAGCTTCTTTGAATTTCTTCCATATCCCCGATTTTTTCAATAGATTCTGGATCGTTTCCGTAGGTTGAGCGCCGTTCCTGAGCCAGGTAATGACCTTCGCCTCGTCAACCGCGAACTGGTTGTCCTTTGCAACGGGCTGATACTGTCCGAGAGTTTCGATAACAACGCCGTCTCTTCTGTCCCTTCCATCAACCGCGACGACTCTGTAGTAGGGCATCTTCTTCTTGCCAGCCCTCTGCAAACGAATCTTAACCGCCACGAACATACCTCCTGAATTAATTAGGGGAACTAAATTATACACCCCCGTATTTGTCAATACAAAATAACCGCGTTATTTTCTCATTTAATACTCTTCACGGCGTTTTTGTGTTGAAATTTCTCCCACCTGGATATTCGCACCCTGCGTGTTTTTTCCTTGATTTTTGCAGATTTCACGGTTAGGATTCTCCTGCAGCTTTGAAAGCTGCATCGCCACTGCCGTTTTAGCAGCGCCTTTGCAGCCTCGACCAGAGATCACGAAATGAAGAGGTACGGATGCGTCGCCGGATGCTACTGCTGTCTTCGCTTTTAATCTGCCTGATTTCAGCCGCCATTGCCGCCCCCGCGCAGGAGGGCAACCCTGTGTACCGGCAGGTGATGGAGAAAAAACAGCTCAGGATAGGGATTTCACGCAACTACCCGCCGCTCAACTTTTACGGAAAGAAAGGCGTGGAAATCGACCTGGCGCGCGATCTGGGGAAATTTCTCGGCGTGGAAGTCGAGCTCACGCCGCTTGCACTGTCCGAATACCTCCCTGCGCTCACCGGAAAGAGGGTGGACGTCATCATCGCCGGGCTCTCACGGAGCCTGAAAAGGGCGCAGACCATCTGGTTTTCCGAACCGTACCTCCTGATCACCCCGGGAGTGCTGGCAAGCGCTTCCTCGCTGCCGCAGACCCGCTTCGGCGACAGCTTTGAACAGAATCCCATCCGCACCATATGGGATATCAGGGCACTCAGCGGGTTCAAGCTCGCGGTCAAGGAGGACAGCGCATACGAGGACCTCGTCCTCGAGAGCTTTCCCGGCATGCCGCTTTTGAAAGTGAAGACCAACGGCGACGGGCTGCACGCCGTGCTCGAAGGGAAAGCCCACGGCTTTGTGCACGATTCGCTGTATCTCCAGTACATCCACAGGGCCAATCCGAAATACCGCGCCGGTTTCAAGCTCCTGCAGGGCGGAAACCGGCACGAATACCTGTGCGTGGGCATTCCTTTCGGCGAAGTGCTGCTGAAAAACCAGATTGACACCTTTATCCAGGAGCTGAAGCGAAGAGGGGTGATTGACGAGCTGCTTGAAAAATACAACGCGCAGTAGGGATAATTGAAATGTTCGCACGCGTGTACAGAATCATCGGAGCGATCCTCATCCTGTCGGCCCCATCGGCGCTGCCCGCGCTGGAAATCGACGAGACGCTCAGCCGGCTCGACCTTTCAGGCTTCATGCGCTTCCGCGCCTGGTACACGGGCTCCGAAACGAAAGTGCCCGGCAAGTTCCCCGGCGACGGCGGCTACAGCTCCGTGGACTACCAGGACATGTTCCTGCGCGGCCGCTTTCACCTGAAAGCGCTCCCGAACGTTGAAATCCGCACCGTGTTCGATATTGTCTCGACATTCGGGAAAGACGATTTCTCGCTCGGAAACGGAGGCACCAACCTTGTCACGCGCAACGCGTATGCGGTGTTCTCTCCCGACAGCGACTCTGAAATCTCGATAGGGCTGCAGCCGTTCAGCCTTCCCGGCGGCTACATCCTTGCGCGCGACGCGACCGGCATCCATGTGTCCAGGCATTTCTTCAACCGCGGACTCAAGGCGTACTGCTCGCTGATCAAGGCCTTCGACGACGCCGACAGCGGCTACGGCGACCAGTACGCCCCGCCCAGTTACGCCGACGACAACATCTACATACTGGGCGCCGTGTTCAGCTTCCCTCCGTCGATCTCGGTAGAAACGTATTACACCTTCGAACACGACCGCTTCACCGCAGATGACGATGGAAGGCAGGCCACGCTGCACTGGGCAGGAATACACGCGAAATTGACCGCCGGCAACTGGATACTGCGCGCCGGCGCAATCGGAAACGCCGGAACAATCCGGCTGAGAGAAACATCGGGCGATTTTAAAAGCACATCCATCTCAGCATGGCTCGGCGAAGGGGAAATTACCTGGCGGCGCGGAGCATTTCAACTGGGAATTCTGTCCGAAGGCGCAAGCGGCGATCCCGACAATCCCGACGCGGGAAGCTCATTTCAGGACATACAGTCCTCGCACGAATTCTCGAACATCGTGGTGGACAACTATGGCGGGATGGCCCTTCGCGCAAGCGGGGAATCGTGCTGGTACGGGTTGTACAGCGTCGGGGCGAGGATACAGTATGTGCTGATGAGCGCCGTGCTGATCCAGGCGAAGCTGCTTCATTTTCGCACAACGCGGGACATGGAATGGGAGGGCCGCACATCGCGATGGCTCGGCGACGAGCTCGATTTCAGGGCCGAGTACACCTTCCAGGAAGCGGTCTCGATTTTTTTCACAGCGGGCTTTTTCATCCCGCAGGCGGCGTATTCCGCCCTCTCCTCAGTGCGCGATGACAGCGCCGGGGCGATCATCGAGTGCATGCTGGGCATGCAGATTACATTTTAACAGCGGCCAGACCGGCACCGGAACGACGGTGCGGATTCGCCGTATGTGCGGAGGCTTTCATGGCACAGTGTCTGAAATGCGGAAAGGAAACCGGGAAAATCCACATCCTGTACGAGTGCCGCATCGGCTCGGTTGACAAGCAGGAATACCGCACCGAACACATCCCCGTCCAGGGAGGGAAACCGAAAAAGCGCATTCACTACCGGATCACCACCTCCTATGACGAAGTGATTGAGCACCCGTTCGGTTTCTGCGACGACTGCGTTTTCACGTCAAGAAAAAAGGGAATCCGGCTTCTGGCCATATCACTTCCCCTGATCCTGGCCCCCGGGATCACCATGATAGCGGTGTCGAAACACATGGCCGACCAGTCGTTAACGGCCGCCAGGATACTCTTCTGGGCGGGGCTTGTCACGGCGTTCGCGGGCGCAACCGGGCTCGCCTCCTCGATCCAGATGATTTTCTCAGGAAACAAAACAGTCCCCTACCTGATGAAGAAAGCCGAATTCCCGGAGCCCTACTGCGAGGAGAACAGGTGCCGCCTGTGCACCCCGCGCGAATACGAACACCTGAAGAAGAAGGGGATGAAGGACATCGCGACCATGGCGGTTGACCAGCTCTGAGCCGGCCGCTCACTCGATCACGATTTTTGAAATCTCAAGCATGAAGCGGCGATAGGACTCGTTCAGCTTCTTGCCGACCGTGCTGATGAGCTCGCGGTCGGTCACCCGCCGCTCCAGATACTTGTTGACCTCGTTGAGGTCCTCCTTAAGCTTTCTCCCGACGTCCTCGATGGCCTGCGCGTAGGCGACCGCGGTGGGAGAGCGCTGCATGACCCTGTGCTTCTTCAGCTCCTCGTCAAGCTGCACCTGACGCTTGCGCTTTTCATCCTCGCGCTTGACATGCGTGTTGAAAAGCGACTCCGCCGATGAGAGAAAGTTGATTACGCTCACCAGCTCGCGGAATTCCCTGACCGCCGTCTGCCCCCTGAACACGACGTCCGGGAGGGGCTCACAGTAATACGTTTCCGAAACCAGCGCCCATGTCGCGCCGTCGATGATTATGCGATTGGTCAACGTGAGCGCCGACGAGCGGCGCAGCGCTTCCTCGGGTATGATGATCAGCTCGTCATGGAAGAGCTTCTGCGGCCCCGTCAGCACCTGTATCCTGAGCTCCAGCTTTTTTTCCGCGGGCAGCATCATGTTGTGGCGCTTCACCATGGTCGAGATGAGCATTGACGACTGCGAGGCGTGTATCGGATCCTCAAAGAACGCGACCACCGTCCCGTAACCGACCGCGGTGATGGTTCCCCGGCCCTCGGTTATGCCGGCGATGACGGTGCTGTTGATCTTTTCGGAAAGCAGCGAAAGCTCCGCGACGCCGATTCCCTGGGAGCGCTCCGCAAAGCCGACGATCTCGACGACGAGCAGCGTGACCTGCCTGCGTGTCACGTTGTCGACGGCCTTCTCCTCTTCCGCCATCTGCGCCGAGCGCTTTTTCTCGAGGAGGTCGGCGCCGGGGGTGTCATACTTTTTAAAGATATTGACCACAAACTGGTCAATCTCAACAAGCTCCTCGCGGGGAAGGATTGAAAGCATCTCGATGATATCGCTGGTGATGCCGTACTCCTCCTTGAGGAGCGAAATCAGGAAATATGAAAACTCCACAGACCGCTGGCTTCCCAGCGCCCGCAGTATCTCCCTCTGTATGCCGCGGTTTTTGATCACCATCATGTCCCTGATGGCCCGGAGCGCCTCCCGATTCCCCAGGCTCACCAGCAGCGAGCAGGCGAAGATCCGAACCTTGATCCCCGGGTCCTTGAGATACTCCTGCAGGTAGCCGACGAGCACACGCCTGTTGAAACCCGACGACATGCCCGCGATGGCGCCGATCGCCTGTACGGCCGCTTCCTTGGTCGGATTGTCGGAGACACTGTGGAACAGCGAGTTGAGGTAGTCGATGTCGGAATCCATACCGCACCTGCCGAGACATCGCACCGCGGCGCGCAGGATGTCCGGGCCGGAGTTCTTTTCGATTATTTCTCGCAAAACCTGGTTGGCCGACATGTTCGCAAGCAGGTCCCTGCCGTCAAGAATCGACAGAACGGAGGCGATGATTTCGCCCGACTCCCCGGAGCGCTCCCTGAGATAATCGATCAGTATGTTGAGAGAGCGCTGATCGGTGTACCGGGAAAGGAGCCGCACGCCCATTCGGTGCTCCTCGTCCCCCCCCGTGGACAGGAGCAGTTCGATCTCGCCGAGCATGTAGGAGTAGTTCAGCTCGGAAAGCGCCATCGCCGTCGCGTTGAAAATGTGGGCGTCCGGGTATTTCTTCACGTAATTGAATATCTTGACCAGCGTGGTGGCGGCATTGGTGATGCCGAGACCGCCGATCAGGCGGCAGAGTCGCACGATTCTGTTTCTGAGATAGCGCTTTTCGAAGTTGACGTCAGACAGTCTGACTGACGAGAGCTGGCGCGATTTCCGGTCTTCATCGTAAATGACCTCGATGAAATTCGAAAAAACCCCGGCGTCCTCGGGATCCATGAAGGGAATCCTTTCAGCGAACGAATTCAGCAGCTTGTGGATGTCGGTGCGATCCTCGTGCTCGAGGTGGAAGCATATCCTGTTCTTCATCTCGGGGGTGAGCCTCTCGAGCACATAGGAGCGTATCATCTGGAAATTCTCGGGGAAATCCTTCTCCACGACGCTGGTGACCATGAACTCCTTGCGGTAGGTCTCAAAAAAGGACTCCAGTGTCACCACCATGTAGTTGTATATCTTGTCCTGCATCAGAAGATTTTTGCGGTTGTCCGACATGCCATGAAAATAGCTTTCGAATATCTCAACCACCAGGTCGTTGTGCCTGTCCGTGTCCATGGCGAGCCCTATCAGGTTGCGGAAGAGCTTGTCAGGGTCGCGAAGGCGGATCACGTTGGTGCGCAGGAGGTAGAGCGTCCTTTCGACGAGCTCGGCGTTGCCCGACGTGAGGGCCTTCATCACGTAGATGATGAACTCGCGATGATTGACCGAAAGCATGGCGTTCAGGAAGGCCGCCTTGATTTTTCCTGCGTATTCCTCGAAGTGCGCGGTCATTTTGCCGAGCAGCACCCGCACCTCCAGAATCACCTTGTCCTCCCTGTCCGGGGCGTAGGTGAAAATGGCCTCCTCCTCGGTTCTCCCGGCCTCCGCCTCGTCCATCAGCGTGTCGCAGAGGAGGGACATCGCATTGAACACCGACCATGATATGTCGTCATTGCCCTCCCTGAGCAGGTCCTCGAACAGGCTGATGTCACGGAACGCTGAAAGCCCGGTGACGGCGAGCGATCTCACCCTGACGTCAACCGAGCGGTCAAGCGCATACATTTTGAAGAAGTCGTACACCTCTCGCGACCCGCCGCAGATCAGCCTGAGCACGCTGAAGGCCCTCGCGAGCAGCCCGATGTCCGGGGCCTCACCCTCGACGACCGAGCTTTTCCTGATGAAGTCCATGATGACAGGAATTTCTCCGTCACCGCCGAAGCGTTCAAAATGGTCGAATACGCAGTGCTTTTCCTCGGAGGTGATGTCGGTGCTGACAAGTTCCGCGAAGGCCTTCAGAACGGCGGGAGAATTGAACCCGCTGAGCACCGAAAGGGCGCTTTCACGTATCAGCGGCCCGCGCTCCAAATCCTCCATCAATATGCGCATGCCATTTTCGCTCCTGGCGATGCCAAGCACTTTGTGCAGGGCGATCCGTTCGTACGGGACCAGCTTGAAGCTCCTGCTGATCTCAAGCTTGATGCTCTGTAAAATATCCTTTTCCATCACCCGTCCCTGCCGGTCGTTGAGGTCTGCACGCCCCGTTCCCCTCCGGGGACACGCGTATTGCCGCCCGCATCCCCCGAAAACACCACATTCGCCGGTATTGTACCGGACGGCGGGCGGAAGGCAATAAAAAAACACTGACTGCCCCTCTTCCCGAACATTAAAAAATCATTTGACTATTTATCTGAAGATGGATTATATTTGTTGAGTTATCAATCAGGGTTCATCTGCTTAAAAGGCGCCTTTCGCGCCGGATGGCGGCGCGGGGTGTATACGTGTTCTAATTCCATACAAAACCTTCACGGCATCTCTGGCCGGAGGGAGCATACGCGTAAAAAAGAATAAGAAGGAGAAAATTGATGAAAAGAAGAATGCTGTTCGCGCTTCTTGCGGCTGTTTTCATTGCGGGAACGCTTTCATGCGGGGGAGGATCCGCCCAGCGCCGCGACTCGAAAGCCGGTTCACAGGACGAGATGGTGGGCGAAGCCACCGGCATGGCCCAGATCTTTGACAACGACAACTCGCTTGCCCGCGACAGGGCGATTGATGACGCCATGAACAAGCTTGTCAAATCCAAGCTGGGAACCACCGTCGAGGGCCGCTCGCTGGTGCAGGACTTCGCGCTTGTCGAGTCGATCGTCGAGTCCAGATCCACAGGCATGGTCAAGGACTGGAACGTAATCAGCGAGAAGGCCGAGCAGGGCGCCTATATCGTCACCATCCGAGGGAAGGTGTTCCCGGCGGCGGTTAACGACACCATCGAGGCGACATTGCGCAACTACGGCCGTCCCAAGTTCATGGTGCTCGTGGAAGAGACCTTCGACGGCTCGAAAAACCAGCCTGGCAACACGGTGACCGAGCTCACCATGATGGAAATCATGGGCAACAGCGGCTTTGAGTTCGTCGACTCCCAGATGACCAAGGAACTGCTCCGCAAAGAGCGCAGGCTGATGGGCAAGGCGATCCAGGGCCAGGTGGGAAGCGATGTACAGGAGCTCCTGCTCGACGATGCGGGCGCCGAAGTGATCATTCTCGGCACCGCGCAGACCACCGACCAGACCAAGGTGATGAGCGGTTACGCTCGCAATATGAAATCCAAGCAGGCCAACATCAGGCTGAAGGCGGTCGACGTCTATACCGGCAGCATTCTCGCCACCAAGGCCGAGAATTCCCCGGCGGTGCACATCGACGCCGAAACAGCATCCAAGGACGCCATCCAGCGCTGCCTCAAGAAGATGATCGGCCGCGTGGGCGATGAGGGAACCTTTGAATCGGGCCCCTTCCTCAACCAGATCACACGCAAGTTCCTCCAGTCGGCGACGAACAGGCCCATCATGATGACCGTCGCGGGGCTGAACTTCACCGATCTCACCAAGTTCAGGGAACAGCTCAGGGGGAGAGTCCGCGGCGTCAACGAAGTGATCCCGAGGGGCCAGGTGGGAACCGCGTCAAAGCTTGACGTGAGGTTCGCAGGCAAGACGCACGATCTGGCGCAGGAACTCAACGCCAAGGCTTCCAACCTCGGATTCGAAATCGAAATTCTCGAGCAGAAGCCCAACAAGATATCCATCAAGGCCCGCCGCACCCAGTAAATATGCGGCGCATTCAGTGAGAGCGATCGAAACCCCCTTTCTTGCCCGCACACGGAGGAAGGGGTTTTCTTTATTCTGAACAGCATGAGGAACATTCGGCGCCGCGCAGAAGCTGACATCAGCGGCAACACTGTCACAGGGAGGGCACAACAAGCGATGAAAGGGTTCATACACAACGACGGCACAATTATCGGGAAAGGCGGCGTTGAGCTCTATTTCCAGAGCTGGACACATCCGAACCCCGCGGCGGTTCTGGTCATCGTTCACGGGCTCGGAGAGCATTCCGGCCGTTATGGCAATCTCATACAGGCCCTTGCGGGCATGAACATATCAATATACGCGGTCGACCACCGCGGGCACGGAAAATCACTCGGCAGGAAGGGACACATCCTGAGCATGTCGGACTATGTCGACGACCTGCGGATATTCGTGAACATCATAAGACACGATCACGAACGCCTTCCGCTGGTCATGCTGGGGCACAGCATGGGGGGAGCCATCGCGCTGAAATACGCCCTTACTTTCCCCAATGATCTGAACGCGCTCATCCTCTCCTCTCCCGGGCTGATACCGGCGACTGAACCGCCGAAAGCGCTCGACAGGATCGCCAGAATGATGTCAAGGTTTTTCCCGTCGGTCAGCACCTCCAATCAGCTCAACGCCGCGTTCATATCCCACGACCGCGAGGTCGTCAGGACCTATATGGAAGATCCGCTGGTCCACGACCGCATCTCGTTCCGCTGGTACACCGAATTCCGGGCGAACAGCGACGAATGCCTGGAGCGGGCGGGCGAGCTGAAGATGCCGCTGCTGGTATTTCACGGCACTGACGACAGGATTGTGGATTTTTCCGGCAGCATCAGGGTGCACGAATCGGCGTCATCAAAGGACAAGACACTGAAGCTCTTCGACGGGCTGTACCATGAAACCATGAACGAAGTCGATCACGAGCGGGAAAAGGTGCTGGACATGGTCACCGCGTGGATTGCTAAGCACTGCCGGGGATTATCCGGAAAAGGAAAAAAAGCCCGCCAAGCAAAGCCGTCTTCGAAAGCGAAATCAACGCGCGCAAAGAAACCGAAACGCGCCCCGAAACAGAAAAAGAAATAGCGCATAATGCCGCTTTTCCACGCACATGACCCTGCCGTCCGGCAGGGTCATTTATTCAGGGCAATAAAAAACGCCGGGTGGGAGAGCCCGGCGTTGTGAATGGCACTGCGATGCTGGTTCAATTATTTGAGCAACTGCAATACGCCCTGCGACTTCATGTTGGCCTGCGCGAGCATTGCCGTCGCGGCCTGCGTCAGAATCTGGTACCGCACGAACGATGACATCTGCTCCGCCATGTCGGTGTCCCTTATGCGGCTTTCCGACGCCTGAACGTTCTCGTACGCATTGAGAAGCCCTTTCGCCGCGTGCTCGAGCCTGTTGTAATAGGCGCCCAGGTCCGCGCGCTGCTTGGAGATGACCCTCAATGCCTCGTCAGCGAGTCCGATCACCGAGTTTGCCTTTCCGGGAGTTGAAAGGGAAATGAAGGTGAGGACTGTGGGGTTCCTGAGTCCCAGGGCCGCGCTGGTCATCGTTTCGATAAACACCCTTTCACGCTGGTGCATGTTCGGGCCCATGTGGAACCACATCGACGCGGTCGGGTTCAACCTGGCGAACGAACCGGTGAGGAGCTTCATCTTGTTAAATTCGGCCTGGGAGGAGATGCGGTCGATTTCATCGACGAGTTCGGATATTTCAACCTGGATCTGCTGCCTGTCTTCCGGGGTGTAAATACCGTTCGCCGCCTGGACGGCAAGCACCCTGATCCTCTGCAGAATATCGTGGGATTCCTGGAGATACCCTTCCGCCGTCTGGATGAGCGACATGCCGTCTTCGGTGTTGCGCTCGGCCTGCCTCAAACCCTGAATCTGCGATCTCATCTTTTCGGATACCGCGAGACCTGAAGCATCGTCCCCCGCCCGGTTGATTCTCATCCCGGAAGAGAGCTTTTCAACGTCACGGGTCATGCTCCAGTCGTGAAATTTTAATGTTCTGTGCGCGAAGATCGCACTGACATTGTGATTTATAATCATAAATTCCTCCTTGAATTCTTTGCTATCGTCCCTGATAGCCGAAATGATTATAATATGGTTCACTAATCTTTCGTCAGAATTCAGAAATCGGCTAAACCGGAATATTCATGAATATATCAAAATATAACCGTTTATATCTTTTTACAGCACTCCTGCTCTCTCTTGTTATTCAATCCGAAAAAAACAACTTTTTTGGGTTTTTCTTTCCCCTCTGCGCCATGATCAACCCCGCGTAAAAAAATCCTTCGATCATTAAAAAATGTTGCCATAATCGTCCCGATGCTGTTGTAGACTGAAGTTCGAGAGAAAGCGACAAGCACACGGCGGATCAATCGACAGTGGGACGGTACGGCGGTAACAAATCCAGGCTCAGAACTCCCGGAAGCGGCTCAACGGGCGGCGGATTCCGTTCGTCCTTTTCAGGCGGGAGCCCCATTGAAAGCCTGGCAGATTTTTTCAGCGGCATGCCTGACCGCTTCCGGAACTCTAGAACACTTATACTCGGCATCGTCACGGGCATCGTCCTCGCGTTTCTGGTCATCGTGCTCATCGATTTTTACAAGGTGCGCGGGCTCGCCAGCTACAGGCCCAACGTCACCACGAAGATATACGATCAGAACGGCGAGCTCGTCTCGGAGCTTTTCAGGCAGAACCGCGACGTGGTGCCGCTGCAGCGCATTCCGGCCGATCTTGTCCACGCGTTTATTGCGATGGAAGACAATGAGTTTTACGATCACTTCGGCATCAACGTCAAGGGGATCGTTCGCGCGTTTTTCATCAACCTGTTTTCCGGTCGCATCCGTCAGGGAGGCAGCACCATCACGCAGCAGCTCGCGAAAATCCTTCTCACCTCCCAGGAGCGCAGCATCTACAGGAAGATCAAAGAAGCGTTTATCGCGCTGATGATGGAGGCGACATACTCAAAGGACGAGATTCTGGCGTTCTATCTCAACCAGATATTCCTGGGTCACGGCACCTACGGAGTTGAGTCGGCCGCGAAATTCTACTTCCAGAAGCACGTGTGGGATCTCACCCTGGCTGAAAGCGCAATGCTCGCCTCCCTCCCCGCCGCGCCCAACCGGTACTCCCCCATCCGCTACCCGCAGAGGGCGATGGACCGGCACAAGATCGTGCTTGCCAGGATGGTCGACCTCGGATTCATCACCATCGACCAGGCGGAGCGCGCCTTTGTCGAATTCTGGCCCGATTACCTTGACCACATCAGCGCCCTCCCGCCCAGCCATAACGCATGGTCGGCCCGCCTTGACCGCGCGCCCTGGTTCACCGAGCACGTGCGCCGCACGCTGATAAAAAAGTACGGCGAGGAAATGGTGTACGAGAAGGGCCTCATTGTGCAGACCACCGTTGACGTGAAAAAGCAGGCGGCGGCCCAGAAGGTGCTCGCAGAGGCGCTCAAGCGGCAGACTGCCGTTTCCGGAAGCCTTCAATTCAGGGACGTCGACTACTTCAGCGACGCCTTCAACGAGGAGATCGAGATTTTTTCTCTTCTCTACGACATCAACCGCTTCGCCAAGACGGGATCGCGCGAAAACATACAGTTCAACAACTACCTGACAGAAAACGCCCTCGACGATATTGAAATCGTCAATTTCTTTACCGGGCTCAGCAATGTCGGCATGCTCATAGAGGAATTTCGAAAGCTTTACGAGGACGACCGGGCATACCAGACCGTCGAGGGATGCCTGATATCCATCAACCACCACAACGGCTTCATCGAGGCGCTTGTGGGCGGGAGCGAATTCACCGCCATCAACCAGCTCAACCGGGTGATGCAGTCGAAGCGCCAACCCGGATCGGCCATCAAGCCGTTGCTCTACGCCGCGGCGATGGACACGGGCAAGTTCTCTCCGGCGACCGCGTTGTACGACTCTCCTCTCGTCTACCTTGACAGCGAAGGGGGCGACTGGATCCCGGAAAACTACCACAACCAGTATCAGGGCCTGGTGCGGCTGCGTGTCGCGCTCGCCCAGTCGATCAACGTGATATCGATCCGAATCGCCGAGGCGATCGGCATACAGACCGTGATGCAGTACTTCGCAAGGCTGCTTCACATAGAGCAGGACGACGTTCAGCGGCGAATACCGCGCAACCTGTCCATCGCGATCGGCTCGTTCGAAGTCACGCCTCTGGAGCTCGCCCGCGCCTACGCGATCATCGCCAACGGCGGCAAGAACGTGATCCCGTTCACCATACGATCGGTCAGCGACGCCAGCGGCAAGGTGCTGGAAAACCAGGAAGAGGAAGTCCGCAAGCAGATACAGAAGCAGGAGGACGACGGCACCATCTGGATACTGAAACCCGCCACCGCCCAGATCATGATCAGCATGCTCCAGTCGGTGATCCTCGAAGGCACGGCGCGCGCCGCCTGGCCCGGACGCCCCGCGGCCGGCAAGACGGGGACCACCAACAATTGGAAGGACGCCTGGTTTGTCGGATTCACTCCCGAGCTGACCACCTGCATCTGGATGGGATATGACAGCCAGGGCCTTTCGCTCGGGATGGGCCAGGCGGCTGCCGGGGTCGCGGCTCCCGCGTGGGGACAGTACATGCGTCTCGCCCTGCAGTCCACTCCCTCCACCGGTTTCCCGGGCTATGCGCAGCTCGAGGAACACCGTGTCTGCGCACGGTCGGGGATGAAGCCTTCCGGAAGCTGCAGGCAAATCATCAGCGAGGTGTTCGTTCCCGGCTCGGCGCCGGAGGCCGTGTGCGACCAGTGCGCCGGTTTCAGCCAGAACGTGCGCCTTTCCAAGGACGGCCCGAGTGAAAACGTGGTCGAGAGCCAGCGCAGGTCCATCATCAACGGCATCCAGAACAAGCGCAAAAAAGGCGGCAGCATCATGGACCACCTGGGCACCGACATCCTCGAATAATTTTACACCAATCACACTATTTTCAGAAAAAGGAGTTGCCGATTCGTAAGTATTTAATTATTTTATTAATTGTTAAGATTAAGATTATTTCTGCAAGGGAGGAAGACAATGTGGGAAATACCGAAGAAATACCATACCGAATGCGTGAACGCGCTGAACGGGAATCACATACAGTACCTCAACCTTGAAGCAATAAACGAGCGGGAAGCGGAAACGAGAGCGTATCTCAACTGCCTGATCGTCAACAATGATGATAAAAACATCAGAATCGAAGTACGAAAGCTATGAATCAATCGTTCATACAATCCCCCTGCCGTATGGGCGGCCGAAAGGCCGCCTCTTTATTGTCCTGAAACGCTGCAACATGCGTTTTTTTATTTGCCTTCAGGCGGGACACTTTCATACTTCACGGAATACATTGATGAGAGCACGGAGAAATACATGATGACGTTCCCCAACAAAGCGGCGATGGCGGGAGTTCTCCGCGCATGTCGCATTGTTCTCCCGGTGCTTCTGTTGTGGCTTGCATTGTTTTCATCTGTTCACGCCGACATCCGCAACGATACGCCGATTTTTACCGGCCCGGGAGCGGCCATCGCCTATGGCGCCATGCTGAGCGATCTCGCCCGTGCCGATGTTGTTTTCTTCGGCGAGCTCCACGGCAATGCCCTGTCGCATGAAATGGAGCGCACCCTCCTTCGCGATCTTTGCGAGAGGCTTCCGGGGGCAATCGCTGTCGGCATGGAAATGTTCGACTCGGACGTGCAACTCGTTATGGACGAGTACCTAGCCGGGCTTATCCCTAAACACCGCTTTATTCACGAATCGAGGGCATGGCCCGGATACGCGAGGGACTACGAGCCCATTGTGGAGCTTTGCCGGATACGGAATATACAGCTCATCGCCACCAACGCGCCCCATCGCTACGCATCCGCGGTGTTTCTGGGCGGACTTGACGCGCTGCACCTCTTTCCGCTTGAAACGCGTCGGTACTTCGCGCCGCTTCCGATTCTCTACGATCCGAGCCTGAAAACTTACCGGGAGATTTCTGCGGGAATGAGTCCAAAAACCGGGTCGATGCACCGGTCCGGCAAGCTGGTGGACGCACAGGTGTTGAGGGACGCCACCATGGCGCATTTCATCCTCAAACATGCCGAACGCGGAAAACTGGTGCTCCACTTCAATGGCGCGTATCACAGTGCCTACCGCGAAGGAATCGTGTGGTTCCTGCTCCGGGAGAGAGGCGATCTTCGCACCAGGGTGATTACCACTGTCGTCCAGGAACGCACCGGATCTCTGGATTCTCATCACTTCGGCAAGGGGGATTACCTTATCGTCACACCCCCCGGGCCTTCCCCTTAACGGAAACGCACAATCCTGAACCTGAAGAGAAATTTGTGTTTTTCGGTTGACACGCTACAATTATTTTACAAAATCAATATTTGATATACTCAAACTATTGAGGGGATTATGGATACCCGTTTTTTCTTTCTTCTTTCAAGGGTCGATTACACGCTGAAAGCATTCTTACGGGAAGAGTTCAGGAAGGCCGGCATCCCCTTCACTCCGGGGCAGACCGGCATACTCTTTCTGCTGAGGAAACGGGACCTGATGAACATGTCCGAGCTGAGCCGTGCGCTGGAAACCGATAATTCCGCCGTGACACGGCTTGTGGATTCTCTGGAGCGCGGCGGCTACGTGAAGCGCACCCCAAACCCCGAGGACAGGAGGCATTATCTCATCGCCATCACCGGCGAAGGCGTACGGGAAATTGATCGCGTGCTTTCGATTACCCGCGCCGCCAACGATCGCATTCGGGAGGGCTTTTCCGAAACCGAGGTGCAGGCGTTTGTTGGCATGCTTCAGGGAATTTTAGACAAGTTCAAATAGTGGAGTTTTGCTTATTATTTGCTGTTGTCAAATATTGATTCATGCAAATTATATCATTACCGGAGGTTGTGTATGAACTCAACGCTGAAAATCTTTGAATCAATGAAAAAAAAGCCGTTGGGCAGGTGGCTGTTCTCCCGCATTGTCTGCCTGAAAGCGCCTTACTTCGGCACCATACGCCCGTTGTTTCGCGAGCTCAGACCGGGATTCGGTGAGCTCACCATGAAAAAGCGACGCGCAGTGACCAACCACCTGAAGAGCGTTCACGCAATCGCAATGGCCAACATGTGCGAGCTGATCGGCGGCATGGTCACGGAGGTTTCGATCCCCGCTTCCATGCGATGGATCCCCCGCACCATGATGATCGAGTACCTGAAAATCGCCCGCACCGACCTGAAAGCATGGTGCGAAATCCCCCTTCCCGTTCAGGAGCAGAAACAGGACCTTCCCGTAGTGGTGCATGTTGTGGACACGGCGGGGATCGAGGTCGTCAGGGCGACGATCAGCATGTACCTCAGCGGGAAGGATGCGCCGCGCGGGTAGCATACTCCTTCATTCAAGCAGGCGGCCACAGCGCCTGGTCGCCTGCTGTGAATTCCGGATGCAAATCAGCGCGGAAGGGAATGGCGCTTTCGTGAGGCCATCTCCGCCGCAAATGCTTCACGTCCTCTCTGCCTGATATACCCGATGCAGGCGCTCCTGTTGGATCGAAACACGAATCCTATGATCCGTGCAATCGGATTGAAGAACACTTTACACTCCCGCACGTCCCCGAACTCGGAGCAATCGGCACAGCTGCGCCTTCCGGCGGACAGGCAACACGCGCGCACCCTGCACCAGGAGGCCTTTACGTTTTCAAGACAGCCGGGGCATTTCCCTGCCCTGTAGCGCCCGCATCCTCCGCAGTACAGCCCACAGCAGGCGACCAGTGCGCCATCAGCAACCACCTCTTTCATGAGTTCCTCCATGTGTTTCCACGAATACTATACGCATGTGTATATGTCAAGCGCTATTGTTTCACCCATTGGATAAAATGGCGTTGTTTGGTTTTCGGAACGGCGATCGCTTGACAAATCGAAGATGCCGGTTATCGTAATGAAACTCGCATGCATTCCTGCGTCGCCAGGGTTATACGCGCGCGGAGGAAAGCACAATTACGCACAACCGGGCAACGGATCCCGGATCGGGGGAAATGATGGAATCCAGCACCATGTCCGCTCGCCAGATGCTCGAAATCAAGGGCAGCGTCTACTTCCTGATTTTTTACGCGCTCCTTTCCTTCTTCGCAACCCTGTTCCAGGTGCTCGCCGGACTCCCGATCGCCGCGATCATTCC
>CAZPZJ010000006.1:38510-40068 GCA_964591055.1 uncultured Leptospiraceae bacterium
TCTTCGCAACCCTGTTCCAGGTGCTCGCCGGACTCCCGATCGCCGCGATCATTCCCCCGATCGTCATCAACGCCATCGTTCTCTTCTGCGCATTCATGGCGTACCGCGGCAGAAAGAGCGGAAGGAAAGCGACCGTATATATCTGGATCGCCTCGTTTTTTGCGGTCACCATACCCATCATCGCCAAGTACAGTTACGCGCTCAACATCGACTGGACCTACGCGACGGAGTGCTACCACGTGTCCGCGATCGCGATCACATCGCTGCTCCTGCTTCAGTTTTACTACGACAGGAAACTCTACCTGGTTTTCACCGCGCTCGTCTTCATCAACTGGCTGGTGTTTCTCTACCTCGCACGGGAGCATGGCGTCGAGTTCTTCCGCTACACCTACAAGAACGGCCAGGTGTACCATGGAGTCATGACGCTGCGGGAGGCGTACTTCTTCATCCTGATGGCGATCATCTCGTTCGTCTCGTACCGCCACATCCCGACTATCGAGGAGTTCGACAACCTCGCCCGCAGGCAGCACGATATCATCGCCCGCAAATCGGAGCAGCAGGTTGAGACCGCCAGGGAAATACACATGAACATGGACAACCTGTTCTCCGATGTGGCCAGAATGGATGAGGTCATCCAGGAGTTCAACAGCCGCATCCAGTCCCAGGCGTCGACCTTCGAGGAGATTTCCGCCACCCTGGAAGAGCTGTCCGCTTCATCGGAACACATCTCCGCCACCTCCCGCACACAGCTCATGGCGAGCAACGAGATGAACGGCAACCTGTCCGATTTCCAGAACATCAAGATCGAAACCAAGGAGAAGCTGGAAAGCGCGCTCAGTGAGATGGACGACCTCATGGAAAGCACCAGCGCCAACAGCGGCAAGGTCGATATGATAGAACAGACAATCGACTCCATCAAGACGCAGAGCCTTGCGATTTCGGACACCATCGGCATCATCATCGAGATCGCCGACAAGATCAACCTTCTCTCGCTGAACGCGAGCATCGAGGCCGCGCGGGCGGGCGAGCACGGGCGGGGATTCGCGGTGGTCGCCGACGAGATCGGCAAGCTCGCGGTCCAGACCTCGGACAGCATCAAGCAGATAGAGCAGGCGCTCGCTGTGAACACCCGCACCACCGACGAGGGGGTGACGTTCATCAAGGGCGCCTCCGACGGCATCAAGAGAATGATCCACCAGGTGGAGGCGAGCTCGGAAAAGATCACGGTGCTGCGAGATTACATCATGAAGGAAGAGCGCGTCATACGGGAAATTTCGACAAAAATGCAGTACAACATCGAGCTCGCGAAAAGCACCGACAGCGGGACCGCCGAACAGAAAAGCGCCATTGAATCCACGACACGCGCGATTGAGCACATGAACGCCGAGATCATGGAAATGGCTGAAAGCGTCAGGAACCTTGCCGATACATCCAAAAACATCGCGAATGGAGCCGCCCTGCTGCTTGAAAAAACCAGGGACAGCACGTAAACTCTCCCCTGTTGCGTTATGCGCGCAGATGTTCAAGAAGTATTTTCAAACCGATCGCGATGAGGATC
>CAZPZJ010000007.1:0-37409 GCA_964591055.1 uncultured Leptospiraceae bacterium
GAGCGCGACGCCGTAGTCGTTCATCAGCTCCGAGTACTCAAACCCGTCGGCGCGCCTTAACACTTTCAGCACGTTGAGCGAGGCGTTGAAGCATTCAATCGCGTTTCCAAGCGGGGAGGAATCGCTTCCGGCCATGCCAAGATACGCCCGCCCCTTCAGGCCCATCACCGCGGCGTACTGGGCGCTTGCCCTCTCGTTCCGCGTGCGGAGTATCTTCTCCGCGCCGTCAAGGTATTGAACCGCCGTTTCGTGCCGCGAAAACACATCGCTGTGCAGCCCGGCAAGCTCGCCGATTGCGTCCACATACTCCCCGTCCGCGTTGACGGCCTTTTGAAAATACGTCAGCGCAAGCCGCGGATCGGAATGGCGCTTTTCAAGCCCCATGCAGTAGTATCGGTACGCTGTCTGGCTCGTCTTCCGGCGGGCGCCGCCGTCAAACGCGGTCCCGCCCAGGTCGACGCCCTTTTCGCGAAGAAGCCGAAGCAGCGTAAACGCGATCTGCTCCTGCTTCTCACGAAGCTGTCCCGGCGCGCCGGTGATCCGAAACGACTCCAGTATTTTCTGCTTCCGCACGTCGATGAAGTCCGTGGTGATGGTAAGACCGCTGTCGTCGATGCGGTACGACCCGGTCGCGATGTACTGCGCCGCCAGGAGCCTGCCGACCTTGATCTGGTTTTCGTACACTCCGAGCTGGCTGAGTGTTATCTCGCCCAGGGCTCGGTCCCGCGCTTCAGGCGTCACCACCGTGATTGCGGGCGAAGACGTAAGATCGCTCGCGAGCGCCCTGGCTATCCCCGCGCCCGCGTACGAGTGCTCGGCCGCGCCCAGGTTGCGGTAATTCATCACGCTGACCACCGCCCGGCCGGCGGCCTCCCCCGCGCCGGAATACGCCATGACCATGAAAAGCGCCGCAAGCGCACATAAGGGTTTCAGCTTCATAGCGCCTCCACTAAAAATCATCAATCCGCACGACGATGGCCGAGGAGTTGTCCGCGCCTCCCCGGTCATTCGCCATCTGCACCAGGTCCCGTGCGATTCTCTCCGTGTCGGGATCGCCTGAAATCGCCGCGCCGATATCGGGGTCGTCGACGTATCCGCAGATCCCATCCGTGCACAGGAGCAGGATGTCGTTCCTCTTCAGCTTTTCAGTCTTCACATCCACCGCGACTTCGGGTGACGTTCCCACCGCGCGCATGATGACATTCCGCTCCGGATGCGTTATCGCCTCTTCGGGCCTGATGATTTTCGCGTCGACAAGCATCTGCACCTTCGAATGGTCCCTGGTTATCTGTATAAGCCTGTTTTTCCTGTAAATATAAAGCCTGCTGTCGCCCACCCAGCCCACATGCAGGTATTTCCCTGCGAGCAACGCGACCACCGCGGTCGTCCCCATCCCTTTTTTCGAGGGATCGGCCAATGCCGCGGCATAAATCCCGCCGTTCGCCCGGATGATCGATCGCTCTATCAACGCCCTGGCGGCTTTGTCCTTCATTCCCTGCACATATCCCGCGCGAAGGATTTCAAGCGCCGTACGCACCAGCTCCGCGCTCGCCACCTCGCCGCATGCGTGTCCTCCCATGCCGTCGGCAAGCGCGAACAGGCCAAGGGATTCGTCAAACCCGATCGAATCCTCGTTCAGCTTCCTCACGAGCCCCACGTCAGTTTTACCCGACACCGCGTATTCCATAAGCTCTCCACCACGTATGTGATTTTTCCATCAATCAGTACTGAAGCGCAACGTGCTGTCCGGCGAAAACCCGCGCGGAACTTCCCGATATCCCCGTATTGATCGGGGCGGGATTTGCCGAGACCTTTCTCGCCAGAGATCCCAGATCGCCGATTTCAACCGTTCCCGACGTGTCAAGCTCCGGTTGCGCCCCGTCGTCAGAAAGCGTCATCATGGTCTCCACGCCCTGGTTTATAAACTGCCTTCCGCCGTCGAGGTACAGCCCGGCCCTGTGTACGGCGATCACCTTCCCCTCCGGCGTTATGACGGGGCCGCCCGAGTTTCCTTCCTGCGTGGTGATGTCGTACAGGAGCCTTCCGCCTTCATCCACCCTCGACACGATCCCGGCGAGCGCCGTGCATGACGCGATCGATCCCGGCTCGTCAAGGCCCGAAGGAAACCCGAGGATCACCACCGGGCACGCCTGGGCCGGTGCCTGTGACTCGATTTTCAGGCTGGGGCACCCCGATTTATCGACTTTCAGCAGCGCGAGATCGGCCTGCCGGTCCACCGCGACAATCCTCGCGCCAAGTGCGCCGCCCGTGCCGTTAAAGGTGACAGTGATGGCACGCAGCCTCCCGGTGAATCCCCTGTCGCGGAGGTCGTCATGAAACGCCCACGGATTGGCCACGTGCGCGTTGGTGATGATGTAGCCGTCCTCTCTGACGCAAAACCCGCTGCCCCGCATGGAAAAACGGCACGGCCTGCCGTCATACATTCCCCGCCGCCCCGTACCCGCCTCCACCAGGTCGTATGTTGTCGCGATTCGGACAACCGCCTTCCCCGCCTCGTTTACAGCTCCGCTCATCGCCTGGATGGAACGCCTCATTGAACGCACGTTTCTTTTCAGCGCCTCTATGTCATCGCGAGCGGTCTTTCCGTCCCGCTCGAGCAGCGCAACCTTCTCAAGAAGGGCGCTCTCGGAATCGCGCACGCATTTTTCCAGCATCCTGTCGGCCGTCTTGAGCTCCGTGTAATGATAGTATTCACGAACGCCCGTGAACGCCGCTCCCAGCGCGACCAGTGCGATGACAAATGCGAGTGCGTAGATGTTCATCCTTGTTTTCTTTCTTTCCTGGCCGATACGCAGGTCGATTTTTTTCTCTTCCTGCTTTAAAACGCGCAGGAACATGCTCTTCCGCACAAAGTCCTTCCCGGACTCGAATGCCCTGATCACCGCGCTATCGCTTTTTATTCGCGGACCGCCGGGAGCCCTTTCGCGCGCATGCGCGTCATCCACGAATGTCCCGTCCGCAGCTTCGCGGCGCGCACCCCCCTCCGCCATTCCCCGGTCCCGCACGGGCGGGACGGGGATGTACGGACGATCGTCACGGATCGGCGTATCTTCATAGATGGCAACCCTCACCTGCGGGCCGTTCAGGCCGCACTGGATGACATCACCGTTCCGCAGCTGCTGCTCTTCCACCAAAAGGGAATTCACGTAGGTCCCGTTCTTCGCTCCCGCGTTTTTAAGCACATAAGCATTTCCCACCAGCTTCACTTCGCAGTGCATGCCGCGAGTCGCGACGGCATCCGCGAGGTGATCAAAGGAAATATCGCAGTCCTGACTGCCAGGTTTCATCTCCCTCCCCAGGACAATGCTCTCTTTTTCACGCCCGTATTCGCGTACAAGACCTTTTTTCCCGCCGGAAATGACCTCAAGGCATATCTTCATCATTGCGTTTCCCCTCACAATGGCCACGTGTTCTGTAACGGATGTGCGACATACAGGAATAGACGGCTGCAAGCATAAGATTTCAACTTTATTTCAGCCTATGATAATATTTTTTTTCGTCCATTAATTATTAACATGCCATTATTGCCCTTGACAATCAATTTAAATTTGGCGTACATTCAACCGGTGAAAAAAAGTGGGCGGGAGAGCAAGCATGAGCGTGATGTCCGAAAGCAGCATGATTACCGTAACATTCATCAGCGGCCCCAGGAAGGGCGAAACGTTGAGGTTCGGCAAGAGCGTAATCACATTCGGCAGGGAGGAATCATGCGACGTTTCATTCAGGGGAGAGAGTTACTCCACGGTATCCGCAAGGCACGCCGCACTGGAATTCAAATCGGGCTCATGGGTGCTCACCGACACCAGCACAAACGGCACCTACGTCGGGGATAAAAAGCTTCTGCGCAAATCGTACGTCACGCTGAAGAGCGGAGACACGTTTCGGTTTTCGCGAAACGGCGACCTGCTCAGAGTAAGTATGGAAGGGGACGTTCCGAGGGAAGACGGCTTTATGACCAATCCCGGCATCACAAAAATAATCCCCATCGCCAGAATGGACTTTATCACAAACCTCAAATCACAGCCCTTCTTCATCATCGGAATCATCACCGCAATCTCCGGGGTTCTGCTCTTCTCGCTGCTGAACGCCGCAGCCGAGAGCCCATCGGGCACGGCCACCGGCTACATCTACGCGTACGAGCTTTTGCTCGGGCTGTACATCGGGGCTTTGATTCTCTTCGCCATTACCAGAATCTCGAAAACCAGGATGCCGGCATGGTTTATCGCCTGGCCCGCGGCCACCACGGCGGTAATGCTTTTCTTTTTCAGCCCCCTCCTGGTGAACACGTCGCACTCTTCGCTGTTCAGCCCGCTGCTTTCCGAATACAACAGGAGTTTCATCCTGTCGCTCGCCGGCCACTTCCTCGGGGTCGGACTTCCCGAGGAGCTATTTAAAAGCATCCCCGTATGGATTGGCGTCATTTTCGCGCCGGCCTTCGAGAAAAGAAAGATCAGCGGCTTCGGCGGAGGGCGCCTCCACCAGAAAGCGGCCGTTTTCATCGGCGCGTCATCGGCGATCGGATTCATTATCGTGGAGACCCTCTTTGTGTACGTGCCGGGAATTCAGCGGCACGGGGACATCGCTGCGGGGCTGATGCTGCTCATTCCTCGATTCATCACGGGGATCAGCGGGCACGTGGCCTGGAGCGGCACGTTCGCTTACTTCATCGGGCTGGCGCAGAACATAAAGGCGGGAAAACTCAAGTACGTCGCCGGGGCATGGCTTGCCGCCGGGCTGCTCCATGGGCTCTGGAACGCGGCGTCCATAACGGGCTCACCGCTCCTTCTGGGCGGCATCGTCGCCGTCATTTCATTTATCGCCTTCAGCGCCTATCTCTACAAGGCCCAGGATTGACGCCGAACGCCGGGGCTCCCCCGGCGTTCGCACAATCCATTCGGCGCATTACGGCCTGTCAGAAGGGATATCTAAGAAACTTTCCCTCTCTGTTGATGTATGCAATCTTAAAATCGTATGTGCTGTTTGGATTGAGTACATAGACCTTCGCCACGCCGTTTTTAAATACGTAGGCGTCCCTGTCTTGCATTATTGCTTTTTCATTACTTGTATCAATACCCGGATAACGGTAGGCCAGCTCGAACACGGGCCTGTTGTCCCTGTCAATGTACTTGATAATTCCCCCGGCCACGACCGCGGCGAGCCCCTCACTGAAATCAAACGCCCTGTCATACTGAAAGTTTATCTTGACGTCTCCCGAGGCGGTTACATACCCCCAGCGTGATTGCATGCTGGCTCTTGCGAGGCCCTCACTGAAATTGCCGGCACGATCATACTCAAAAATGGAAGTATTGAAATTCGAGTCGATATAGGTAAATTTCCCGTTTTTCCTAATCGAAGCCCGCCCCTCGTGGAAATCCGAACAGGTGATTCTGTTTAATGATAATGAATACTCACCTCGATCGCTTCCGCCATGTAAAAAAACTCTTATGTAAAACACACCGCTGATAGACATGGTCAGGTAATCGGAGACATCACTGCTATAAGCGCTACCTATCAGATTATTCATCGTTCCGTCATAAACCTCGAAATCGATATTGGTTAAGCTGTCATGATTGAGCTCAATATCGACGGGATTCACCAGATTTCCTCCAACCAGGAACCAATCCTCCTGATCGCCGAAACCGAGAATTCCTTGAATA
Organism: uncultured Leptospiraceae bacterium; assembly: GCA_964591055.1. GTDB lineage: Bacteria > Spirochaetota > UBA4802 > UBA4802 > JAGODF01 > CAZPZJ01. The sequence continues at coordinate 5,679 of CAZPZJ010000007.1, forward strand.
ATGTCTCCGGGATTGGCATTGCTCAATCTGTCCGGATTGAATGCCGTATTGTTATTTGTTAATCCTGCACTTATTATTTCCGATTCAAGCATAATATTTATGGTCTGGAGCGTCTTCTTCATATCGCCACTTTTATCAATATACCCCATGTGCATGTTATCCCGCGCACACGCAAAGCCCTCATAAAAATCGCCCGCGCTTGTAAAACGCGGCGGAATCACCTCCTCTCCGCTTCTATTGATGAATCCGAACAGGAGCTTGTTCCCGTCTCTTTTACTGACACGCGCCAGCCCGTCAGAGAAATCATATACGCATGAGTAATTCTGATTTACATTCATTCTCTTCCCGTTTAAATCGATGTAATCATAGACACCGTTTATATGAACCCAGGCCTTCCCCTCGTGGAAATTGCCGGTAAAGTCAAATATCGGATCCGTTACGGCTTTACCCGATGTGCCAATAAATCCGATTTTTCCATTTTTTAAATACCACGCCCTTCCCTCAAAAAACTCACCCAGCCCATCAAATGTGGGCCGAATCACTTCTTCGCCGTCACTGTCCATTGCGCCCCAGTTGTTTCCCGCTTTAAACGGATACAGTGTCCGCGGACAGCTCAGCGCCAGCCAGAGAACAACAATCAGGACAAGCGCCCCAAGCGCCGCTCCCCCAACGATTGATTCCTTTTTTCTGGCGCGAATGAACTGCAGTACGATGTCCCTCATGTTTTTAATGCGCTCGATGGCCATTCCGAAATAGTTCTTCTTCACCGACGCAACAACGCCGACGGGAATATCCGGGACCGTTTCCTCTCTCATCACCGGCTTTACCACCGTCACTGTTTCCACTGCGGCATCGTCCTTCCGGCCTTCATCTTTCACCGGATCGGGCTTCACCTGCTTTCCGGACAGCTTCGCGATAGCTTCAAGTACGGCCTCGGCGCTTTGAGGCCTGTTCTCCTTTCTTTTTTCCAGCATTCCGTCCACAAGTTTCACAAGCCCGGCGGACACATAGGGCGCAACGTTCGCGAGGGACTCCGGTTTCACTTTCACCTGCTTGGACAGGAGGTCGTCTGTCGAGCTGCCGTCCAGTGGGACGCGCCCCGACAGCATTTCATACATCATAACTCCCAGCGCATACAGGTCGGACCGCCCGTCCACGCCCTCCTTCCCCGAGCACTGCTCCGGCGACATGTACCGCAGCGTACCCACCGTGTGCCCCCGGGTTGTCAATCCCGTTTCGCCCATCACTTTCGCAATGCCGAAATCCATCACATAGAGATTCTCCCCGCCGTTTTCAATCCTGCCAATCATTATGTTGTCGGGTTTAAGGTCCCGGTGAAACACCTCCGTGGAGTGGGCGAATTTGAGGGCCTCACACACCTTGCTCACATACTCGACAACATCGCCCTCAGGCAGCGTTTTTTTCCTGGCGATCATGGCCGACAGCGTTTCGCCCTCCACAAGGGGCATGGTGAAAAACGTGATCCCGTTTATGACATCCGCGGAAAAAATCTGAATGATGTTCCTGTGATTGAGCCGCGCCAGGACCTGTATTTCCTGCAGAAACCTCTTGCGCACTCTTTCATTGAACGATAACGCCTTTGGCAGCACCTTGATCGCCCTCGGCCGGTCGAGCATGACATCCCTGACCTGGTACACAATCGCCATGCCCCCGCGGCCTATTTCCCTGATCACCTCGTACTTCCCGGACAGGGCGTTTCGAACCTCCCGCAAATCGGCGTCCTCAAGCATTCGCCCGCATCCAATGCAGAAAGAAGCGCCGTCCTCATTCTCGGTATTGCACACATTACACAGCATAGCATCCCCCTCTCGCAATCGCTTGATGTATTATCTGTTTGAACCGAACTTCTCAACCAGCGCATTGATCTTATACTGCAGATATATGGCCCCCAGAAAGAACGTGGCCGCCCCGGAAAAAGCGACGTCCGCCTTCATGTGGAGGTTAAAATGCTCGTCAAGCATTCGCTGCCCCTTGAACGCCTGCACCACGAGCAAAACCGGCAGAAGAATCATGAGAGCCAGAAACAACAGGATAGCGATGCCGAGCGCATCCGATTGGCTATGTGGGTTTTCCGCAGTTACGCTCCATACATACAGGAAAAGAATCGCCTCGGTGATGCAGAGTATGATAATAACACCAAGGACATTCTGGCTGAACTTTTCGCGCGTTGTCAGGCTGTTAAACAGTTTCATCCTGCCTGAAAACCAGAATGGCATGTACAACCCGGCCGATACAACCGTGAAAAGAATCACAAGCGCAAGATTCGTTTTTTGCAATTCAAGGGGGCCATCGGGAACGTCCGCGCCGCCTCCCGCCGCTTCCAGGGCCTTTGCCGCCTCCGCGGCGCTTTGCGGCCTTTCCGACGGTTTTTTTTCAAGAAGCGAATCCACAAGCCCCGCCAGTCTCCTGTCGATCTTTGGATTGACGGCGAGCAGAGATTCAGGCTTTTCATGAATATGATTGTACATCAGCGAAGTGGTCTCCCCCTCAAAGGGGAGCCGTCCGGAAAGCATCGCGTAAAGGACAACCCCCAGCGCGTAAAGATCGGTTCTCTGGTCCAGTTGCCCCCCGGTCCACTGCTCCGGCGCCATGAACTGCGGAGTGCCCACAAGTTTATCGCTTGAAGCCCTGTCTGAGTCCGACATCGCCTTCGCGATACCGAAGTCCATGATGTAAACATGGTTCCAGCGGTCCACCATGATGTTTTCAAGCTTCAAATCCAGGTGAAGGACCTTCCTTGTATGGGCGTATTCAAGCGCACGGCACACCTGAAGCGCAATTTCCACCGCTTCCCGTGAAGACAACGCACCCCGTTCCTGGAGGTAATTTTGTAAGTTATTTCCCTCAACATGTTTCATGGTGAAATAGAAATATCCATCCACGCTATCGGCGCTGTAGAGATGAACGATGTTCGGATGGTCGATTTTAGCGAGCAACCTCACCTCATGCTTGAATTGCTCAATAAAACTGGCGTTATATGTGAGGTCCCTGGGGAGGACCTTCAATGCGACGTCCCTGTCAAGAGAAACATCCCTCGCCAGATACACAATCGCCATGCCCCCCCGGCCTATTTCACGCGTTATCTCATACCTGTCCCTGACGAGGCCTCTCAACTCCTCGATTGTTTTATCGTTTTCCGGCGCTACGATCAGCTCGTTGCCGCATTTTTTACAGAACTTCGCGCTTACTATATTCCCTGTTCCGCATTTATCGCATATCATTTCATCCTCCGCGCACTCAAGTGGGAAATAAGTCCCTTCCATGGCCCATGTCATACCGGCACCGAACTTATCTGACGCTTCCTCCGTATTTTTTCAAGAAAATAAATATTATACGGTTTGCGACCTGCCCGCACGGGATCATTTGGATGAACGCTGTCCCGGTCGTAAGCCCCCCGAAGTCGCTTTTCATGAAAACCAGCCGCGGGACACATCGCAGTACTTTATAAGAGGACGTTTCACGTCCTTAAAATTTATAAAAAATCCCCCATGATTATTCGCGCGGAGAGCTTGCGTTCTTCAGCGCACGCATCCGTGATGGAAATGAAACCTGCGTCCTCCACAAGCCTCTTCACCATCGGGGCGCATCCGCACGATCAACCTTTTCACACCTTGCGCGTTTTTTCCTGTATCACCTCTCCCAGCTTTGCCCCACCCAGGCCGACAAGGTAGAGGATGGCGAACCCGAAGATGTTGAATCCCTCCATCTTCCCGGTGAACAGGGCGGATATGAGGTTGATGAGCAGAATCACGATAACCGCCCCGATCGCCGGTTCCTTGAGCGTCACGCCGGGCGAGCGGTATGCCGAAAACATGCTGCCGAGGAAAATGCCGATAAAGGCGCCGACGCCCAGATAGGGAAGCGCGGCCGCATTGTCCTCCAGGTTGCCACCTCCGGAAGCGTAGATGATAATGGCGATGATGATACAGATAAACCACGCCGCCCCGATAATGAGCGCCGATTTCGCGACCCATTTCCAGTCGATCGTTTTGGCCGGCGGTTGTTCAGCCGCCGTTGCCGCGGCCGGCGCCGATTCAATCCTCGCGCCGCACGATGTGCAGAAAACGCTGTCCGATGCCGATTCCCTGCCGCATTTCTGACACAACCTGTTTTCCATACGATTCCCCCTCTGATGTGTTTATACGATTTTCCGCCCGCATTGCGGGCAAAACAACGCCGATTTCGAGGTTTTGCCGCCGCATGAATCGCAAATCATAAAAAACTCGTTTTCAACCCGTATACTTCTCCCGCACCGGCCGCAAAACGCGTCCAAAGCCGCATTCACGGTCAGGCAATACGGGCACTGGCCCGGCTTGAGGAAATTGCTGCGCGCGAGCAGGTAGTCGGTTTTCCTCAGCGCGTACAGGTACAGAACGACGACAAGCGGCAGCACCGCGAGCCCTCCGGGCGTTCCCATCTGAGTGAACGCAATGAAGTCGTACAGCGCGTGCAGCAGCGCCCCCGCGGCGACATACGGCCACATCACCGCCGCGTAAGACCTCTCCGGGTGCTCGAATTTCGCCATCGCAAGGCCGTAGCCCCATACCGCCGCGAACCCTATATGGCCCGGCACCGCCATCAGCGAGCGCGCGACAAGGGTCCCCATCCCCTCAACCAGCGAGCCCGCGAGCGAATACCCGATGTTCTCGAACACGGCGAACCCGAGTGAGACTGTCATCGCGTATATCATGCCGTCCACGGGTTCGTTGAAATCTTTCATTTTTTTCACAAGCAGCACGGTGACGGCGGCCTTGACGGCCTCCTCGTTGAAACCGACAAACGTCGCCATCCACAGCGCGGTGAGGGGCGGCATCACCGCCTCCACCGAAACGCCGGAGATGCCGCCCGCCGCGAAATTGAACGCAGAGGCGACACCACCGCTCGCCAGGCCGCCCACCAGCCCCACCCTGAGCAGCTCCTTCATGGGCTCCGGTTCAACCCGGTCGCGCTTATACAGGATGTAAAACCATACGGCCCCGGCCGCGAAGACCGCGATCAGTATTAGCAGATTATTCATTATCATACCGCCTTTTCAGTGCGCCCGTCTTTCCGGAAGCTTGCCCTGATGGGACAGCCCTGATTGTTCCATCGCGATGTTCGGCATATCCGCCCCACACTAACTCCCGCCCGCATCTTCAGCAGCGGGTGATTCCATACGTCATATTCAATCGAAATACGCACACTTGCGCATTACTTTCACGTGCATTTCCCGTCAGAAAAACCAATCCGCGTCGGCGCTTACTGCTTTGCGATGTTCTTGCGAGGAGACATCCCGCAGTTGAATGATAGTATTGTTTTCATATTAATTACTGCTCATTTATATATTAAAAGTCAATAATAATTCCCTCGCCGTACATGGTTCCATCAGTATCCCTCAATTCCTGTCGCACCCGATGGCGATGTGCGGATAGTTCCGCTCGATGAATGTCAGCACGAGAAGATTGAGGTCGTCCTGCGCCAGGATATTCGGGTGCATTCTCGGCAGGGGTAGGCCCTTTTCCGTTTCAAAGTTTCTGTCGTTGAACAATCCCCTTTTCGGGGAATTCTCGCCGTGTTCGGGAACAAAGAGAATGATGTAACTGGACATCAGCGCCCCATTGGTGTAATCCTGATGAATCCAGGCGCGCGTGACGTCTTTCATGTTGAACACGAACCTGTCGGCGTATTCCGATTTCCTGCAGACGACGATGTCATCACGGTCCTTATACACTACAAGCTCGTCCTCATCCCTGTACCTCGAAAATTTGATCCTGATTAACACCGAAACTACAACGACTGCGGCCAGGATCGCCGATATAAAGCGCGTTTCCGGGTAAAACAGCCATATCCCCCCGAACACCACCGGCAGAAGCAGAAACATGGAAAAAAACCACGGCGCCATGAGAAGCGATTTCACCGAGACTTTCACCTTTAAAACGAGACGCCCCGATGCCGGATCGTTCTCGGGCGAGGGTTGAATGTCCTTGCTGATTGGCCTCTGTTTCACTGTCCATTGCCTCCTTTGTGTTCATGTTCCCGGTGTCACACTCATGCGACGCGCGCCATCATGCAATTTTCACCGCGCGGACATCTCTTCCGCCGCGGCTTTCGCCGCTACATCGCCCCCGCCTTCAGGAGCATGTCGACCACCTCCCCGTGGCCGTTCTTCTTCGCCAGTCCAAGCGCCGACTGCCCGTTGGGCGCGTAGACTTTCGGTTTTGCGCCATGCGCAAGCAGGCACCTGACAATGTCCGTGCGCCCAAGCGCGGCGGCGCCGAACAACGCCGTACGTCCGTCGGAACCGCATTTGTCAACCGCGGCCCCGCGCGCGAGCAGGAGCCTGACCGCGTCCAATCGATTTTCATATGCCGCGTACATGAGGGCGGTCTTGCCGAAACGGTCTGAAGAATTTGCGTCCATTCCCCTGTCGAGCAGGAACTTCAGCGCCCCCGTGGAGCCGTGTTCGGCGGCAAGGAGAAGCGCGCTCATCCCTGAAGCCACTGCTCCGTCCAGGGGGGCCTTCGCGGCGTGGAGGATTGCAAGGCATTCGACGCAATCCGCCGTCGCGGCGTCCATGACGGGCGTGATGTCCAGGCGCTTTTCCGCCTTCAACGAAGGATCAGCGCCCGCCCGGATAAGGATTTTCATGGTCTCCGGGCGGCGCGACATGATGGCGTGGGACAGCGCGCTCTTCCCGTCCTGGTCCAGAAGCCGCACATCCGCGCCATGCGCGAGCAGGAAGCTGACCATTGCATTGTCGCCGCCCGCCGCGGCTGACATGAGCGGCGTGTATTCGCGGAGCGTATTGGTGTACACGGTAGTGGTGCGCCCGACCGTGGTCGACATGACCGTGCGCCTGTAATCGTTCACGTTCGCGCCGCGCTCCAGCGCCTTCCCCGCCCGTGCGATATCGCGGTACAGCACGGCGTCCCAGAGGTCCTCCGTCGCCCCCGAGCAGGAGAGGGCCAGCGGCACAAGCAGCGCATTGACTGCGGCTTTCACTGTACTCATCTTCATGGCGTACCTTCCATATAATTGATATCAAGCTCCGTTCAGGATGAACGGGCGCTTTACCTCCCGACGGGCCGCCTGAAGCCGGGCCCCCTTCCCCGTCAGACACGCCGCCTGCACTTCAGCCGCGCAACACCGATGGCCCCCACACACGCTGCCGCCGCGACAGTGATACCAAGCCTGATGCCGGCATTGATGAGATGCCCCCTCCTGTCCTCGATCAGCTCAAGATAGCGGGATCCTTCATCAAATGTAAACTGCTCCCGCTGCGAAAGCGCGATGAGTTGATATGCATCCCGCATCTCAAAGGGGCGCACAATGGCCGTTATCTCCCGCTCCCCGGGATGGCGCCCTGCGAGCATTTCCTGCGTATAGTCCGAGGAAACGTACAGGTGGTCGCCCGCGGCGTCTACGAAGAGAGTGAAATAGGAACGCTCCGTCAATTCCTCCCTGCCATTGCGGCCCTTCGAGGTTTTCTCCCGAACAAATCCGACATCGGGCATAAATCTCCCTCGCACCCGCACCATGCGTGATTCCGGCGCGCCACCGTCGTGGACATCCCCGATGCATACAGGAACCGGTTCTGGAAAGAGCAGGCACTTCAGTGGCTCGCTCCCTCCGCACCAGAGGATGAGCGCCGCGAGGGCGAGCAACGCAACACCAGTAATGTGTTCAATCAATGCATTCATAACGATAAGCTCTCTTCGCGCGCGCCACATGGCCCATGCGCATGACCGCATCCCGCGCGGGCACACGGCGTACAACCGGGCGAGATTCAGATATACAGACGGGCGAAGGCGCGTTTTTTCAACAATTTTCAGGAACATCGTAAAAAAAAGGCCGCCGCCCGGAAGGCTTGCCTTCGGCGGGCGCAGCGGGGCGAGTGGAAACCCGCGTGTGCGCGCCATACCACGGGTTTCAAAGCGGTATGCGCACAAAGGGCTTGACATGCGCCGCGTTGCGATGCATACAGGGTGTACGCTGGTACCTTTGGGAATGGCGATCAGTTCCGGGCAGGGATGGCGAAGGGGGGAGAGATGAAACAAAACGCGTTGCTGGCCCCGGTGTTGCTGTTCACGCTCGCAATGGGCGCGTGCGACGGTGGCGGCACTGAGGCCGTCCTGCATGCAGCGATGCCGGAGGTTAGGTTAATGAATGTTAATAATGTTTTAAGTGCCTATGGTATGACTCAGGGTTTTGTTAGAGGTTCTCCAATTATAAGAAATATACCTTTTTCTAGAATGGTTGAGTTTGGCCCTATAGAAAATAATCCATCTATTGATACCCCTGAAGAATTTATCACTGCAGCGTTTTATTCGCCGATAGAAGTATCTGCCAGTGCACGGGCGGCGATAAATAGGGAATTGCCGCAGGGTAGAGAAGGGGCGTTGAGACTGGGAGCGATGTGGCTGAAGAAGAGTGCGGAAATGCCGCAAAATGCCGGGGCTTATCAGAGAGCGTTAAGTATGATTATGCAGCGGTCAGGCGTATCGGAGAGGGAAATCCGGGAATATTATGTTAGAATAATGACAGATACTATTAATGCTGCTGGTCAGAGATATTTAGGCAGATATTACACAAGGGAACAGTTGGTGAACACAATTTGCCGTCCTTTAGTGGAATATTATAGTAATCCAACAACAAGTAATTATAATACATTGGTTCAAACAGGCGGTTCATTAGGTAGAGAAAGAGATAATAGAATGGTACATTTTTTGGCAATGATAAGATTATTAGATCCTATTTATGAATTTAGACACAGGGTTACAGAAGATATTTTTAGTTACGGTCGCCAGGTTGCAGGTTCTGCCCGTTAGAAGTTAAAAAATATTAAATAAAAAGAAGGCTGTCCAAAAGACAGCTTTCTTTATTTATTTTTCAGTCACTTTGGACGTGGTTTTCCCTGGGATTATTATAGTAATCCAACAACAAACAATTATACTACATTGGTTCAAACAGGTGGGTCTTTAGGCAGAGGCAACACAGCTATAATGGCGCGTTTTTTGGCAATAGTTAGATCATTAAATCCGGTTTATGAATTTCGGCGCAGGGTTTCAGAAGATGTTTCTAGATATAACTTACAGGTCGCAGGTTCTGTCCGGTAGAAAGGGTTGCGCCCCCGAAGGCGCGAAAACGCTTTCGCGCCTTCGGGGGATGATCATGACCGTCGCCTGGCATGCCTCCGGAAAGGATCGCGCCTGCGCGCCGGGGCGTTGATAACGGGTAACGATAATGCCGATACTGCTTAGGACGTGGTTTCCACCTCCTAACCCGGGAAAAGAGGGACGGAGGGCGGAAAAACACCTGTCCCTTTCGCCCCCTCCGGGGGTCGGGGGGATCAGGGCGCAGCGCCTCACGCTTTCTGTTCCGCATGCCTGCCGAACCCCACCCTGCTCGTGTTCTGAGTCCGCTCGAAATCCTTGAACGCCCGGCGCACGTCGATTTCACGGATGATGATTTCCGCCGACTCGCCATGCACGTCCTCGAGGGCGTGCCGCAGTATCGCGGTGGAAAGCTCCACCACCATCGAGCCTGTCATCACGGAATGCGACGGGACGACATCCATGAAACGCTCGAATGACTTCCCGAACGCGTAAAGTTTCTTTTCAAGAAGCTCCGCGATGCGCTCCCTGCCGAGCTCTCCCATGAACACGCGGGAGTCTATCCTTCCGGGCCGGTCTACGATCGCTTTTTCGATATTGTCGATCCTGTTGGTGGTGATGACGACGAGTATTCCGTCATTCTCCTCAAGCCCGTCCAGGTGGCTCATCAGGCTCGCGGTGCCGACCCTGTTCGTGTTCATGCTGTCGCGGTCCTCGATGTAAAAATCAAGGTCCTCAAGGATGATAACAGACGGCCTCCCGATCCTGGCGATCCTGAAGATGCGGTTGATATCATCGACGGTTGCGATATCGCCGGCTTTCACCCATATAACGGTCTGTTCCATAACGCTCGCGATAATCTTGGCAAGCATGGTCTTGCCGGTGCCGGGAGGGCCATAGAGCGCCACCCCTCGCTTGAACGGCAATCCGGCTTTCCTGTACACCGGCTCCATTGTAAAGAAGCTGAATATCTCCCGCTCTATCTTCGCCCGCACCGCGTCTTCGAGCACCAGGTCGTCCAGCGCGAGTTTCTCCTTCAGCTTGATGATCCGCTGGTCGCCGGTAAATTTGCCGCCTTTGATATCGATATTGTCCATCAGCAGCGCCTCAAAATTCTCGCCGAACAGCCGTTCCACCTTCTCCGTATCACCGGCCCTGGCGAACGCCTTGAGCACAAGCTTTGAACCCAGGGAGCAGTCGTCCTGCCTGGCGATGCCGACGGCGAACACCAGGTCGTCTTTCATGAACACCCGGTAGCTGTTTATATCGACATACTTGAAGACGTCCTCCCTCACCTCGATGCGCATCTTCTCCGGCGATTTATAAATGTCCTTGCTCCACGACACCGCGCCGAGGCAGGCGTAATCATGAAAGAGCCTGTCAATCGCGGCAGGCACCGACATCAGCATCGAATCGGAAACGGTGGCGACCGCGATTTCCATGTGCTTTCCCAGGAAAAAGGTGAAGTGCTCCATGGACACAAACCGGTCGGGTGTTTCTTTCATTATCGTCGATTTCAGATCGGGAAGAAACGCCTTCGCGAAGCCGTCGCACGGCGTTTCAGCCGAGCACGTCAGCCGGTGCATCGCGCCGTAGTAATTCTTCTCCCTCTCATCCGCTTCAGCCAGCTCGAGCACCATGCGCGTTCCGCCCGCCAGCTCGATCGTCATGTCCGATCGCACCGGAATCGCGGTGGAACCGTTGACGAACACGTTCCGTGTTCCCGCCGTCCCCCCGGTGATTGAAAAACCCCGCATGGCTGACATCTTCTCAAGTGCCCTGTCGAGATTGAGCATTTCAAATTCTGAAAGATACAATGCGTACTGTTCCATGTCGTTTTCCCATCCATCCGATCATTATGCGTTTCACGCCATTCATGGTGATAGACTGTTGGAGCGCATTTAATTTAGCAATTTTTTGTATGAACGACGGAAAACGATTTTCCGGACGCTCTCATGATCGGGGAGGCAGCCAGCGCCATGGAGCGATACGGCGGGAGGCGCGCTTTCGATTATTTTCGGGCCGTTCGTCCGGCCATTCAATGCCAGCAATGCCAGTCAACCAGCAGGGAAACCAGGTACATGTAATCCTTGTGCGCAATGGATTGGCCGAGGGCGTATTGTGCAATCCTGCCTTTCTCGTCCCAGACATGATCGCCAAGCGACCATCCGGATGCGTCCGGCCTCACCTGCGTAATGCCGCTCCAGCACAATCTTCCCAACGAGTCTCTGGTGGCATTTACGAACAGGGAATAGCCGCCCCGGGGATAAAAATCGCGGTTTTTCGCCGCGCTCCGCGCCGGGCCGTTACGCGATTCCTCGTGGCCTGTGTGCGCGCCATCTTCCCACGCTTTCAGCACGCGGCCGCTCATTATGAGCATCGACCGCCTGTAGACAATCAGCGTTTTGTATCCCATGGGTACGATGTCACGCAGGGTTTCATTCCCGTGGGGATCGGAAAAATCGCCGGGATTTTCCGAAAGATACGACAGCCCGTTGGCGTAGAGAAAATAATCGCCGGTTGCGTGAATATCGAACGGATTTTCACCTGATAAGGCCGGATACCGGTAGGTTACGGGCGGAAGCGGCGAGCGGGAACTGTGGTTTACAAAGATATCTTCGCGGCTTTCAGGCGTTTCGGCGCCACCGCCGCACGCGGTCTTCAACGATAGCGAAAGCGCACACACCGCGACAAGCAAGCCAATGACGAGACAGACCGCCAACTCCATGCGCCATTCTCCGCGGGAGAGGATGAACAAAACCGCTCAATCGGCCTTTGTTCCCGGAACGGCGCTTCCCCCGGGAGCGGCGGAGCTCAATCCGCCGCCATTTCCGCGGCGTGCGCCGATGATGCGAACCACCGCCCTGTGAAACGCCGGGAGAGGAACGTCAAGAAGGGGAAGCTCCCTGTACGCGCGCTCGATGACGGCGTTCTCCCCTGCGCTCATGGGGAGCCCCTGCGACGCCGATTCGATGCGGCGGGCGATCATGCCCTGCAGGGCCTTCACCGCGGGGCGCGGGGAATACTTCGCGATCATCTTCCTCGCGTACTCCGCCAGGCCGGCAAGCTCCTCCTCGGTTTCGTATGAGGGGTTCTTGCCCAGCGCGAGCTTATCATACAGCGCCCTGCCCCTTCGGGTCACCAGCCTGCTGTCCGGCTTGACCGGTCCGCCCGAGGCGCTCGCCGATTTGCGCAGGGCGTGGACTGCGACCCCGTAGTATTCGTCGGCCGCTTCGCCAAGATTCCCGGCGAGAATGGCGTCCGCGGCTATGCGTTTTTTGCTTTCATCACCCGCCATGCGATTCCTCCTCAGCACGCGAGGCTCTCGTTGTAGCCCTTGACCGAAAGGCAGTTGCGCAGAAACTGCATCGCCTTCTGAAGGTTCTGGCTCAGCAGCGAAGGGGATATCCCGAGTTCCCTGGCGATGTTCTTCTTCCGCCTTCCCGCCAGGACCTCGTGGATGATGCCCCGAAGCGTCGGCGAGAGCGTTTCAATGCAGGAATAGAGCGCTTCGAACTCGTGGTTCAATTCGACATCGCGGGCCACGTGCGCCCGGGAGTCCTGAAACCCCTCCTCCATATCGCAGGCACGCGCTTTCGCGGCCCTCCGGGCCCCGTCGGTGATCAGGTTGCGGATGACCGTTCTCATGTAGTTGTAGAACTCGCCCACGGAGTTTCCCCTGAATTCCGCGCTCTTCTCGATGAACCTGGTGAACGCTTCGTGAATGATGTCGAGATACTCCTCCTCGACACCGGTGCGCACCATCGTCCCGAACCAGCCCTGTACCAGATTGTACACGTCAAGAAACACCTCCTGATCAATCTGCTTTCCCCCGCGCACCTGGGCGATGAACATGATGACCCGCCCGGCGCAATCGCCCTGTTCCGTGCGCTCGGCGTATGGGTGTGTGGTCTGCCTCTGGTTCTCGATAAACATGTCCTCAACCGGCCGTCCTCAAGGATTGAACGTCGCCAACGCCAACAGTTGCTCATTCACGGGGCGCGTTCAAGCCTTTTTCGGCCTCCCTGCTCATTTTTTCACCCTTCGCGCCGCAAGCCACGCAAGGAATCCCGCGATCGCCAGCGACACCGCCCCGGCGATCGCGGCATGCGCGGCGATCCTTCTTCCGCCCGAGCGTATCTCTTCGCCGGAAAAACCCACCCTGACCAGCCCGCACTCGCTCCCGCTCAATGGATTGACAAGCACGTCCGAATATTCGTGAACGCCTGCCGGGAGCTTCTCGTCGGGCGCTATAAAGCGGTAACGCGCGCCGTGGGCATCCACGCCCCGAACGCGGCCCGGAATCCCTGAATCCGGCCCTGCGATCATGCCATTTTCGCCGGGATCGAGGGAAATCCGCACAGTGTTGTCCGCTCCGATGACGCGCGCGAATGCAAGCGGGGAGTGCTTCTTGAAGTTGTGAAGTATCGTTAATACGCTTATGTCGTCGCCCGTCTTTATCGCGTCCGTAGCGACGCCGGCGAAGAACACCGTTTCAGACCTGTATCGGTTCAGCGTCTCCTGCCGGAATATCCGCCACGCGTAGCATCCGAAAAAGACCGTCAGCGCGATTATCGCGACGGCGATTGGCGCCATCACCTTTCCCGGAAAAATACCATTTCCTTTCAGTTCCATTGTACCTCCCGATTGCGGCTTGATTCTTTGTTCTTATGCGCGATCACGCGCATCGCACATAAGAACAGACGCGAACATGCTGAAAAATTCAGCATTTTTTCATAAAACCGCGGCTGCGGCATTTTTTATTGCTGCGGCTGTGCTTTGGGGTTCGGCCCGTACCCGTTGGTCTGCGGATCGCTGTCCGTCACGCTGAAGACGAAGAGCACTATCGCCCCGACAAAAGGAACCAGGATGATGAAAAGCCACCACCCGCTCTTTCCCACATCATGGAGACGCCTCACTGACACCGCAAGTCCCGGCAGGAGAACCGCAAGAGAGTACAGAGTCCCCAAAAGCCCCATTCCCAGCGCTTCCGCCGACACCGTGCCGGCCATCACATCAACCACGCCCAGCGCGAATGCAATCAAAATATTGAACAGGGTGAACATCCAGTACTCCTTCCTTCGCGCACGTCCGTCAAATACCGCGTATTTTTTCAGCACTTCAAGATACCACTTCATTGTTCCCTCCAAAATATAAACATTATATTTGTACGTCCCGGTAAAACCGGGATGCTGTACGCGTTCAAGCACCTTCATCCCGTCTCCCCGGAGGGGATTGGCTGTATGGCGGAATCCCGGACATTTCAATACAGGGGAAAAGTCAATGGGCAATCAAATTATCATTGACATCATAATAAGTGATGTATATGATTCTTGCAACAAACTATTTTTCACAGCCAGCAAATTATTGCTAAAAAAAATACGGAGTCACCGTCTATTCAGGAGAGCGGCCATGCGGGACAGCCCGGCGAAGCCGCTGTGTTGAATACCAACGGAACCCAGGAGGAGTTCATGACGGATATACTCTCAAAGGAGGAGATCGAAGCCCTTCTCAACGCGATTGCCACGGGCAATTTCGATACGACACATCATTACTATGGAAAAGAGCAGCGAAAAGTCACGCACTACGATTTCCGCCGTCCTGAAAAGTATACTGAGGCCCACCTGCAGGCACTCCGGAGGGTGCACAAGGACTTCGCGGCGCAAGCCATGCGCGTCCTCTCGGGCCAGCTTGGCGTTCGCGCCGACGTTCAGATCGATGGGGTGCACCAGCTTACCTATGAAGAGTTCTTACGCACCCTGCCTAATCCCACGGCCCTGGGCATCATCGCAATGGATCCCCTGGGCGAATACGCGGCGCTGGAGATAGACCCTGCGCTCGCGTGTGCGATGATTGATTTACTGTGCGGCGGGACAGGGGACTATTGTACAACTCCGCGCGCTCTGACCGACGTGGGGCTCTCGATCATGGAATTTATCTTTGTCCGCCTGCTGGGAGAGCTGCGGCAATCATGGTCGGGCATCATCGACCTGCTCCCGCGGCTGATGAACATCGAGCCCGATCCGCGAAACGCGCGGCTCACAAACCCCGATGAAATGATTGTTTCTATCGCCTTCTCCACAAAGGTTGGCCCGGTCGAGGGGGTCATCAATCTCTGCCTGCTCGAAAAAGCCTGCGGCCTCCATAAAACCGTTGACACGGCAAGCCGCAGCGGAGCGCCTCCGGCGGGAAAGGGAATCCTCGCTGACGCGATTGAAAAGACCGTGTACTCCCTGTACCGCGTCTATCCGCTTCGCGCTCCGGCAGGATATCCTTCGTGGTCAATCCCGGCCACAAAGGGCCTTAAAATCGCCGTCGACCCGAACGTGCGGGATACCACGGAATATGAGCAACACAAAACCTGTCAGGGAGGCGGCCATGAACAGTGAAGAGCGCGAAATAGCAAATACGCTTGACGGACTTGACAGCCTTGAGTCCCCACCCCATCGCGAACGCACCGAAAGCCGACGCGAGGACGGGACGGCAGCGGCGGTGCGGCCGGAAGACTGCGAAAGGATCACGCGCTCGCTTCTCGAGTGCGCATCCGAGCTGAAAACGGACTTCAATCGAGAAACAGCGATTACGCCCCGGGCGCCCTTTCACGGCACGGCAGGACAACTGCGCGAAACAATGCCGGCTGACTTCATTCGCGTTGCGGTGGCGTGTAATCCGGCCGACCGCAACGGCGCGCTCGCCGGAATCGCCATCGGGAGGGGGCAGGCCGTCGAAATCGCAACGCTGATTGACGGAGCTCCTCCCGCTGATGACGAACGCATGTCCGAAACAATCCGGGATTTCGCGTTCACCCTTGTCAATCGGGCGCTTCCGCTTCTCCTCGGATCGCCGACTCCCCCGCCCGCGATCGGCCCTGTTCAGGAAAACATTGACCACACGGTCGAGATTATTATCGCCCCGTGCGAAATCCGTTTCGACGCCGCGGGGACCCTGCCCTTTTTCTTTTTCATCGAGCCGTCCCTGCTTCAAGACAACGGCGGCTTGGCGACATTCGACCAGGACAGCATTAACGCGATTCCGTACGCCCATAACGAACCGACCGGCGCCGGCGCGCAACCGCTCCCTGCGCCCGCGCCGTCCCGGCCGCAACGCCCGGCGTCCGTACACCTTCGCGTGTTCGACATGGTGCGCGCCGGAGGGGTCACCTCGACGTGGAAGGCGCGCAGGGCCGCCCGGAAACTGCTCTCCTCCCTGACCGGCGATGAGAAGCGCGCGCTCACGGGCGTCGCCGATGTCCCCCAAGCCGGACGGCCGGCCCTCGACGCGCTCCTTTGCATGATAAAGGAGGAAATCGCACGACATAAAAAGGGGATTATCAACATGGAATTCCTCGTGCCGGAACTCGCGCAGCTTCCCGAGCTCCCCCTGCCGCTTGCCGTCCGCTTTGACGGCGGCGCCTTCAGGCCCGGCGAAACGCCCTCCATCGCCGACGCGTCGCACCAGCCCATCGAGCGCTATCTCGGCTGCCGGGGAGAGCTGCTGTTCGCCGGAAAAACGATCGCGCATGCGACGCTCAGGCGCTCCGAACGCGAGGGGCTGCACCTTGAAATCGACACTCAGCCCGCGCCGCGCACGGGCGCAGAAATCGCCGCCATCGCCCTTGACCACATGGCGCCGCTTTCCGTTGAAATCGGCCGCGTCGTTCTTGACGCCGGGGAAGCGGCCTCGCTCCGGGAAGGCTCCGTCATCGCCTTCAACCGCCTGGCGGGCGAACCTCTTTCCGTGATGTATGGGGCAAGCGATATCACGCTGTTCAGCGGCGAGATTGTAACAATTGAAAATGATTACGGCTCAAAGAATTTCGCCGTGCGGGTGACGGACGTCGCGCGCAGGATGGACAACCCGAAAGTCCTTCCCATGTTTACAAAGCGGCCCCGAACGCCCGGCGCCCCGTCGCTTACCGCCCGCTTTCTGCTGGGAACGACGTCAGTTCCGTTGAAAGACCTCATCTGCTTCGGCGAAGGCTCCCTCATCGAGCTCGACAGGAAGATTGACGAGCCGGCATGGCTGGAGTTCAGCGACGGCTCGATAGTGAGCGTTGAAACCATAATACAAGATGAATTGTTTGCCGCGAGGATCACAAGCGGGCAATCGGGCGCAACGGCGGAAACATGCGCCGCCGCGTCGGATGAATGTTTCCTGCCCGAGGAGGAAAGCCCGGAGGGAAATCCCGGCCCCGCCATTGAGGACATGCCGGCAGGCGGAGCGGAAGACACGTTCGCGCCGGACGCTTTCGACGAGTTCCACGCGCTCATTGAAACCATGCGACAGTCCATTGAACGGGACGATTCCGGACGCGACATTGAACGCGAGCTCAACGAGCTCATTGACGTCGACCCCGGAAAAACGGCCCGTGCGCTCGCCCGATGGATTGAAAGCGAACCCCAGCGCGCCGCGGCGTTTCTCGTCGCGACTGGAGACGAGCGCGCGGCGAAGCTTGTCAGCCTGACTCCCGACGAATTGCTCGGGACAATCACGTTTGAGCTCAGCCGCGCCGGGGACGTCCTTCCCTCGAGGAAACGGGAACTCGTCGTCGAGGCGCTCGCACGGATACACGCGCTCGACGCCGTTTCATCCGGCGGCGTCGACTACGCCCGAAAAGTGCTCGAACGGGCCGTGGGCGAGCAGAGGGCCATCGATATCGTCAACCGGCTTACCGCGTCGCTGGTGGCGCTCCCGTTTGACTTCATTCGGCGCGCCGACCCGGAACAGCTTCGCAACATCATCTGCGACGAACACCCGCAGGTGATCGCGCTCGTCCTGGCGCACCTGGACCCGTCCATGAGCGCGCAGATCCTTTCCGGGCTCAGCCACCAGATCCAGGCGATCGTGGCGATGCGCATCGCCATTATGGGCCGCACCTCTCCCGGCGTGATTCGCGAAGTGGAGCGAGTGCTGGAGCGCAGGCTCTCCACGCTGGACGGCGGGGATTTCATGACGGCGGGCGGCATCGACGCCCTGGTGGAAGTGCTCACCAACGTGGACCGCGGAACCGAGAAGATGATCATCGAGGCGCTCGAAGAGGAGGAACAGGAGCTCGCCGAGGAGATCAAGAAGCGGATGTTCGTGTTCGAGGACATCGTGCTACTGGACGACCTCTCCATCCAGAAGGTGCTCCGGGAGGTCGACACCCGGGACCTGGCCAGGGCGCTCAAGTGGGCGGACGCGGAAGCGCAGGAGAAATTTTTCCGCAACATGTCGGAGCGCGCCTCCTCGCTGCTGCGCGCGGACATAAACTTCATGGGCCCCACAGTCCTGCGCGACGTCGAGGAGGCTCAGCAGAAGATTGTGAACATTATCAGGAAACTTGAGGAAGCCGGCGATATCATCATCGCCCGCGCCGGCGACAATGAGCTTGTCGTCTGAGCCCGTATTCAAATCGTGACGGACTATCATCCGAATAAACACCTAATCAGGGATGTCACACTATGTTCAACAGTAAGTTCATCGGTAAATGGGCCTGGGAATCACAGGACGCCCAGAAGCGCTCCATTGAATTCTCCGACGACCACGGCCGACTGGCGTACAGGATTACCGACAACGGGATTAATGCCTGGACCCCCAAAGCCCTGGAGGTTGAAAAAGTAGACGGCGGTTGTTTCTTTACCAACAACTGGATGGGCGAGAACGGCGACGCGATGTTTCTGTACGAGGTCAGGGACCGCACCGGAGAAGCCGAAAACGTCAACACGTTCATCAACGTCCAGGAATGGAGAATCATTTCCGATACTTCTTTGAACCAGGTGAACAGGGGATTTACATTCGACAGGAAGGAAAACGCATGGAAGGAGTTCCGTGAGGAGCTGCTCCTGCGGAAATTGAGCTGAGATGGACGCCCGGCAATGAATTCCCCCGACGAAGGCGCGAAAGCGTTTTCGCGCCTTCGTTATGCAACCCCTTCACGCCACAAAAAATCGCGACCAAAGGGGCGAAGCCCCTTTGGAATCCCCTTCCAGTACTCCAGTCGGCCTGGGGTCCAGTGGGTCCCTCTGACGCCCTTCATCACACCCATGACCGTACGCTCCCACTACTTCCCACCAGCCGAAACAACCACGCGGAACCCGTTCCCTGACCAGCCGAACGCGAAGTCGGGATTGTTCCAGTCCCGGAAGGCGGAACGGAGGTTGAGGTAGTAGCCTTGGTACCACGAGCCGCCGCGAAGAACTCGGGATGTCCCGCGCTCAGGACCCTTCGGATTCCGCTCTGGACTGTTTGCATAATACTGCTCATCATACCAGTCAGCACACCACTCATTCACGTTCCCAATTATGTCATACAAGCCAAAGGCGTTCGGACGGAATCTCCCCACCGGCGCCGTCGTATGCGCATACCCATCGTTACAATCAACAATTGAACAATCTGAGCTCATCCACGATCTATACGCCCTATACGCCCTGTCCAACAAGTTCCCATAGCGACAGGCATCCCTGACATTATCCCCCCAAAAATACGCCGTTTCGCTCCCCGCACGGCACGCGTACTCCCATTCCGCCTCCGTAGGAAGCCTCACCGCCACCTTATGCTTCTCGCTGAACTTCCAGCAGAACCCCTGCGCATTATGCCAACTCACCTGCTCCACCGGACGGTTCCCCTTAAACCAGCCCTTGAAATGACTGGGATTTTTTCCCATGATCTTCTTATACTGCGCCTGCGTCACCTCGTACTTGCCCATCCAGAACCCGTCAACACTCACCCGGTGACGCGGCTGCTCTCTTCGATAGTCCGAAATACCTCCCCCATACTTCCTCACCAACTCCTCCGGGCTCTCCTTTGAGCCCATCATGAAGCTCCCCGAAGGCACGTACACAAGCTCCATCCCGCCAACAGTTTTTGTCTCTCCCGCTTTATGGGTATCAACAAAAGTTGGCTCCGTCCGCGCCGCCTTCTTCTCCCCCGGCACGTACAGGTACACCGGCATCCCCTTCGCAAGCTTTCCAAAGTATTTGCGGCTTGCCGCCTCCAGCGTGCACTTTGACGAGGTCAGCATCGGGAAGGTCGCCGTCATCATCGCCTTCTCATCCCCCACCTCCGCGTACACACGCTCCCCCATGTGCAGAATCCTTTTCGTCCGCACCAGCACCTCCCGGTTTCCCCGATTCACCCGGTGGATGCTGCCCACCGGAGTGGATGGTGAAACCACGTTTTCTTCAACTGCAACCGCTTTCGATGGGTCCGCCTTCGGGGCTGCAATCTCAGTATTTGCGGGTTCCACCCTCGCCGGTTCAGCCCGCGGCGTCTCCACCCGCGGCCGCGTGGCGCACTGTGGCAGCGCAATCGCCGCGGCGAAGAGCATTATGAGCACGCACATTCTCCGGTCCATCATCTTCCTCCAAATAATCCATTGATATCGCACACGCGCAGGAAGGATTGCTTCGTCACCGGCGTTCCTCGCAATATCGCTGACATAAAACGTCGTGCAACGCCTTTTTCCATTCGCTCATTCATTCCGCGGGGCCCTGCCCACAATCACATCGACAAACCGGATTATCATTCCCCGTATGAAGCGGTATCCCGCCCTGATGATATCCACGACGGTTTCCTTCCTGTAACGCCCGTCAACGGACAGCGCGACCGCGTTATGGATTTCCGGGACGAAATCATCGCCTCCTGAACACGGTATCTCCTCCACCCCGAGCCTCTTCAGAAACGCGATAAGCTGTGTCCTCAGCACAAGCGTGTAATTATGGACGACGCGGTTCCCGCCTTGTTCCACATCAGAAAGTCGCCGGAAAAACGCCTCCGATCGCGCCAGATCGTCAAGAATTTCAATCGACATCATCGTAACGGAGTTCCGGTCGCCCCCGTTCGCATTGACATGCCCGATAAGCATCTCGATCTTTCCGCTGATCAGTCCGACACCACGGCTGTAATCGCCGCTACCCTCCGCGATTACACGGTCAAGCTTCTGCACCATCTGTTAAAACCCTCATCAAGCCGCATGGTCACTCCCGTGTACGCGCTCAAATCATCATCGGCGGTCAGTGGCCGCCAACTTCCTCTTGTTAAGCGGACGACGTTACGTGATTTTTTTAAAGAAAAAAAAGGCCCCTCCGAAAAAAGTTGATTTTATGGCGTGATGGTTTAAGAAAATGAAAAAATCGTTAAATTTTTCCGGCAAGCTCATCCATTACAACGATGAACGACATAATTCCACCATGCCACGAGGTAGTATGAACATCGACATTCTCTCTTCCGCCACGCAGGAAATCTTCATTAAAAACCTGTTTTCGGTGCTTTCGGCCGACAGGGGTACGCGCCTTTTTGGAAGGGCCAGCATCGCGCACACGGTCAAGGAGCTCGCCCTGGGCAGGGACACGCTGCAGGAGTGGTTCACCGCGTGGAAGGAAAGCCCCGGCGAGATACATTCCCTTCATGACAGCGCGCAGGACCGCGACATGGTGCTGCTGGTCTGCTCGGCCCTGCTGAACGACGAGACCACGCACAGCGAAATCATGAGCTCGCTGTGCGAGTACGCCTCGGCCCACGGCATCAGCGCCCGCACCGTCAACACCATCTTCGCCAACAAGCTCGAGCTGGTCGGCGAGCCCTCGCTCGTCAGGCGCGCGGCGAGGATCAAGATGACGTACCTTGGCAACGGGGATCCTTCACGGCAGGCCGTGACGCGGAAGAAGATCGCCGGCGGGGAGCAAAGCTTCTTCATCGCCAACCAGGTGACCGACGAGGGCTTTGACGAGCTGCAGCGCCTCCTCATGGCCTACTACCTGGACGTGCACGCCGCCATCGACGGCCCTCCCGGCGTGGGGAAGACGCACAGCGTGATGGAGATCGCGAAGGTCCTCGGACTGAGCCTCTATACCAAGACCTGCTCCAACCGCACCACGGAGTCGCACATCATCTCCTACCCGGTGCTGGGCGCGCAGGACGGCGTGAGCGTCACCAGGCACGTCAACGGGCCGCTCATCTGCGCCATGACCGAGCCCGGCATCTTCTACGGCGACGAGTTCAACCTGCTCAAGGAGGACGTGCAGAAGCGCATGAACAGCGCCTTCGACGAGCGGCGCTCAATCGACCGCAGCGACGGCGTGCAGATGAACGCAAAAAAGGGGTTCTGGGGCGTCATCTCCTACAACCCCACGCAGAACTTCACCTCGCGCGACCTGGAGGACTCGGTGGCCGACCGCTTCATCCACCTCCACTACGAGCGCTGGCCCTCGGATTTCAAGGCCTACGTGGCGCACCGCAAGGCCGTGGGAGAGAAGGCCGCCGGTGGATTTTCCGATTTCGGGATATCCCTTTCGTTGCGGGGAGTGTCGGCCGACGGGCGCTTTTTCAGGGGAGTGCCGGAAAACAACTCGATCGCCTGGCGCAACTTCTTCAACGACGAGAAGGCGGCGAAGGCGCCGGAGTACGTCTACCAGGTACACGACGCCAAACAGACGTTCGGGTACGGCAAGGACTCAGCGAAAGTGCTCTCGGAGCTGGAGCGCAACGCGTACTCGGGCGTCACGTTCGCCAGGATGCTTTCAAGCTTCACCGACCTCCTCAACTCGCTGGGGCGCACCGGCAAATCGCCGATGCTGAAAAAAATCGGCCTGGGCGACACGCTGGAAAACGAGGACCTGGAGCTTCTCACCCTGCACGAAAGCTCGGCGCGCATCGAGATGGCGGCGCTACGCCATTACCACTACCTTCTGGAACGGGGCTTCAACCGCTTCCTCGCCCAGACCTATGCGACGCGCCTGGTGATCGACCAGGTCTGCTACGGCCAGTACCGCGACAAGATGCTCCGGACCAACTCGGTCTACCAGCTGGTGATGATGATCGCCAAGAGCATGCATTTGTTCGGCGACGTCACCAGGTACAACACCAACCTCGCTTCGGCGGCGGCCGCGAAGAAATAGCGGCGGGCAACCATGGACAAAAAAAAGTTCAGATCGCTGCTGTCCGCGCAGGCCAGGCGGGAAATCAAAAAGCGGATCGTCGACGCCCGTCACATCGACACGGCGTACTCCCTGGGCGCGGATTTTTTCGACGACACGCAGGTCGGTCTCTTCGAACGCTTCGTGGAACATCCCGGCTTTGAAAAGTTCATGGAAACGCGGACCGCCTCGTCGATCTCCCGTTTCGAGCACACGCTGTCAACGCTCTTGAGGCGCATCGCGCTCGGCATCGCGCCTGAAACCATCGCTGCGATCGCGGGCGAGATGTCGGGCAAGGCCTACCGTGCCGTAGAACGGTCATTTTTCATGGTGCCGGTGGACCGCGAATCGTTCGAGGCGTTCGAGCGCCACTTCATCGCCATCGGCGAACAGCGGCAGGACCTGACGGCCCCCTTTGTCGAGTTCTGCGCCTCCACCGAATTCAGCACGCTGCGGCAGCAATTCGCGCCCGAGCGGCCGCTCTTCAACGAGATGTTCGCCCGGCTGGCCTCGCTGCTCCTCGCAGTGAAAGATCCCGACTCGGTCAAAGCCGCCGCCGCTCTCCTCACCGCCCCCCACTCGGTGCGCCTCATCCACCTGAGCTACGACATCGGGCGCTGGGAGGAGTTTGTACTGAACCTGTTCAACATCATAGCCCGGGGGCCCGACGCGGCGCGCTTTTTCAGGCTGCTCAAGCTCTTTTCGATGCGCTATCCGGCCGTGAAGCACCAGTCGCTCGAAAAAAAGGAAAAGGAGCACACGCGGCTCTACAGGCGGCTTGCCGGAATATGGAACTGCCTCATCATCATGCCGCCGGACCGCGTTGACGATTACCGCGCGTTTTTAAAGGATTACGGCAGCCCGCGCGACGAATTTGAAAACTTCGTGTGGGAGCTCGTGTTCAGCCTTGAGCCGGAAAAGAGCCTGAAGGCGATCAGCATTTTCGTGTCCACCGCGTTTTCCTCGCTGCGCGGCTACTACGGCTTCACGACCGAGGTGGTCAGGTTCCTGATCCGCAACATTGTCTCGGTCATTTCCGAGATGGACATCCGCGACATCTCTATTTCGCTCTACCGCATCGTGCTCAAGCTGCTGCTGGGGCTCAAGGTGGACAAAAATTTCCTTGACAGGCGCGCGGCCTTCTTCATGTGGATGAAGGAGCAGACATCCTCGACGCTGGTTGAGCTCGAGGTGATACGATTCCTGCTGTTCGAGTACATCTTCATCGCGCTCAAGCTTGTCGACAACGGTCAGCGCATGAAGATGACGCGCTTCTGCGATCCCAACCACGCGGCGTTCTGCCATCATATCGATGAGCTTTTCGGTGACATGCGATACATGCGCAACCGCTCGAAACTTGAGGTGTTTGCGCCGGTGCTCGCCATGATTCGCGCCGGCCTCTGGAAGCCCCTGTTTGAAAAATTCTCCCGTCAATCATTGCTCCTCGAAACGATCATCAGCGTCGCCGAGAGCATGGACATCGAGGACGCCGTGCTCAAAGCGCTCGCGGACACCGAGCCCGAACACCTGGAGCGCTACTGCGAAACGCTGATGGACACGTTCAGGCAGGACCCTACAAGGACGCGCGAAGCCGCCGCGCCCGACTACTGGCACCGCGTCACGCTCGTCGATGCGATGCCGTACGTGAAGGGCGTGGTGATGCCGCTCATCGGCGGGGTGCCGATCCTCGACGGCGGCCTGTACGCCAAAACCAACGGAAGGGAGATATACCTTCCTTCACACATCAATTTCTTCAAGGATCCGCTCGACCCGCTCACGGAAAACAGAAATCTCACCGCCTACATCTTCTGCGCCCTCCACGAGGCGGGACACATTATCGCGGGGTCGTTCCGCTTCGACATGAAGTTCTACGCGTCAAACCTGGAGCTCCCCGACCTCTTCTTCCACATCTACAACACTTTCGAGGACTTCCGCATCGAAAGCTACATGATCAGGATCGGCGCCCACCCGCAAGCGGGCGAACTCACGTTCTTCATGAACAGCTATTTCTCGAACAGCTTCATGAACATGGAGCTCGGCGCCGCCGTGCGCACGCTCACGCACATCGTGGACGAGGCCGTGGGCTACAACAAGGACATACGCGAAACCCCGCAGTACATGGAGCTCATCGACAGCATCATGAACGCGAAACTTTCCACGGGGCGGTTCAGGGGCATGCGCGAGATGATCGACTACGGCGTGCAGCGGCTGCAGAACCTGGACTGCGCCAACCCGCTCGCCGTGTACCCGCTGGTGCGCGAGTTCTACGAGATCATGAAGCACTGGCACGAGGCGGACCTTGCCGGCATCCTTGACCCGGAGTGCTCGGCAAAGCCGCTGCACGATTATGACGCTGCGTCATGTCCGGAAGGCCCCCTCTCGCGCGAGGAGCTTGACGCCCTCTACCGCGCGTACAACGAAGACCCGCTGGGGTTCCTGCACCAGTACGGCCTGGAAGCGCCCGGCGACCTCGATCCCCGCGGCAGTGAACAACGGGGCGCCGCCTCCAACGCGCAGATCGATTCGTTCGCCACCGGCATGCTGGGGGTGGAATCGCCGGACTACTCCCTTACCGGCACCATGGACTATTCGCACCGCACCCGCGCCGACGATGAAGCGGCGAAGGTGCAGACCGGTGAAATAAAAATCAAGGGTAAAACGGGAAAGCCGCCCGAGAAGAAAAAATCGCCGGAAAAAACAGGGGAGAAAAAGAAGAACAAGGGTGGGAAGAAGAAGTACGTCTACTCCATCGATCCGCGCACGCGCTCTCGCACGCGCCTGTCCGAGATCAACGAATACCCTGTGCGGGACAGAAACGCCGAGTTCTTCCACAAGTTCAGGCAGTGGGAGTACCTGGCCCAGAAGGTCTATGACCGCCTCTCGGTGCTGCTGCCCATCGTCCGTGAGGAGGAGGACACCTCTTCGTTTGAGGGCGAGCTCAACATCGAAACACTCATCGAGGTGCTGAGCGACCGAAACCGCCTCCACTCCGCCGAGTTCCTCGACATCTACCGGGAGAAGCGCAGGACGCTCGAGGTGATCATCGGGCTGGACGCGAGCGGCTCCACCGGGGCATTCATTTCCGGCGCGCCGCCGACGCCGCACGCCGCCGCCACCGAGGTGCTTGACGTTGAAAAGGCGTTCGCGATCATCCTGGGCACGGCGCTGTGCCATCTGACCGAGCGCGTCAGCTCGTACGCGTTCAACTCGCTCACCTCCACCAACGTCTACCGCGCCGAGACCATCGACGCGGTCTCGTCCTTCACCGCGCTCAACGGCAACAGGGACGGCGACTTCATCCGCTACATCAACAACATCATGGAGAAGAGCGACGCCGAGGTGAAGTACTTCTTCCTGCTGAGCGACGGCATGCCGGCGTCCGACAACTACATGGGCAAAGAGGCGCTTGACGACACGCTGATCGCCATGCGCGAGACGGTGAATTCCGGCGTCAAGCTCATCTACTTCAACGTGGACTCCGAGCGCCGGGAATACTTTGACGCATTCAAGAAGGAGGCCACGTACGCCGAGCACTTCAGCAGCCCTGAGCAGATACTTCCCGCCATCCCGGAGCTGGTGGCCAAGATCGTGGATTCAATCAAGTGAGGTGCGCGGCGGTTGCGTCTACCAATATTAAGGGCATATTTTCCCCAACTTGAGTAATAGAGAGAAAGGACTCTCTATTATTCCTGCCCCCCAGCATCCCTTAAAAACTTCGTCATTTCTTCAATCTTGGCTAACTTATCAGGATCAGGCGGGCCATATGTAAAAATACGTTTTATCATAACAAGATTGCCGAGTGCAGTTTTGCCCAGATTGTTTCTTATATTTAGATTTGCTTTTTTCGATATAAGAAACTTCATCGGCTCGTTGTTTAATGATAAAGTTGAGTACATAAGAGGTGTGCTTCCATCCAAATCTACAGCATTAATATTGGCTTTTAATTGAATTAACATCTTCATCGCCTCAATACACCCACTCTGTGTTGCAATATGTAAAGGCGTCCCCCCCTTTTCTTCCTTAGCGTTAACATTAGCCCTTTTACTTAATAAATACTTTACAGCCTCAAGATTACAGTGATTACATGCCCATAATAAAGCCATTCCACCTGATTTTTTAATACTGGCCCCGGATTTTACCGCTTTTTTAATCCCTTCAAAGTCATTTTCTTTTGCTGCGTTAATTAAATTATCGTCAGATGGATTACTGTACAAATTAACACAAGTAAAGGCAATACAGGCAAAAAGGGTGACCGCACCGATTATCGAAGAATGAGTTCTCATTCCTTATCCCCCCGATATTTATTTGAATAAAACAATACTAAATACAATATAAAATATATGCTTTACATATCAATTACTTTTATTAATTTTTACAGTATATAATAATAAAAACAAAGGATTTACTTTATGATACGATCAACGGCACATAGCATAGTATTTATTTTCATAATATTTACATTCAATTGTCAAACATCCCACGAAGTAAGAGTTGACACAGTATCAACAAAAGAAAACACCCGTAAGAGTGGATGCATTTCGGGTAATTGCCTGAATGGATATGGAGTATATGTATCAGATAACGGGGGCCGTTATGAAGGACAATGGAACAACGGTCTTTTCGATGGGAAAGGGATCCTATTTTTCCCTGATGTAACAGGCACCTATAAAGGTGAATTCAAGAAAGGCTCACGTGAAGGCAATGGTATTAATACATTTCAAAATGGTGACCACTATGAGGGCAGTTTTTTCGCCAATATGCCAAACGGGAAAGGTGTCTTTATTTATGCCGATGGGACAATAGAGCGCGGAGTTTTTTCAAATGGGCTTTTTTGCGGTACAATAATGTTACCTGTTCTTCATGAAAATGTAAAGAAGAAGATTGGTATAATCAGATCAATTAATCCAGTATCCAAAGAGATTTTAGTACAGGTATATCAAACCGAGGGGGAAAAGATCCTCGCCATGGGGCAAAAAGTGTTTTTAGAATTACACAATGTTATGGCACCAATGGAAGTAACTTTTCCAATGATGGCATCAGCGAAGTGTAAAATGATTGGCCAAACATCTCCCTGGATTACTGATGTACGACCGAATATGCCCGTATATGAGATGATAAAGGGAATGAAGCGAGGAGACGGAACTTTTTTATTTCCTAACGGGAATTCATATGCAGGCGAGCATAGAGGGAATCTTATGCATGGGAGTGGAATATTCCGCTGGTCTAATGGAACTGTTTACACAGGGGAATATGCAAATGGAATGCGAAACGGAAAGGGGAAATTGTCATATTACCATGGTGACGTTTTTGAAGGAAACTGGAAGAATGGGATGATGCATGGAAAAGGAGAGTTGAAATTCAATAATGGCGACAGGTATGTAGGCAACTTTTTTCATGGCAGGCGGACAGGGAAAGGGAAATTCTACCATTTTAACGGCGGTACTTATGAGGGTGATTTTAAAAACGAAAACTTTGAGGGGAAAGGAATTCAGTGTTTTCCAGATGGCAACCGCTATGATGGAGAGTTTATTAATAATAAATTTAACGGCAAAGGCACATACTATTTTAATGATCAGGCAACTTATTTTGCGGGAGAGTTTTCTCATGGCAAGCCGAATGGTGTTGGAAAAATATTCAAGAATGGAATAATAATTAAAGAAGGCCGTTGGGTATATGGAAACTATGTCGGTGAATAATAAATCGCAATAACAGGCAATTTAACCAGTAAACACTGACAATCATGTCGTCTCGGGACATAAAGCATTGACAAATGCTTTCCGTAATAGTTCATTTTACACTATATTTGTCTATTTATCGTTAACTTACCTTCAAGATATATATAATCGCACAATATTATGGAAGCTAATTGGCGTTAAAAGGCGTAAACCACATCGGCTGCGGATGATTCTCCGGCTTTATCGGCTTTTCAAGCCTTTGAGGATTTGCCAGGCGCCATTCATATGAGCCGGGATATCCTTTTTCCTCATTGCATCCGATTATCTCAACCGTACCGATGACGACTCCCGATGGCAGATCTCCCGGCTTCAGGCCGATATCTTCAAACTCCTCGATGTCCGCCGGTGTAAGGCTTGCGTAAATGTAAACTCGCGCACGCACCTTCGTGGGCTTGCTCCGGTACTCGATCTTCTTACCTCCGCGCATAATAAGCTCGGCCCATGGTTGTCGGACAGAGAGCGCTTTCATTATGTTGACCTCAACATATATTTCAGGCATTCCCCAACCCGGGTTGATGAAAACACCTTCTCCACTCACGGCGGATAAAGCAACGGAAACACCTTACTCCCAAGGAGAATACCACATCGACATGACATCATAATTATCCCGCCCGTAAGGATTATTATTGTCTTTCAAGCTCGCCAATAGCCAGGAACACAACTCGATTGTATTGAGTATTCTGATTACAATCACAGTTCGTCAGGAAACGACTTGTTTATATAAAGAACCGCACGAGATGCGGCTAACCCACTATTATAAAGATTGGTGGTCACAGACTACATGTTTGTCAAGAAAATAATGCTTACACTACAGGTATATGCCATACCTTCGTATGATGTAATTTGGAAAGAATATCATAGGCTCATTTATTGAAAATCCTGTACACACGGTGCGGTTAAATGTTTGACACCATAAAGATTCATACACTGTACCGGGTTTGACAATTGATACGTAGACAACAAAAAATTGCCAGCTCAGCGGAAAATCGCCATTCTTGCATGCCAATTTCAGGTTAAACCCGCTTTGCAAGGAATAAATAATTAGCTCAGCGATAATGTTTTAATACAGGCCCGAGCGCATTACTGTATCACTATTATATCGTGTAAATCCAGTCAGCTCCCGAGAGGCATACCCGGAGAGCATTTCATGTAAATCTTAAAACGTTTCGAGCCCCCCGGGTGCGTCGGATTATGCTTGCATGAACATAAACTAAACCATCTGGAAAAATGGAAGAATCATCTTCAGGAGGCTGTTTATGAAAACTCGCAAGGCGAGAGGCTATTGGAAATGTTTTGAACACGTAGTCGACGCTCTGATGCCATTTGTCCGAGAACACGGACATCTGCCATCGCAAATTGAGATGGCAGAGCTTCACCTCTCTTCACTATGGGACGCCATGAGAAAATACCACGGCGGATACCGTGAGGTCGCAAGGTGTCTCATGATTCAAACTGCGCAGGAACATGCGGCAAACCTGCTCAAAGACTGGGACGCATTTTCCGCCGAGATCATGCCGATGGTAAGGGAGCGGGGATATTTCCCTACGCATGTGGAACTCATTAACGAGAAACGCGGCGACATCATTTCCGCGCTACGAATATTTCACGGCGGAACGGTAAATGCAGCCCAAAGGCTGGGAATTCGAACATTCAACGACTACTACGAATTAAAAAGCTCCGGATATTGGAACCGGGAAAAGACAATAGACGCATATATTGACGTAATTGAGAAACACGGTTTCACACATTGGCCTTCTCCAAGCGAGCTCAAAGGCCTCGGATACGATGCGCTTCGAGCCGCTGTCGGACCACATGCCGGAAGCTTTCGGGAACTTCGTGAAATGTGTCGGGAGAGGGGCATTGATCTTTCGCCAAAGCCGAGAAAACTTGAGCACCTTCTCCCGTTTGAAACGCAGTATCCAATTGCCGATTACATCTTTCATGATTCAGAACTGAAATTTTACTTTATCGGGCTTATCGCAGCTGATGGTCATGTCATTCATACGAAGAGTGAGTGGAGTGTTGAAATTTGCCTGAATAAATACGACATTGGACTTATCGAAAAACTGCGTGACCTGATCTCACCATCACGTCCCATTCACATCAAACCACATAAATCGAATCCGGCAAGCGATGCGGTGCGATTAAAGCTGTCGAGCCGCAAGCTTGTCGAGATGATCGCCGGTTACATCGAGATCGAGGACAAAACCCATTCACTTTCCTGGCCGGGGAATATTCCGGATGATTATCTTCGTCATTTCATCCGAGGCTACTTCGATGGTGATGGAACGATTGACCTGACGACCAATCAGCAAATTGTTGCCGGTGAGAAACGTTATTATCATGTGATGCGTCTCCGTTTCCTGGGAACTCGTCCATTTCTCGAAGGACTCACTCAAGCAATTCATCGTCTGACCGACATCGAACCGGTGAAGGTTTCCTCAAAGGGATTGGAGAACGTCTCAGTGATTTACTATACCGGCAAATCGGCAGTGAAAATTCTCGCCTATTTGTACGATGGCGCCACGCTGTATCTCGATCGGAAAAGAGCAGTGTATGCAAAGATTCGGGACACATCGAAAGAGAAGCTTGGAAAGATTTATAATTCACCGGAAGGCAGGCTCAATCACCGCGCGAAGCATGGTAAGCTCTGATATTGTTGTCATGCCTAATATAACGCACCCATGCCGTGGGCATGAAAACCATGATTAGACCTTGATGATCTCATCCCTGGCAAGTTTCGTGCCGATCTGGTCAAGGAAGAACTTATTGGTCTCGCCGAAGTCGAAATCACCGAACAAATCATTGTTGGTGCTGATAAGCTTCGAAAGGCGGAAATCCTCAATGAACATGAGTGCCGGTTGCTCTTTCATTAATCATGGTATACATACATGCATAGTCTGCTTCCGCAGCATGACGAGGTCGTCGTCCAACCCGTGGCGGAGAAGATCGAGTCTGGATGACGCAGCCACGAGGCTTTCGGCGTGG